>JAGQPR010000048.1 GCA_020426625.1 Planctomycetales bacterium
GATCGACTACCAGGATCTTTGGCAAGATCCACTACGTCAGTTAATGATCCTGCGATGCTAAGTCGACAGGCTGCGTCAAGGAATTTTACCTACGCCGCGTTTTGTGAGGTTAGCATCAGGTGAACCATACGACTCTTAAGTCGAGCCGCTTTGTTTGGATGGATCAAGCCATTTGATGCTGCTTTGTCCAGCAATTTCGTAGTGGACAGAGCCAACACCTTGGCCGCTTCGAAATTCTTCGCGGCAACGGCTTCACGGAATTTGGTCAAAGAGTTACGAACGCGAGTTTTCCGAGCCCGATTACGATCACGTCGGACGATGCTTTGTCGCAAACGCTTCTTGGCCCCCTTGGTGTTTGGCATCTACACTATCTCTTACACTTGGCGGTGGTAGCTGGAGGCCGAAATACTCGTCGTCAGGAACCCATTCCCGACTCATTTCGGCCCAATTAATTGATTTGGTTGCCCTGCATCCCACAACATTGCTGCAGGTCTGGGCATTAGGAACCGCATATAATGTTCGATTCTTTAGGATCTGTCCAGTCGGAATTCGCCAAGGAACAGGGTGTACGGGCAAATCCCAGCGGTTTCGTCTATCTAGTCGGTGCAGGACCTGGTGACCCAGGGCTATTGACGTTGCGAGGCCGTGAATGCCTGCAAGCAGCCGAAACAATACTCTACGACGGTCTGGCTAACGAGTTGCTGCTGGATTTTGCCCCTCAGGCGAAGTGTATTTGCGTCGGAAAGCACGGCAGGCAAAGGATTTGGACGCAAGCGGAGATCAATTCCACTTTGGTCGATTTGGCGCAGCGGGGACAATGTGTCGTGCGACTTAAAGGTGGCGATACGGCGGTTTTTGCACGTACGGCCGAGGAGCTAAGTGTGCTGGCCGCGCACGGCATTCCTTTTGAAGTGGTGCCAGGGATCACAGCTGGACTGGCGGCAGCGAGCTACGTCGGGATTCCACTGACTCATCGCGACCATGCGTCGGCGGTGGCATTTATTACGGGACAGCAACAGCGGGATGGGTCACAGCAGATCGATTGGCAGGCGTTGGCCTGCTTTCCTGGTACGCTGGTTTTCTACATGGGAGTTACAACAGTTGAGCAGTGGACAGGGCAATTGCTTGCGGCTGGCAAACCACCGCATACGCCCTGTGCGATTGTTCGACGCTGCAGTTGGCCCGACCAGCAGGTGGTCCGGTGTACACTTGGATCGACCGTTGAACACTTGAAGCCAGCCAGCAAAATGCGGCCGCCGGTAATTGTCATCGTTGGGGAGGTCGCCGCGCTGGGCAGCGAGTTTGATTGGTATTCCCGGCAACCATTGCAGGGCTGTGGAATTCTATTGGCTCGCACCGAAGAGCAATCTCAGGACTTGGCAGAGGCCTTACGCCGGTTGGGGGCGTTCGTACTCAATCAGCCAGTGCTAGAGGTTTCGCCACCAGCGGCTATTGGCCCTCTTCATGCGGTTATCCATCGAATCGCTGGAGGGCAGTTTAGCGGTGTTACTTTTTCCAGTTCCAACTCGATTGCCAGCTTGTTCTCCGCGCTCAAGGGCTTGGGGTATGACAGTCGAGTTTTCTCAGGTCTTCGTTTGGCAGCGGTCGGGCCATCCACCGCGCTGCGACTCGCAGAGCACGGATTGCGATGCGATGTCGTTCCCGATTCCAATTTCAGTGCAGCAGGATTGGCGGAAACGCTGACTGGATCGGTAAAAGGCGAACATTGGCTGGTAACCACGACCAATCGCAGCCAGTCCGTTTTGCCCGACGGACTGGTAGCGGCTGGCGCGACGGTCGAAACAGTGCAGACCTATGCGACTGCCGCAGCAAACGAGCTAAAACCTGCCATTGAATCTGCTTTGGAATCGCATCAATTGCACCTGGTCGCGGTAACGAGCGGCGCTATCGCCGAAGACGTCGTCCGACTACTGGGTGTCCACACGCGTTCCCTAAAATTCGTAAGTTTCAGTGAGCCGATCAGCACGAAACTGACTCAGCTCGGTTGTCCTCCGATTGCGGAGGCCGAAGAGCACTCGCTAGAAGCCTTAGTCTCCACGATCGTTCAGTACTGGCAGACAAGCAGGACATAAAATTTGCCTAATCAGTTCTATTTGGCCACCAGTTGCGTATTGTCACCCGTTTCTTGGTGGCCCTGCGTTTCAATTCTTGCCAAACCGACACTTGGCTTTGGGAGAGTCGCGAGCGGGCACACGAGGCGGGACGGCAAAGGGAATTGCCCTCACTGTCGCTAACGGCCGCTGGGGCTCCGACCCTTCCTTCCGACGGTAGTATGAAAGCAGTGCAACTTGTGTAAGGGGGGGAGTTACGTTTACCCAGCGGTGGCGTTCGCCGAGAACTGTCGCCAAACCTGGGGATTTCCGCTAGCTGATTCCTGCACGTGACCTAACGTGTCACGGCAGGTCGCATAGAATAGACGAATGCAGTCATAAGAAATGGCTTATGTCCAAGAATTGGACCGGACGTTCCTGGTGGACGTTTGGATTTTATCGATTCCATGGAAAGAGCAAGATGCCGGAGGTTAGACCACAGATTGTGATGGATTCTCAGGTTGAGCCGCGACGAATTTTTGTCGGTTGGGATGAGGCGATTCTCCCACGCGTTGTTGAGCAATTGGTGCAGCGATTCCGCGCTAGCGGAACGTGTGACATGCGGGAGATAATGATCGTTTTGCCGGGCGGCCTGGCCAGGCGGCGTTTGATCGAGTTGTTGACGCTTCGCGCCCAATTGGAGGGCGTCATCCTGTATCCACCCAGGACGGTCACGATCGGTGCGTTGCCCGAACAACTGTATGTGGCCAAGTTTCCATTTGCTGGAGAGTTAGTTCAGAATCTCGCTTGGGTTGAAGCGCTGCAGGCTATCGCTCCGACCCAGCTGCAGTGTGTTGTTCCTGTGCCACCCCAGCAAACTGCTTCGCAGCAGTGGCTGGAGTTGGGGAAAATGCTGGCTGGCTTGCATCGGGAGCTTGCTAGCGATGGTCTAGATTTTGAGCAGGTGTCGAGGGCGCTGGGCGATGGCCACCCCGAGTCGACGCGATGGCAGGCATTGGCGGAGATTCAGCGGGCGTATCATGCAAAGCTCGATTCGCTCGAATTGTGGGATGTTCAAACTGCACGATTGCGCGCGTTGGATTGGGGGGAAGCCAGTGTTTCCCAGCAAATTATTGTCGTTGGTTGTGTGGACTTGAATTCGACCCAACGGCGTTTCCTGCAGGCCGTAGCTGAGCGGGTTGAGGTATGGATCGGAGCTCCACCGGCAGAGGCATCCCGCTTCGATGCCCTGGGTGGTTTGATCAGCTCGATGTGGCAAGACATGGAACTGGAACTGCCACCAGACTGTATGTTCGTCGGCAACTCACCCCAGGATCAAGCACAACTGGTGTCCGCTTGTCTGGCTGAGTGGACGGACGAACTTCATATTCGTGAAGTAACGGTCGGTGCAGCTGATAGTTCGCTGGTTCCCGAACTCAAGCGTGAATTGGACCAGTGTTCAGTGCCAGCCCGCTATGGCGCTGGCACCGCATTGGCGTTGACCGAGCCGGTGCAGTTGATTGTTCTTCTCGCCCGCTACGTCGACGCCCGCAAGTACAGTGATTTTGCGGCGCTCGTGCGTCATCCAGCCTTTGAAAACTTGCTTCGCGTCACGAAAGCAGCTCTACCGGACGATTGGCTGTCGCAGCTGGATCGCTACTATCGCGCCACGTTGTGCAAGACCGTTGACGGCACGGTTGTGCAAAACGCCGAAGGAGCCGAAGTTTTTGGGTTGGTAACGAAGATTCTGAATCGTTGGTTGGGGAAACTGAAATCGCGCCGGCAACGAGTTTCATTGTGGGTCCAGCCCTTGTTGGCAGTATTGAACGCAGCCTACCAGCGCAAGCTGTGTGATTTGGAGGATTCTATTGATGGTCCGCTGTACCAGTCGGCATCAAAAACTGCCGCCGCCATCATCGCTCTTCGAGAATTGCCCGACGGTCTGGAACCGAGCTTGACATTAGTGGAAATGGTGGATTGGCTGGTGCGCAGTTTAGCAGGGCAGCTAATTCCGGAGCCCAGCAGCGCGGAGGCAGTTGAAATCCTGGGCTGGCTGGAATTGGCCCTGGACGATGCGCCAGCTTTGGTACTTGCCGGTATGCATGATGGTGTTGTGCCGGAAAGCGTCAATGCTGATTCGTTCCTGCCCAATGCGATTCGCAAGCAGCTGGGTGTCATGGACAACGCTCGCCGCTATGCACGCGACATGTATTCATTGCAAGTGATGTGCCATGCTCGCCAGAAGCTGCGCATCGTCGTGGGCAAGACCGATGCCGTTGGGGATCCATTGGTGCCTAGTCGATTGCTCATGGCATGCCCGCTGGCCCAATTGCCAGCTCGGGTTCTTCATCTAGTTAGCGAGGTTCACGCGGATGTGCTTCCTCCCGTGCAATCTCGATGGTTGGCCGCCTCGCATGCATCGGGGGACTCGCAATCACCAGGCATGATTGTTCCTCGCCCTCAAAATCGAAGTATCCCCAGTTCGATTACGGTGACGGCATTTCGGGATTACTTGGCCTGTCCCTACCGGTATTATCTGCGACACGTGTTGAAGCTGCGTAGCGAGGATGACTCTGTTGAAGAGCTGGATGCAGCTAATTTTGGTGTACTGTTGCACGAAACGGTTGATTTGTTGGGACGCAGTCCGCTCGGCAGCAGTTCCGATGAGGCTGAAGTGCGTCGTTTCTTGATAGAGAGCTTGCATACTTTGGCTGAGCAGAAGTACGGCAGCGATCCGCCAGCCACCGTGCTTATTCAAATTGAGCAAGCCGAATTGCGGCTGGAGGCGTTCGCGGCCAAGCAGGCGCAGCGCGCTGCCGATGGTTGGGAGATTCGCCATGTGGAATCGTCCGTTAAGGCCGACGACATGGTGATGTGTGGTATCGGTGACAAGCTGCTGAAGTTGATTGGCCGCATCGATCGTATCGATTACCATCCCGCTACCGGTCGGTGGGCGATTTGGGATTACAAGACCAGCGAATCGGCAAAGAATCCCGTTTCAGTACATTGGTCTAGCAGCAAGGGGTGGACGGATTTGCAGCTCCCCCTATACGTGCGTTTGGCGGAGCGGTTGGGTGTCACGGGAACGCCCTCGTTGGGGTACATTTCCATTCCCAAGCAGGCCCAGGATACAGGGTTCTTCACTGCAGATTTCACGGCAGCTCAACTGTCAGAGGCAAACTCGCGTGCAGATGAAGTTGCCAGCCAAGTGGCCTGCGGTGAATTCTGGCCCGAAAAACTGGCAGACGTTCAGTACGACGACTTTGGTCGAATTTGTCAGACGGGCGTCCAGCGAGTTGCGGTGCCGCGTCCCGTGCGAAAGCTGAATCGATTTTCTAACAGTGCCACGGCAACAGCGTGGTCTACCATTTCTGCGGACGTATTGTCGGCCGCCCAACAGCGATTGAGGCAGCCGATTCGTAGCGACGTGAGATTCCAACCTCAGGTCATTCGCGCCTCAGCGGGAACAGGTAAGACCTTCCAGCTGAGCAACCGTTTACTACAAATATTGCTAGCTGGACACGAAGTTGATCATATCTTGGCAACTACGTTCACGCGTAAGGCTGCTGGCGAGATCTTGCATCGTGTTTTGCAGCGTTTGGCCAGCGCATGTTTGGACCCTGCGGAGCTTCAGCAACTTGGCAAACACTTACCGGACGTCGATGCCAGTTTGCCAGCCTGCTTGGCTTGCCTGAAGCGTGTGACCGCGTCGATTCACCGATTGCGAATCTCTACACTGGACAGTTTCTTCGCTCAAGTCGCGCGGACCTTCACTCTGGAAATGGGCTTGCCGCCGGGCTGGAATGCGATGGATCCACTGCAGGAACCGCAATTCCAGATGGAAGCGATTGGCAAGATGTTGGACAGTCACGATCGGCAAACGCTAGTGACACTGGTTCGTATGTTGGCTAAGGGGGAATCCAGCCGTCAGGTGGCCGAACAGATTCGACAAACGGTTTCAGCTGGTTATGGTGCCTTTCGGGCTACCTCAGAAGAAGCTTGGGATCAATTGCCACTGCCGCCGGTTCCCTCGGAGACAGCTACAGAGTCCGCCCTACAGACGTTGGAATCAACTCAGATAGGCGACAAGAGGGCTGATGGGTTGCTCCAACGCCTGCATTTGGACGGGTCTGCAGGCAGGTGGGAGTCCGTAATCGAGCATGGCATTTACAAGAAGCTCGACGAGGATCCGCCAACCTACTTCCGCAAGCCGCTTTCGGCTGGATTGGTGACCGCGCTTCGTGTGTTGGCAGAGCGCGCCGCAGGGGAACTCTTGCCCGTACGTCGGAATCAAACGTTGGCCAGCTATCGAGTCCTGGATGCCTATGACGCGCAGTACACAGCACAGACTAAACGGCAGCGATTGTTGGCTTTTTCGGATGTCGCTTACTATCTTTCCGGCTGGATGACAGCAGACGATTCCTTACCGACGGGTCGAGTCGGGATACAGCAGCAACTGAGCGAGTCCAGCGTTGGCGAAAACAGCGACAACTCGAATGCGGCGCGGACGGGTAAACATCGGATGGAATTCCGGATGGATTGTGCCGTCGAGCACCTGTTATTGGATGAGTTTCAGGATACGGCTCCAGAACAATGGAATGTGCTTGAGCCGTTGGCCAAGCCACTAGGTGGTGCCAGCAGTTCGAAACACAGTTTTTTTTGCGTTGGGGACATCAAACAAGCAATTTACGGTTGGCGAGGTGGCGTCGCAGAGATCTTCGATACAGTCAATCGGTCAGTAGCCGGTGTCAAACGCGAGGAACTGCGCGATAGCTATCGCAGTAGTGCTCAAGTGATGCGAGTGGTCAATCAAGTTTTCCAGCACCTGCCCAATCACGAGAATTTTGCAGGCTGTGAGGCGATGGCGGCACGCTGGTCGCGCGAGTTCCCCGAACACCGGACTACGCGGGTGGATCTAAGCGGTTATGTTCGGTTGCAGAATACTCTGCGAGTACCTCACGATGTGCCGCCATTGGAACGTGAAGAGCAATTGCTGTGGCATGCCGCAGATCAGATCGCTGACTTGACCGCCAAGACAGATGCAAGCATCGGCGTGTTGTTTCGAACCAATGCTGATGTCGGACGCATGATTGCCATGCTGCGCCAACGCAATGTGTCCGCGAGTCAAGACGGTGGCAACCCGCTGACCGATTCGGCGGCTGTGCAATTGGTACTTTCGTTAGTTCGCCTGGCGGACCATCCTGGCGACAGGACTTCGGCGTTTCACATTCGCACTTCTCCGCTAGTTGCCAAGTTGCCCGAGGGCATGGCCACCAAACCTTACGAATTGGCCAGTTGGTTTCGCCTTGAGGTATCCCGACGTGGATTGGCCGAGGCCGTAGGGACCATCGCGGATATGATTGCAGGGCATGTCACTTGGTGGGACCAGCACCGCTTGCAACAATTGGTGCGCAGTGCTGAGCAGTTTCAGCTCAATTATCACGGGCGACTGCGAGCATTCGAGGAGTCCGTCATGGCCGATCGAGTGGCTTTGCCGAGCGACGCCCAGGTTAAGGTGATGACCATCCACCGTAGCAAGGGCTTGGAGTTCGACGCAGTGTTCTTGCCAGATTTGGTTATCGACCTCGCTCCGTCCACTTCACTATTGGTGATGCGTGGCGAAGATCCCTGTCTGCCGCCCAACGGTGTCGTGCGCTATATGAACGCGAATTTGCAGCGCATGCTTCCAGACGACTGGCAGCAAGCTTTCACCGACCACAGGCAACGCGGGGTCACCGAATCATTGTGTTTGCTGTATGTGGCGATGACGCGCGCCCGCCGCGCGCTGTACATGTTTTCGCGACCGACAAGCAGCGGACCTTCGCAGGAATTCGGGTCGGTGCTGCAATCCACATTGTCTGAGAAGTCGCTGGTTGGCCAGGCCGAGGCGGTATTGCATGAGGATGGAGATCCAAGCTGGTATGAAAGCTCCAGTGTTAAAGCAGCAGTTGCTGCAGATTCTGCAATCCCAACCAATCCTCAGACGGTACGCTTGCGACGCGACTTGGAATCCGCCCCTGCCCGCGGTCTGCGTATTGCCAAGCCATCTGGTGTTCACCAAGTGGTTGATCGAGTTCCGCTTTCTTCGGCGTTCTCATTCAGTCGCAGCGCTGCGACCACATATGGGACGCTCATTCATGCCTATTTTCAACAGATTCAGTGGCTGGATGACTATCGAATTGACCGCGTTGAGCTGCGGCGGATCGCCCTAGCGACCATCGATCCAGACGATCTCAGGCATTTGCCGCTGGCACAAACAATGGATGATTTCGAGGAAATGCTTCAGTTGTCCAGCGTGCGTTCTGCGCTTGGCCGGAGCAGATACAAACAGCCCCTATTCGGTCAAATTCCTGATTCGGTAACGGTTGATAATGAAAGACCAATCAGTTTGATAATGGACGGTCGTATCGTTGCCGGTACGATTGATCGGTTAGCCATCCTTTCGAAAGATGGTCAGCCGTACGCAGCGGAGATCATCGATTTCAAGACCGACAAATTTGATCCAAGCATGACACTGCTATGGCTCGAGGAACGCCTTGAACATCACCGACCTCAGATGGACGTGTATGCGCGAGTCGTTTCGCAGCTGTTCAATATTCCGCTGGAACGTATCGCGACTTATCTCGTGATGCTTAGCACGGATGACCTGGCGCTATGCGATCGAACTGTAAATTCGAATGTGGCCAGTCCACCTCACTGGAATAGCAGAGTTGGCGATGCCAGCGCTGCTGGTATCGCCGCCAGCAAAGGAACGTAGAAAATCGTTCTTCGGTTGGAATCGTAACTAAGAAATTTTCCCCGAGTGGAGTCTCAGGCGGTGAATTCATGACGAATACAAGTTTCCTACATGTGGCGGATGTGCATCTCGATAGTCCGCTAGATCAATTGCGGCGAGTCGATGAAAACACGGCCAATCGACTGCAGCTAGCAAGTCGCCAGAGTCTCCAGGCAGTGATTGCTACGGCTCTGGAACATAAGGTTGCGGCGGTGGTCATTGCTGGCGACTTGTTTGATGCGCCTGTCAAAGATGTCGGAGCTGGCTTATGGGTCGAAAGCCAGTTTCGCCGTCTAACGCGGGCTGGCATTCCGGTCGTATTGATCCGTGGCAATCACGACGCTCTGAGCAATGCCCGGCGGGTTATCCAGTGGACCGACGGAATCCACGAGTTGTCTGCCGAGACACCGGAAACAATCGTTTTGGAAAACGACAGTTTGGCTCTGCACGGCCAGAGTTTCGCTTCGCGAATGGAAACTAACGACTTGGCAGCACTGTATCCTGCACCTGTGCAGGGGTGTTTCAATGTCGGCATACTTCACACGTCGCTGTCCGGTTCGTTGCAGCATGACACGTATGCTCCAACCACGATCACTACGTTGGAAAACCTGGGTTATGACTATTGGGCTCTGGGGCATATTCACCTGCGCAGCCCATCGTCACTTAGCGATCGGTGCTACATCGGATACAGTGGCAACACGCAGGGACGTCACATTCGTGAGAGTGGAGCCAAAGGTTGTCAGCTGGTTCATGTGCGCGATGGCCGCTTAGATAGAATTGAATTCGTTCCGACGGACAGCTTGCGGTGGTTTGAGTTGGTAATAGACCTGAGCGAAGTTGAGTATCTTTCTGAGATCGAGGATTTGGTCGAAGAGGCTGCGGTAAAGCAGGTTGCTGGCATTGACGACCGCAGTCTGGCCGTACGAATCCAATTGACTGGTGCAACCAAGTTGCACGCCGAGTTGACTCGACCAGGTACATCAAATCGACTCGCCGACAACTTTGCCAATCGGCTGAGTGCTCATTTTCCCATCTGGATCGAGCGAGTCAAATTGGCAACTCGCCCATTTACGACATTTGATTCCGACGATTTGATTCTGCCTCTGCAGTACATGGAAAGTGTGACCGATGAGTTGCAGAACAATGATAACGCTCGCAAAGAGATCATGGCTGACCTGGCAGTCTTGTTGAAGAAAGCTGGGGCCGAGTTGACTGGTTACGATTGGCCACTTGCCATGCCTGATCGTCAAGATCCTGAATTGCTACGCATTGTGCAGCAAGCGGAGGACCTGCTGGTTTCGCGTTTAGCCAAGGAATGCAATTCATGAAAATTCAATCCATCACACTTGAAAACTTTGGTGTTTACTCGCGAAAAACCTTTACGCTTGATAGTGCCCCTCTCGTTGTAATCTTCGGCGAAAACGAAACCGGTAAAACGACGGCGCTGAACGGCATACGGCAGTCGCTGTTTGGATTCCGCCTGCGCAACCCCTACTTAACTGGTCGGGCAATGCAAGCTCGAGTTGCCGTTCGTTTGGCAAGCGGCCAGTTGTTAGAGTATGTCCGCAAGAAGGGACGCCCCGATGAGTTGTCCGGCACGCTGGATAACAACTTGATTTCATCGCAGGATATTGCCAGCTTTTTCGGCGGATTGGAACTGGATGCTTACGAAAACCTCTTTGGTTTTTCGCAGCAAGAATTGAGATTGGGTGAGGCCTCACTCAAAGATGTCCGATTGGCGGACGCTCTGGCTGGCGGAGGCTTTGGTGGAGTCAACGCGCTGCAGTTGCTACAGAGCGAGTTGGAAGAATCGCAGGCGACAATCTACAAATCAAGAGCGCCAACCTCTCAGATTAACGTGCAACTGGCAGCAATTCACGAAACCCATGATGCCTTGCGAAAAACTCAAGTTTTGCCGTCTGAGGTGCAATCCCTGCGCCAACGGCTGGCTGCTGCAACGCAATTGCGGGATGAGCTTCGTGAACAGCATAAAAACCTGCACCAAAAGCGGGCCGACGCAAAGCGTCTCCTAGAGGCGTTACCGATTTTTCAGAGGCGTCTACAAGTCATAGAGCAATTGCAGGCGATTCAGATTCCCGACGGAATTGACATGGTGGCCGTGGCTTCCTGGGGCGACTACCAGCAGCAGCGTCAGACGTTGAAAGACCAGCTTGAACGAGCACAAGGTCAACTGATCCTACAGAAAAAGCAGTTGGAATCCGTTGTCGGCAGAATGGATTTTGCTGGCCAAGAATTGGCCATCGAGCAACTTGGCCACCAATCCCAGGAGATTGTTAACAAACGTGAACGGCTGGCGTCCCTTAAACAACAGCGTAGCGTTGCACAGGCGGCTTGCGAGCGGTTGCTGTCACAGTTGGAATTGAAGGAGATCAACGAACAAGTACGCAGTTGTGTTGTCAGCGATCTTGCAAAGGCGCGAATGGAAGAACTGGCGCAAGAGTTTGCGGCTGTGGCGCATGAGATCGTGGCCGTTTCTGCTAAGCGGGATGCACTGATCGAATCGTCGAATGTCCATGATTCGCCCGCAACCGATTCGTGTCCGGACGATTTGCTTCCGTTGTCGGAGTTGGTTTCACAGATGGCCGAAGCCGAACGGGAATTTCAACATCGTTCCGCCGATTTACAACGACAACTGCAATCCAGGGAAATGCAGGACTTGGCCTTGCGTTTGTCCGAGCTGCTCACCCCGGGTGTCGAACTATCGACCGGCTACCAACTTGCTGCTCCCAGTAAATTGCAAGAGCTTGAAAGTAGGATGCGCGAGGCGCAATCCCGCTGCCAAGTTGCCGTGGGAGAAATCGAGCAACTGCAGTCAAACAGTCAGGCACTGGTCGCGCAGCTGGAGGCTCTTCAACGGGGTGTTGCAGATTCGCCGATTGAATCGTATCGACAATTGTCCGAGCGCCGGGCGAAGCTTATCTTGGATTGGCTCGATGATCTGTCCCAACCTTTGATCGCAGCCAGTATCGGCCCGGAGCAACAGCGAGATCGCCTGCTAGAAATTCAGGAGTTGTCAGCGAATGCCGATCAAGCCCAGCAATCTGTTGTCGATTCAGCAGAATCGATGGCAGCCATCGCTCAGTTGAAACAGAAAGTTGAGGCAGAGCTGGCAGAATGTAGTCGTCGACGAGAGGCCTTGGCGAAATTGGAGAACGATCGACAGTTGGCATCCGAGGAGTGGACCGTCTGCTGGGCCGACTTGCCAGTAAAGTGCTCAGATCCGCGGCGAATGATTGCTTGGGCTGGCGAATACCAACAATGGTCTTCTCTACAGACGCAGGTTTTATCGGCGCGAAAACTATTGCGTATGTCACGATGTGTTCGTGACGAGATCTTCGGGCGGCTGCAAGATCTTTGGCCAACGGTCCTGCCGGTCGGGGCTAGTTTGCAGTCGATGCAGGAGACCTTGGCCACGTGGTCAGCTCAGCAACGTGACTTGGCCCGCCAACAGGAACGGGCCAAGACCGCACAGCAATCAATGCAGCAATTGACTCGCCGGCTGGCCGAACTGGGTAAACGCGAATCGGCTATTGCGAAAGAGTATGAATCGTGGCTGTCGAGTTTGCCAATCGGGTCTCACTGGCCGATTCAGCGAGTAGGAGCGCTGATGGATTCACTGCAGCAGCTCAGATCGGAAGATGCGCGGGTCGAATCAATGTCGACTCAGATCGCAGAGCTCCAGTCGCAGCTAGAACGATTCGGCAGTCATGTTGACCAGGTAGCCACTGCCATGCAAACGGCATCAAAAACCGATTCTGACGAGAATGTACTACCAAATGATACGCCCCCGGAAGTTTTGGCGGAACAATGGCTGCGCCACTTGCAGGCGACGCGCGAAGGCAACGCAGCGAAGATTCGTCTGACCTCTTCCATCGAACATTTGACAATCAACATCCAAGCCAATGTCGACCGGCTGCAGGAGATTGAGCAAAAACTAGTTGACCTAAGCGCATCGGCTGGCAGCCCGAATTCAGAGGTAACGCAAAGTGTAATGCAACGCGCTCAAGCCGCAGATGATCTGAGAAAGACGCTCGGCGAATTGAATGCGTCGTTGAGAGCAGTTTGCGGTACGACGCCGCTGGAGGAGTTTCTTGCGCAATTGGCAGGTGTGCGAGACACGCAGCTGGAAATTGAGATCCACGAAAGTAGCCGTGGGTTGACGCAACTTGAAGAGCAGCGAGCTGATGCAGACCAAGAAATCGGTTCGTTGAACCAAATGATCCAGCACGTGGCCGACAATCAGGCTTCGCAACGAAAGATGCAACAGTTGCAGAACCAGCGTGGGGAATTGGCGGAACTGGCCGAACAATGGATAACCCAACGCGTTGCTCAATGGATTCTGCGGAGGTCAATTGAAAAATTCGCTGCGGATCACGAACCAGAGCTGCTTCAGCTGACTCGCCATTATCTGACTATATTAACGAATGGGCGTTACGTATCTGTCGAGCACGAAACAGGCAAGTCAAGTGGATTTGTTGTCCGCAATGCTTCCGAGGAGGCTTTTACGGCCGATCGCCTCAGCACTGGAACTCGCGAACAGTTATACCTGGCAATCCGCATGGCATATATCGAATATCACTGTAGCCGAAGTGAACCACTACCGGTCATTATGGATGACTGCTTTGTGAACTTTGACGACACTCGTACTGGCCACGCGTTAAGAGCAATTGCCAATTGGAACCCGAGGATTCAAACAATTCTACTCAGCTGTCATCAGCGGATCCCAGCATTGATCGCAGAAATCGCTCCGGATACCCCGATCATCCATCTGGATCAGCATGCACCCATCCTCGGAGCCAAATGAATGAAAGTTCTTGTAACAGGTTCCAGCGGCCTAATCGGCTCGGCAGCTGTGCGGCATTGGGACCACTTGGGTGCAGACGTTGTCGGCATTGACAACAATATGCGGGAAACGTTTTTTGGACCGGGCGGAAGTACACTATGGAATCTGGAACGATTGATTGCCCAAACGACGCGGTTCGAGCATCAAGACCTGGATATTCGCAACCGGGAGGCCATCGACGCCCTTTTCCGTGCCCACGAATTTGAATTGATCATCCACTGCGCTGCCCAGCCATCGCATGACAAAGCCAAGGAAATCCCGCTGGTCGATTTTGATGTCAACGCTGGCGGTACCATCAACCTGTTGGAGGCCGCCCGACGCTACGCACCGAAGTCAGTATTTTGCCACATGAGCACCAACAAGGTCTACGGCGATGCCCCCAACGAGATTCCCTTGGTTGAGCTCGAAACGCGCTGGGACTACCGAGATTCAGTAGACTACCAGGGCATTACAGAAGAATGCCGCATCGACCGCACCACTCATTCGCTATTCGGAGCCTCGAAGTTGGCCGCTGATGTAATCGCCCAGGAATTCGGCCGCTATTTTGGTATGAACGTTGGCGTCTTTCGCGGTGGTTGTCTCACTGGGGCAGATCACTCCGGAGTCGAATTGCACGGCTTCCTCTCCTACTTGGTGCATGTCAGTGTAACGGGAAAGCCGTATACGATCTTTGGATATGGCGGAAAACAAGTGCGCGATCAGATTGACAGCTCCGATGTAGTAACAGCCTTCGAAGCGTTTGCGGCAAGTCCTCGGCCTGGCGAAGTCTACAATCTGGGCGGTGGAAGAGAAAATGCGGCGTCCGTACTAGAGTGTATTCAACTGATCGAGGAAATGTCGGCCTACCGAGTGAGGCATACGTACAGCGAAACGAATCGCGTCGGCGACCACATTTGTTACATCAGCAACGTATCGAAGTTCAAGCAGCACTATCCGAATTGGACCGTCCGACACAATCTTAGAGATATTCTTGCAGGGATGTTCGAGCAAGAGGAACGCAAGCATCGGCTACGATGAATGGGTATTCGAGCGACATGCTGCCAAAGCTGCATCGTACTCGGCAGGCGTGTCGACATCTTTGACCCTAGCATTCGCTGGAAGCGCAACGTGATGTTGTGGATGTGCTCGCAACAGCTGGTCCAATCCCTGGTCTTCGGCAAGCATGTGTATGCTTTGAGCGATTTTCCAGGGCAGCAGCACTGGATGGCCAGGTCCGCAATCGCCAAATACCGGTACGACGATTTTCGTTGGATCATGAGCAGACTGTTGCAGCTGGTCGATCAACGGCTTGTTCAATGTCGGTAGGTCCGCGGGCGCAACGAAACACCAATCTTGCTGAGTGGGACGGTAACAGCTTTCAATGTGCCGCAGGCCAACGCGAATGGAAGCCTTCATGTCCCGCGTCGGTTCGACAACTTGGACAACGTCAACTGGCCAACGTGCGCACGCCGCTACCAATGGACTGTCGTCACCGCGAACGATAATAACAACCTTGTCTACCTGGCTGGTTGTCCAAGCTTTCAAGACCACATCCGCAACCGTCTGATGCTCGTGTTCGTCTAGCGGCCATGGCAACATGAGTTTCGAGCTGCCCATCCGACGACTGCTACCTGCCGCAGGAATTATGGCGTAATATTGAGGCATCGGAACGCGTGGCTTTGCAGTAGACCTGAAACATCTCGAATTGACCAAATCGGAAATGAGCTACGACGTTGTTGAATATACCCGACACGTGCAAACGCTGCTGGAGCGAGGCGTTTCATTTGTAACCGCGACGCTGGTTGGAATCCGTGGCAGCGCGCCCCAAATATTGGGCGCACGGGCAATTATTACTTCCAGCGGAATCGAAGGGGGGACCATCGGAGGTGGGAAGATTGAAGCTGCTACCATCTCGCACGCACAAGATTTGCTCCAAAATGGCGGCACGAACTGTGAGTTGGTGATCTGGAATTTGCAAACCGACATTGGTATGACCTGTGGAGGCGAGGTCAGAATCCTGTTCGAAGTGCATGCCAACTCGACTTGGCCAATCGCCGTGTTTGGTGCAGGCCATGTGGCTCAGGCATTGGTGCGTTGCCTGGTCACGGTTCATTGTTCGCTCACATGCGTGGACCCGCGTCAGGAGTGGTTGGACAAGTTACCCGACAGTTCAAAACTGAGCAAAATTTGTGCTGAGTCACCTGAAGCACTCGTTTCCGGCTTTCCGATGAACACTTTTTTTGTGTTGATGAGCAAAGGGCATGCAACCGACCTGCCCGTGCTGGCGGAGATTCTCAAACAACGCCAAGCTCCCTATGTAGGGGTTATTGGTAGCAAGCAAAAAGCTAGCGTCCTCCGCCGCGACTTGGCCGCAATGGGGTTGTCATCGGCCCAAATCGCCTCATTTCACTGTCCTATGGGTTTGCCGATTGGCAACAATACCCCGGCTGAGATTGCGATTAGCATCACTGCTCAGCTGTTGGAGCAACGCGACTCGCTCGTCCAACGTTCCTGTTGAATTATCGCGCACCGCTTTTGTCCGACCTGGATGCAATGTTGAGCTCTATTTTAGGGTGGGTAAGATCTGGGGCTTGGGGTGGCTGCGAAGAATGTGTCATGTGGTGGTGGTTTGACGACGATAACAGGTAAATCGAAGAAAGCAGCCGCAAATTCACGATGAACAAAGCAGCCGCGAGGGGATCTGTGTGGCATTAGGGATCTAATCGGTCGTTTGCGAAGGAATGCAAGAGTGATGAACCGTACATTATTGATCGGTTTGAGCGTACTACTTTCGCCGTTGGTAGCAGATCAAGCCACTGCGCAGACCGCTTGCCCACCCCAGGGGGATTGGCACCAGTCTTTCCACTACGATTATTACCGTAACAAGATGTGGCCGATGCCCTTCCGCTCGGCCGACACTCGCTCGGTGCTCGATTACTTCGAGGTTCAGCGAAATAACGGATGGCGGCTGAACAACACTTTGGGGCAGTCGATGTACAACTCCGATGGGACGTTAACGGATTCCGGCCGGGCTCACATCCATTGGATTGTTTTCCGCGCACCACAGAACCGACGTGTTGTATTCGTACTAGAAGGTACCGATCAAGCAGAGACCGCCAAGCGTGTAGAAGCGACACAGCTAGCCATCTCTGAATTCATCCCCGTCGGCCAGCTGCCACCGATTTATCTGACCAACCAAGAAGCGCCAGGTTCTTCGGGTACTTATCAAACGGCGGTTCATCGAGCGTTGACAACCAGTGTGCCTAATCCGCGGCTGAGCAACTCAGCAAATTCAGGCGGTGGCACCAGTGGCAACTAATGGAATGCGTGCCGCGGCTACCCACCAACGCAAGCAAGATGCTTACCCCGGTTCCTAAAATTGCCCCGGTTCCTAAAATTGCCCCGGTTCCTAAAATTGCCCCGGTTCCTAAAATTGCCCCGGTTCCTAAAATTGACAGAGCACGAGTCTTCAGACCACGGGCAAGAGTGGACGACACCCGGGCAGTTACAGTCTGTTGATTTTTTCGAATTTACTAAACGAATGGTAAGCCGCTGGCTGTAAGGCCACGGTTAAAACTCGCGATAACCGGCCGCTTACGCGTCGCGTTCACAGAGTCAACAAGCCGGTTACCCGTTACGCTCAGGTAAATCGCTCTACAGGGTCGCCCCGACGAAAAACGTAAACAGGCGGCTCTCATCAGTATCCGCTTTGTTGATCGGCACGGCAAAGTCGAATGCTAGGGGGGCGGGTCCAAAAGCGGGTACGGAAATCCGCAGTCCCAAGCCTGCCGCGACGCGGAAATCCGAGCTAGTCAGCTTTAGCTTTTGTTCCACGGTTCCGTAGTCAACAAACGCTACGCCACGCACCATATTGTCGACTGTGACCGGCAGGCCGTACTCTAGACTTCCTAAGAAAAGCAATTCGCCGCCTACTTCGACATCGCCCACTCGAGGGCTGGCACCACGGAAGTCAAATCCACGTAGCGAGCTGTAACCGCCTGCGTAGAAGTTCTCGAATATCGGAGTTTGCGAGCCAGTGATTCCCAACTTCCAAGTACTCGTCAGTGTGTGGGCACCGTCTAGTCCCGGACGCTCGTTGACGACAAAGTATCGATTTAGGCTAACATGGCCCCGCGAGTAATCGTATTCACCAAACACTTGATCGAACACCAATTCGAACAGTGATCCGCGTTGCGTAAGGAATGGACTGTCGCGTGTATCGCGAGCTACGCGGAACCTTGTGCGGTAAATGTCATTGCTGCCGAGTGCAGGTTCTAGCTGTACGTTGCCGGCAATCCGCGGATTGAAGATCGTTACGTCCTCCAAGCGCACCTCGGCACTAACTGAGAAATTGGCTGCAGGAATGTCATAACCAAGAGCTACGCGTCCACCCGCGCGTTGTTCATCCCAGTCGCGAAAATTGCGTGTGTAGTAGAATCCACCAACCGACAAACTGTAGAGGGAGTATTCGAACAAGTTAGGCTGGGCCCAGCTGACTGTGTATCGTTGAACTTCGTCACCGGGCATCAACTCAATTCTCAGGTGCTGTCGCCCGCCGATGAAGGCTCGTCCCGCTCGAAAGTCCTCTCGTCCAAATCGACGGAAGTCGAAATTGCGTTCCTCGAGAATCAGTTGGCCTGCGAACCCCAAATCGCTGTTGATCGTTCCGCCGAGAATGGCTTGTCCGGTCGGTTTCATTGTTGCAGTAACGTCAATGGGCACCGTTCGTTCCAGTGGTTGACTGGGTGGTAAGACCAAGCCCGTTCTAGGGTCAAAGTCTTGCCCACCTGGCAATCCCACGTTTGGATAGTTGTACTGCAACGCTCCAGGGGCTGGAGTAGCTTGATACCCGTAAGGTAAAGCCGGGTAGGCGTATCCGCTGCCTGGATTTGGCGCGTAGGCGGGGGCAGGCGGTGTGCCATAGGCGGGGGCAGGCGGTAAAATACTGCCACTGGATGACCCAAAGCCTTGACCGCAGGCTGTTGTTCCAATCCAACATAGGCAAATGGCAACCAAGCATCCGCTACGAACTGCCGTCTGGAACAATGGTCCGGTAGGGATCAGCCAGTGCAGATGGGCCCCGACGAACTTTGATGCTCTTGGCAAGCAAAGGTTTTGCACAAGCTTCTTTCTCCACCATACACGCAAATAGCAGCCAATTCCGTGCGATGGCAACATGCTTAGGATCGCGTCAGGCCCATGAAGAAGCTAAAGACTTGACGGTCGTCCGAATCTGCGTAGTTGATGGGAACCGCAAAGTCAAAGGCTAGCGGAGCCGGGCCCAGTGCGGGTACGGCAATTCGAAGCCCGAGTCCTGGGGCAACGCGAAAGTTCTCGCTATTGATCGTCAGATCCGTTTCGACCGTTCCGTAGTCTACGAAGGCGACACCGCGAAGCATTTCGTCAGCAGTCAATGGAAACACATACTCCAAGCTGCCGAGGAACATGAATTCACCACCGACTTGCACGTCGCCAACTTTGGGGCTTGCTCCGCGGAAGCTGAAGCCACGCATGGTACTGTAACCGCCGGCGAAGAAATTTTCGAAAATAGGTGTCTGTGAACCCGTGACGCCGAATTTCCAGGAGCTGGCCAACGTATGTCTGCCGCCGCCATCGGCTCGCTCGCGCATTAGGAAATATCTGCTCAGGTTGAATTGACCACGTGAGTAATCGTATTCACCAAACACCTGGTCGTAGATAATCTCCATCAGCCCACCTTCGCTGGACAGGTAGGGGTTATCTCGCGTGTCGTGCGCCAGGCGGAATCTCGCGCGGTACAAATCGTTGCTTCCCAATGCGTCATCCAATTCCTGCACGCCAGCGATTCGCGGTGAGAAGATTTCGACATCTTCCATCCGTATTTCCGAGCTGACCGACAGATCCTTGGTGACTTCGTAGCCAAGTGCCATGCGGCCGCCCAAGCGCTGCTCCGTCCAATCGCGAAATTGTCGGGTGTACAAGAAACCACCGACAGACAAGCTGTACGGCAGATCTCGAAAATGTGGCTCTGTCCAGTTCAACGTGTATCGCTGAACCTGGCTACCTGGCATGATCTCGGCACGGAAATTCTGACCGCCACCGCGAAACGCGCGGCCACTCCACATTTCATCCCAGCTGCGAGGATAACGCCACAGATCAAAGTTGCGCTCGTCGATGATTAATTGACCGGAGATACCAAGGTCGCTGTTTACGGCACCACCTAAGATGATGCTTCCTGTCCTCGCTTCCTGAACGTAGACGTCGATCGGAGCCACACGCTCGCGAGGGCCGCGCGCGTACAGTCCAGAACCATTCATGTTCCCGAAGGGATCGAAACTAGGACTTGCACCTGGAGCCAAAGCAGTCATCTCGGAATAGGCCGTATTACCAGCCCCCGGGGCCAGGGCTGTTTGATATCCAGGTGGTGGTAATCCTGCGGACCGATTCACCGGTTCATCCGCGCTGAAATAGTCTGGCGTTGGCGCAGCCAATACGGAATCCTGAGGGGCTACGGGCGAATTCTGGTTTGGCAGCGATGGTACCTCGGCTGTGTATCCGCCTTCTGCGGGCCACGCTGTCTGTGCCGAACCAGCTGCCGCGGCTGAATTCGGTGGCGTCCAATTCTGCATCCCGCTGCTTGGCGGTGGTGGATCGAGTGCAAGAGGCTCGACGGGTGAATAGGTGTATCGATTGGAGGGCGTAGGGGTTTGATTAAGGTCAGAAGGGCTGCTTTCCGAGCCGATATCCGATGCAGCTAGCGATTGACCACGAACTGTACCAAACGCACGTGGGTTCGTTGGAAATTTGGCACCATCTGAATTTGAATCCTTCCAGCTGGCGCTGCCGTTACTTTGCGCAGGTGTCGCGTTGGAAGATGGTTTCAGGCTGGATGTAGAATCTTTCGAGCGGAACAATCGAGGCGAAAATGACTGGCAACCCGTCACGCCAGACAGCAAGCAGATGAGCGCAACCAGCTGGCTCAGCGAGTTGAACTTAGCTGATTTCTTGGCGTCATACGGTCTCATGTTGCTTCCTATTTCGCGCGTCATTGACACATGCATCACGATCAAGTGCTCTGTTTCGGCCTTAATTTGCCGCAACGAAACTCGTCGCGAGTTCCGTGTATCCCGCCGTAGACCGCCTAAAAATGTGAGTCGTTCTGCTACGTTCCCGTACGGTCCAAAGGTCATTTTTTTTTGCGACGACTTCGGCACCGTTCAGATACTTACGGTTATCAAAATACGGTTAGTAAGGCAATGTGTCATTTGCGTCTGGTGGGCGAACTTCTACGCGAGGTGGTTCTCCGATTGACGGCTGTGTTTCAAAGATCTGTGAGAAGCGGAGGCGACGCTCGGAGTTCTCCAATTCTTGGAGATCAATGAACTGGCCTTCGCGGATGCCCAACAGATTCATGACAACGCTTTGTTTCGTATGGCTTGAATCGCCGTCGATATGAATGTTGATCTGACCTGCCCGATAGCGATCTCCTTCGTCAATCTTAAATACCAGGTCCATCATGCCTGGTTCGTCCAAGAAAGCTGGTTCAGGAGTGATGTCCACAAAGACGAAGCCCTCGCGGCCGTAGTACTCATTGCGTAATCGCCGTGCGTCGCGGCTCATCTTGCCTAAGTTAAATGCATCACCGCTGCGTGTCTCCAAAGCAGCCATCAGCACTTCGTTAGTAAACGGGGCGTAGTTATTGCCCACGATTGAAACATTGTTGATGCGGAACTGGACACCTTCATCAATGACAAATGTCAAGTCCATGAACTCGCCGCCATCGAAGTACGTGATGCGGTAGTCGACACGCGCTTGAAAGTATCCAAGGGAACGGTAAAAGGCGACAAGCAATCGCTGGTCATCCTCAATCTGCAATCGATTGGCTACGTTTCCCGTGTAAGTGGTCAGGCCGCCGCGTGCATCAGCGCTCTTGATCTTGGTTTTGAGTACTGCCTCGGAAAAAACGTTGCTACCGATGATGTTCAAAGACCAAATGCGTTCGACTGGACCCTCGTAGATTTCAAAGAAGACGCGACGATCCCCAGGGCGGTTGCCTTCCTTGACTTCAATGGCAATCTGGTTCAGTCCCTTCTCGTGGTAAAGATCCAACAAACGCTGTCTCGCCATGTCCGCCGAGAAAGGATTGGCTGGATCTCCTATCTCAATCCCACAATGTTTCTTCAGAAGGTTATCGTCTAGACGGGTGTTGCCATGAAACACGACCGCTGTCACCGTTGGGTTTTCAACCACTTCCAGCCGTACCACGATGCCGTCATTGTATTCTGCAAAATACGGCGTCACCTTGCGAAACAGGTCAGTGCGATACAGCTCGTGAATGTCCGCTTGCAGTTGTCGTTCATCGTAGTGTCGATCTGCTCGCGTTTGCATATGTGAAAGAATTTTATGTTCACTGATCGACTGATTGCCGACGATCTGAATTTGCTTGATCAGTTTGCCGACACGCAATCCGCTCAGCCGTGGCCCACCTTCCTCCCAGACGCGGTCACGGAATTTGGGATCTTGAAAGGCTGGAGCTGAGCCTTGCGGACCGCCGCCGCCACCCATTCCTGGCCCCTGGGCGGACGCTTGCCGGTCTACCACAACAACAAAAGTGACGGCAAATAGGCTTAGAGCCATTTGAAGGCGATTTGCGACGATCATGCGTTCGTGCCTCACGTTTAGGTTAACCAGGCCCTTTGATCAACTCCGCTACCCAGCGCAGTCAATCTGTCCTTCGGGGACGTGTCCTTCATCCTCTCACACTGCTCCAAATCGCTAATTAACGGAACCGCCCGTTGGAAACAAGGTGAATTCGTCATTCCCCAACCGGCCACACGAAACCAGCAGAATACGATCGTTGACTTCGATTTGCTGGTCTGATCCATCGCACAAGCCTTTGATCCACCGCAAAAATGCGGTTATGCTTGGCATCTGTCCCAACCCTCCAGGAGTTATCCGTGACGAGTGTCAACGAGCTTTCCAAACGCGTCATCGCCAATGTTGAGAAGGCCATTGTTGGTAAGCGCAAGCAACTGATTTTGGCTTTGGTCAGCTGGTTGAGTGGCGGTCATATCCTGTTGGAGGACGTGCCGGGCGTGGCCAAGACAATGCTGGCGCGGGCTCTAGCACGCAGCTTGGGCAGTAGTTTCAAACGCATCCAGTGTACGCCCGACCTGCTGCCAACGGACATCACCGGTGCAGCCGTATTCAATCCAAAAGAAGTGGAATTCGAATTTCGGCCGGGGCCAGTGTTCACACAGATCCTATTGGCTGACGAAATTAATCGTGCTACGCCTCGCAGTCAGGCGGCTTTGTTGGAAGCGATGGCAGAGGCGTGCGTGAGCGTAGACGGCGTGACACATAAACTGCAACAGCCGTTCTTGGTTATCGCCACACAGAATCCCGTGGACCACGAAGGCACCTTTCCGTTGCCAGAAGCGCAGCTTGACAGATTCTTGATGAAATTCTCACTGGGCTACCCCACCGTCGAAGAAGAGTTGCGGATGCTGCAATTGTTGCAATTAGAACATCCAATTGACAGCCTGAAACCCATTGCGACGACCGAGGAACTAATCGACGCACAGCGGGCCGTACGAAAGGTGTTCGTCGACGATAAAGTGCAACATTATTTGCTGCAGATCGTTCACGACTCACGCAAGCATGCCGCGCTAGCGCTTGGTGGCAGCCCCCGCGCCTCCATTGCGCTTTACCGCAGCGCACAGGCTATGGCTGCAGTGCTAGGCCGCGAGTATGTCTTGCCAGATGACATCAAAAAGGTAGTTGGTCCGGTAATGGGGCACCGATTGGTTTTGAAACCTGAAAGCCGGTTGCGAAAAGTAACCGCCGAACAGATCGTAGACGAAATCGTGTCGGAAATTGCTGTTCCTTCCATCGCAGCGCCCAGCTAATCCAGCGGCCAAGCCGAAGTCAGAGGAGAAGATCAGTGAGTCTAATTGAGGGATGCTCGCAATCGTTGACCTGGACACAGGCGCAAGAGCTGGTGGACCAATGGATCCGCAACTACGGAGTTCGATACTTTTCCGAGTTGACCAACTTGGCGCAATTGATGGAGGAAGTTGGCGAATTGTCCCGCATCATGTCGCGAAACTTTGGCGACCAAAGCAGCAAAGCCGGCGAACAACCGGGAGAATTGGCGGACGAATTAGCGGACATACTCTTTGTCGTTATTTGTATTGCCAATCAAACTGGCGTGGATCTCGCCGAAGCTTTTGCCAAGAATATGCAAAAGAAGACATCCCGCGATTCGCAACGACACTTGAGCAACCCGAAACTCCAAAAGCTGACGGGTGAACACGTAGAAGGCACAGACTAGTGGTCTGTTACAGCCTAATTTTAGGGTAGTGGGATTCGCCAGAATTCCTCTCAATCGGGGAATTCTGGCGAATCCCACTACGGACCAATCCTAATTTTTGGCTGTCCCAAACCACTAGTAATCGCGAGAATCTAGCAGCTGAATGGTCAGCACTTAGTTCGGCGACTGAGGAATGAAAGGAAAGAACGGTCCATGAGTTTGACAATAATGCGGCGGATTCGATTTTGCGCGGGTCATCGCCTCTACGGTCATGGGGGGAAATGCGAACACTTCCATGGTCACAACTATGTTGCCGATTTCTTCGTTACGGGTGAGGAGGTGGATGCAGTTGGGCGAGTTTTGGATTTTGCCGATTTGAAGGCGAGAACCAAAGGCTGGCTGGACGAGCACTGGGACCACAGTTTCCTGGTGTTTGAAAAGGATGAAAATGCTATCGCCGCATTAGAAATGGTGCAGCCCATGCGGTTGTTCAAAATGCCGTATAATCCGACGGCTGAGAATATGGCCAAGTACTTGCTTGAAGAGATGTGCCCTAGCGTCCTGGCTGGCACTGGAGCTCGAGCGGTTGCCGTGCGGATTTGGGAAACAGAAGAGTCCTACGCCGAGGCTGGCATTTCGACTTGAAAATCATTTTGCCCCCCTGGCACTAGAACTCGTGGCTCGCGAGTCCTGCGGCGCCAGTAACTCCGCTGATCGGCTGACATTTCGCCAAAGGATTGTGGCTGTTTCGCGGAAATGATGCATTAGATCAGCTGCCATACCTTGCAGACCTGCCTGACAATCGCAGAATTGTGCCTTCTGTCCGTTTTCCCATTAGGTTTAGTCAACAGTATGCCCCGTGACTTTCTTCAAGGTTGTGCCGACTACTACGACGTCATTGTGATCGGTAGCGGACTGGCTGGTATGACCTCAGCCAATATTCTCGGACGTGCTGGACACAGAGTATTGTTATTGGAGCAACACTACAAACTGGGGGGCTTAGCAACTTGGTTTCGCAGACCGGGGGGACATATTTTCGATATTTCGTTGCATGGCTTTCCAGTGGGAATGCTCAAGAGCTGTCGTCGTTACTGGAACAACGATATCGCTTCCAGGATTGTGCAGTTGAAGAATATACGCTTTGACAATCCGATGTTCTCGTTGACGACTACCTTCAATCGTGAAGACTTTACGCGGCTACTAACCACTGATTTCCAAGTACCTGCGCAGAACGTGAGCGACTTCTTTGATACCGCCCGTGGGATGAATTTTTACGACGATCAATCGCTGACGACCGGAGAATTGTTCGAGCGATTCTTTCCCGGACGCGAGGACGTTGTGCGTCTGTTGATGGAGCCCATCACCTATGCCAACGGTTCCACGTTGGAGGATCCGGCTATTACCTATGGCATAGTTTTTTCGAACTTCATGGCCAAGGGCGTGTATATCTATGAGGGAGGTACGGACGATTTAATCACCCGTATGCAAGCCGAATTGAAGGCTAACAATGTCGATTGCCGCATTCGCTGTGATGTCAGTCGGATAGAAGTCGACGCTTCGGGAGTCCAAGGTGTTGTCGTCAACGGCAGAAGTATTCGATGTGGTTGCGTAGTCAGCAATTCTAACTTGAACGCGACGGTCTTTAATCTGGTGGGAGAAGATAAATTCGACCGCTCCTTCGTGGATCAAGCGCGGCAGGTTCGCTTGAATAACAGCAGTACACAAGTGTATATGGCTATGAAAGAGGGCACGGAAATCGACGAGTCGACCGGCGATCTGTTGTTCAGCTCGACTGCCCCGCTGTTTCGTACCGAAGCGCTGTTGAGTCGCAATATCACGAGCCGGACTTTCAGTTTTTATTACCCGCGGACGAGACCCCATGGCAAGAGTCGTACCGCAATTGTCAGCAGTACGAATGCAAACTTTTCCGATTGGTCTGGGTTGACCCCCGACGAATACGAAGCCAGCAAGCAAGACTTGATCGAAACTACGCTCGATGCCCTGGAAAAGTATGTTCCCAATGTTCGCGACTATGTTGAACACGTCGAAGCAGCCACGCCGCATACGTTTGAACATTACACCAAGCATCTCTCCGGCGCCAGTTTCGGTACCAAGTTTGAAGGCCTAGCCGTCAGTCGAGCGTTACCTGAACAGATCCCTGGTCTGTACCATGCGGGCAGCGTTGGCATAATCATGTCGGGGTGGTTGGGCGCCATCAATTACGGAGTGATTGTGGCCAACGACGTCGATCAACGAATCATGCGATCGCGCCCTTCTCTCAGTAAATCGTGCTAGCGCATCGTCTGGTGCATCCTTTGGATCAGGTTCATGAATCAACTGCCGTTGAACATTTCTAGTGCCATCCCTCATCGACCTCCGATGTTGTTGATTGATGAGATTGTCGCACAAGCGGACCAAACAATTCATTGCCGCAAGCGCTTCAACGCCGACGAGTTCTTCGTTCAAGGTCACTTCCCAGGATATCCGCTGGTACCGGGGGTTATTCTCTGCGAGTCTGCGCTTCAAGCGGGAGCAATCTTGATCGCATCCGTCTCCGGACAATCGTCTTCAGTGCCTGTCGTCACACGCCTTGACGGTGTCAAATTCAAACAGATGGTACGGCCAGGTGACACCGTGGATATACACGTTGAATTGATGGAATCATTATCAAACGCTTTCTTTCTTAAAGGTAAAATCACAGTTGGTGGTAAGCTGGCTGCGCGTTTGGAATTTGCCTGCACGACAGCCGACACCAACTGAGGCTCGGTTGGTTCGTAGGATCGCCGTTGGCAAGGAATGAATACGCCGAAAGCATTTTGGTATTGCCACGTGCAGCCAACTGTCAAACCAACATATCATTGAAATGAACCGGCTATGGATTTTTTGGATCTTCAAGGCAAACGCATACTCGTTTTTGGTGTAGCCAACAAGAAAAGTGTTGCCTATCGAATCGGGTTATTGCTTGAGCAGGCTGACGCGGAGGTCGTTTACGTAGTTCGCAGTCAATTGAGGAAAGAACAACTTGAGAAACTGCTTGGCGGTAAACCTGTCTACATTTGCGACGTCGAACACCAGGATCAAATCGATGCGCTGGCTGACCAGCTAGCGTCGGACTTTGATGGATTCTACGGCTTGGTGCATTCAATCGCCTTTGCGGACTACAGCGACGGCATGCATCCTTTTCACAAAACGACTCGCAGCCAGTTTTTGCAAGCGATGGACATCAGTTGCTTTTCACTGACGGCGCTTTCCAATGCCCTGAAGCAGCAGTTGGAGCCGAACGGAGCAGTGGTAACAATCGGAATTTCCACGACTCGTATGGCCAGCGAGAGCTATGGCTTCATGGCTCCCGTCAAGGCTGCGTTGGAATCCTCGTTGGCCTTTTTGACCAAGTCATTTAGCCACTTCAGCGAGATAAGATTCAATGCGGTGGCAGCTGGGTTGCTAAAAACGAGCGCATCGGCAGGTATACCCGGCTACGTCGACGCCTATCTTTACGCAGAGCGAATTATTCCACGAAAGAGAGCGATCGCGACCGACGAAGTAGCGGCGACGGCGGCATTCTTGCTCAGCCCAAAGTCAAGCGGGATCGTTTCGCAATCTATTGTCGTCGATGCGGGTATGAGCACCAACTATTTTGACGCCCAAGTGATTGCGGATGCCATGCGGCCAGCAAACTAACTTTGGTAGCCGTGCTGCTGGGAGCCCGTTTAGGCCATCATTAATTTGGGGATGACTCGCTTTGTTTTTTCCAGGGGATTATCGCTGGCTTGAGCCTAACGTTGACCTAGTGTCACAAATCGTAATTCCGATGCCAC
>JAGQPR010000490.1 GCA_020426625.1 Planctomycetales bacterium
GACAAAACACTTCCACGTTTGAACGATCCATTCCACTCACAGTAAACACTCAAGTTATTATTCCTCAGTTCTTAACCAAACTATGGAGCCTTGGCAGCTGTGAAATGGCTTGCCGCAGGTAGCTGATTCAAGTCCAAACTGACCTTTAATCCAGACGGGATTTTCAAATCCGCGTTGTCCACGGTCAACACGCAGCGGAAACTACCGCTGGCTGGATTGATTACCGGCGAGACATATTTGACCTCTGCAGAAATGGTATCGCGATCCGGAAGTAACACTGTCAGCTCCAGTTTGCGGCCGATATCAACCATGCCAAAGTACTGCATGGGCAAGTACAATTCGCTCTTGAGCTCATGCAGCTGGACTACCGTAATAGCGTCTTCGCCGGGGCCAATCGAGTTACCAACATCTTTGTGGATGCGCAATACATAGGCGTCAAATGGAGCGGTCAACGTCAACGTATCCAGTTCCGCTTGCGATAGCCTGACGGAACCAAGTAATTGTTTTGTCCTTCTCCTTTCGGATTCTTGGACCGTGACCGCTCTTTCGAATTCGCCAGCTTTGCGGTCGATTTCGAATTGGGAAGCTGCCGCGCTTTCACCTGCTTGCCGCAAGAGGGCGAGCTCCTTTCGCCGCAATTCAACATCGATTTCGGCGGTTCGCTCCGCTGCATTGCCTTCAGCTTCAATCTTTGCTAGTTCCAAGCGGGCTTGGGCAATTCGATCATCCAACGTCAGCAACGACTGTTGATGCTTTACATATTGCCCTTCCTGAACGTGCAATTCTTGGATGTTTCCAGTTGTTCCAGGGCGAAGCACAGCTTGCTGGGTGGGCTGCAGTATGCCAATGCAGGCGTCGTAGTGCCACTGCTGCTCTCGCTCATCAACCGACAATTTCTCCGTGGACCGTGATGTTGTCCACGGATCGGAATTGTCTACTGGGGCGCTGGATGACGCCTGTGTTGGCGACTGCGTTTCCTCGTCTTGGCCCGTGGCGGAAATGCGTGTCGATACGTCGCTGCCGACAGTCTGCGCGAACAATGTCGGTGCCAACGAAAGTACCAAAGTTGGAAAGAAGATTATTCGTTGCGTTTGGATGCTCATAGTTTACTAATCCGTTCAGCGTTCCATTATCCAGCGTTTGATGATTCAGCGATTCATTTCTAGGCGACATACATTCGCGACAGGAAATCGACCAATTTGCGATACGTGAACCAGCCCAGTGGTTCATATTTGCGTTCAAATGAGACGTGGATCCGTCGCCCGTAAACCTGCGAGCCTAAGTCGAACTTAAGCTCAGTGGCATCGATCAATATGGAATACAGTGGCTCGAGCGGTTCCTGGCTGCTGGGGTCGACAAGAATGTCTCCTCCGTTCAACTGCGTTAAAGCAAGGTCAGTGAACTGTTTTTCAGAGACCATAGAAACATCCAGAATTTTTCCACAAAACCCAATATGACTGGCTCCAGCGACTGCGAATTTTACCGACCGACCCGGTTGAGCGTTGGCCAACAGCAATTCCTTTTCTGTCAGATAGGTGCGAATGCGCCGCTCGCCATCCAGCACAGTGGCAATAGGTTGTCCAATGTCTAGATACTTGCCAAATTCGGAAGCGACAGGCAAGCTGGTGACGCGCCCCGCTTGCGATGTGCGTACCGCCAATTTTTTCCTTTTTGCTTCGGCATCGTCGCAAATCCGTTTTTGTCGATGTAGAGATTCACGGGATTCGACGATGGAATCCTGTCCCTGTTCTAGTGCATGATCGAATTCGACCTTGGCACGCTCCAACTCAGCGACAGCAGCCTGATAGTCGGATTCAATTTCAACATTTTCAAGACTGGCTAACAACTGGCCCTGGGGAACGTAATAGCCTGGAAGCAGGTGGGTCGCGCGCAGTATACCCTGCGATTCGACGCGAACGGTATGCTCAGATTCCGCCGTCAGGACACCCATCGTCAGAATCCGAAACGGTGCGGGAGCGGCAACCAAGGCCAGTGGCAGGACGAGCAATGCCAGAACTGCGACGAGGCGGGCACGCCATTTAATCGTCGCCACTTCCTCGGACGTCCATAAGAACTTGGCAAGTTTGGTGATCTTCGCGCCAAAGTTGAGCACGATGTAATACACTGCCAGCCCGATTCCTACCGTGGGCAGGGCATAGGCCAGCATGGCTGCCACACTAAAGGTCAAAACGTTGGCATAGATCCCAGAGCCGACAGCATAAGAAAATATTAACGCTCTCAGCATCAAGCCGAATTCTTCAGGTTCCTCGGTGGGCTTGATACCCAAAAACCAACGCTTGGAGAAGGTCTTTAATTGATTCGAAGCCAATTGTCGCAAATTGGGTATCTGCACCAATTCAGCCATCACGTAGTATCCGTCGTAACGCATTAATGGATTGGCGTTGAAGAGTACCGTGGTAACGCTGGTCATGAGAATCAGCTGAAATGCACAGGATCCAAGCAAACCTCCGTCGGCCAATGCCCAGACAAACACTGCCAAGATCGCGATCATCGATTCAAAATACATGCCGCCCAACATGACGATCAATCGCTTCCACTGCGAGTCGAATCCCCAGGCTGCGCTAGCGTCGACATAGGCCAAGGGAGTGCCCATCATGAACATGGTCCCCATTTCCGGGACCACCCCTCCGAATTTCTTGCACGCGTATCCATGCCCGAGCTCGTGCCAAATCTTGACTAGTACGAAGGAACCCCACACGAAGAGTAAGTTCTTAGTAGCCAGAATGCCGTTAAGTCCTCCGCTGAACTCTTCGATGCGATTGAACACGATGGAGAGCGCTGTGAGTCCCGCCACAAGCCATAGGCAAAAAAACCAACGCGAGAAGAGCCACCTGATGCAGGGCATTGTGCGGCTGAGCATGGCGTCGGGGTTTACCAGCGGCACCTTCGGCATCATCCATTTCATGATGCCACCCTTGCTACGTGCCTTCACCAGTTCCTGATTGCGCTCGTACAATTCCTTACCGCCCACACCGCTATGACCAAGCAGATTCAGTTTCCGCAGTGCGAGCACGAAGCGGTAGAAGTCTTCCTTCTCACTTTCCTCGGCTCGATTGTCCTTGACTAGATTCTGGAATACTTCCTTCAAGCTCCAGTCGGGGCGGATCGCGCCCAGGATCAAGTAGTCTTGCACTGAGAAAGTTTGCGTGGTGAAAGCTATCGGATCGTGGACTACATAGATCGGTGTACCTCGCTCGAAACGACGAACGATCTCCAGGTCAGCACGAACCGACGTGCGCAAATCTCCAATTTGCTCTTCCAGTGATTTTTGCGGGGGCGTACCGGTCATTTCGGAATCTTCATTGACATCTAAGCTCGGAACAGAACAATCCCTGAACCGCTTAGGATATGGAAACTCATTTTCGGATAGGTCAGGTAGCTAACTGACTAATACCACAGTTGTAGGCATATCCAGTCGTACGTGTCGTGGAACCAAACCCAGTACACGGATCGTTCTCCGACATCGGTTTTCGCGAATCCTTCCATTCCTGCTCGCATCCATGGACGTTCTTCACTCAAGTATGCTTCGGCAATGAAGACATTCGCTCCGTCGACTTGTTCTGCCGAGCCGCGGAGTGAGACGATTTCGTATTCAAAACTTTCATGCGGACGTCCATAGGGTGTAAAGACGCCGGTTTGTCCCGGCTCTATGTCGCTGACCACAGTGTCGGGGATAGCAATCTTAACCTTCCATGCACCGGTGTCGACGATTTCAATGAGCGGGTCGCCGAAGCGAAAGGGTTGACCGATTTTTGTGGAAAGGTCGCATCGCGTCACCAATCCGTCCACCGGCGCACGCAGCCTTGAGAAAGCGAGCCTCTCGTCTAGAGCCAGGATCTTTGTGCGAATGACGTTGCGTTTGGCGCGTTCAATCGCCATGTTGCTCGGATCTTGATTGGTCAGTGTCTCACTTAAGCGAGCCTCAGCCTCCTGTTGCTGCGAGACCAACATATCTCTCTCGAGCTGAAGCTTCGTCGAGTCGAATTCAATCAGCGGGTCACCCGCGCGCACGACTTGCCCTTCGCTGACCAGCACCTTGCTGAGCACCGCTTCGTAGGGACAGGAGATCTGGCGGACGTTTACTGGCTGAAGATCAGCCGAGCACCGAGGCTGGTATGACATTTTGCCGGAAGTGAGCCAGACGGTCAGCGATGTGGTGATCGCCAGGGCAATAGTTTTGAATGCGCGAGATTGAGTAGGAGAAAATCGCTCGGTGATGCTATCGACAACATGACGTGCGAGCGTGCGATCAGCTTTGTTCAGCGTTAGAAAAGCGGGACCAAACGGTGATAGCTGCTGCGTAATGGCATCAACTTCGTCACGTTTGAAATGCTTGCCGTGCTTGCGGCGCAAGCTGACCACCGCAGCTGTCTGCTCGGCAACGGTAAGGGGAATGGAAAGAATGTTGGACTGTGCAGTTCCGGCTGACCATTGTTCATGAAGCAAACATGCGGCGACCTGCTCGCCACCTTCGATCGCTGGAAACGCGACCGCTTCTTCATTGTCCGCACACTCTGCCATGGCCTGTAGGGCCAAAGTTGCACCGCGTGAATTTGTCTTGATGTCACAGGCACCCGAAAAGCTCATGGGTTTGATTTGGTTGCCGACGACCAATCCGATGACCACCTGTTCACATTCCAAACTATTCGCCAGGCTGTTCGCCAGTTGGTAGGAAATCTCCTTTGGGGAAGATTTCGATAATGCTTGCACGAGCTGTGCAGTAGCGTCACCTTCTCCTTTGCCAGCTTCGTTGTCCTCTGCGCTTGTCGCCGGCCCGCTGGCTGCTATCATGAGTCCTGCCAGCGACTCGAGTAACTGCAGCTGCAGTTGGAGTTTGTCTTTCGGTGCGTCTTCGACGCTGATGGCTATCGCACCGATCGTATCCAGTTCGTTGGCTGCTTCCACGGTGGATCCCATTGCCACCTTGAGTGGAACGCCAAGAACGATTTGCTTTATTCCATCTTTGCGATAGACGCTGGCCTTGGATTGACCCGTACTCGACAGATCCTCGATCAAGGCGTCAAACAGATCCTGCCGCATCTGAATCGCTTCGATGTCTGACACGTTGGGATTGTGATACAGAAAGCTAATTGGCTTCTCTTGTCCCACGTCAGCAAACAAGGCTGACACTCTCGGTTGCAGTTTCTCGTTGCAGAGTTTGAACAAGCTGCGCAGCCTGGTTTGCAAATCCAGTGTCCCATTGACCGCCAGGGCCATGTGGTTGGCCGAATTCTTGGCGGTTGGCAGCTGCTTGGGCGACTGGGGCGTGTCGGTCTGCATGGTCGTGAGTAGTACCAAAGGCGGTTTGCTAGTCAGGCCGGATCTTCAGGACTTGGGCCAATAGCAAACCGTAGCTTATCGATAGACGTACCCTTTCTAGCCCCATTCGCGGATCGTGAGATAGCCATCTTCGAGTACCAATTTTGCCGGTTTTTCCTGATCCCTGGATTCTTTGGGCGCGTGGCAAAATTGACAGTTGGACAAGCATCGTTCAATCAACGAATTGCACCGTGGCCTGCGGCCACGGCAGAGGTCTTATCGACCCATTTAGTGTCAAGATTTGGTAATCCAGTTCCACGTAATCCTTCCGCAAAATTAGCCCGCTGTGCGCTAGCACGCGGTTTTTGACGGAACCGCACGCTAGCGTTG
>JAGQPR010000491.1 GCA_020426625.1 Planctomycetales bacterium
AGCAGTGCTGGAAAATTTGACAGATTCGCAACTCGACGAAGAATCGGGAGTGCACTTCGCTCCGACGAAAGCGTCGATAGTCAACATGCAGTCGGCCCACTGGCTGATGCACTGCGGACAGTGGGTCATCGTTCGCAGAATGGCATCCAAACCAGTGGTGATTTGAGAATCTGTAGCAGTTCCTCAAGTTTGCAGCCAAAGCAGGAGACTGTTTTCGAAAACTGCCTCTTAGAACTTCTGGCCCATTCTGCCAACAAATAACAGCCGCGAAACGATTCTGAAAGATATCACGGAAATTGTTTGCCATGCGCGGGGGGCAGCTAACGTTCTAGCTGCGCCTGCCACATCGTTCCGCGGGCTGGCCGCTTTTTCAGGTGTACTTCGGTGTATAAGATGGCTTCAGCCTCTGGTCCGTAGGGCCCTTGCAGAACGATTTGGCCCATTTCATCGACGACCATGGAACATCCAATGCAATTACGGCCGCTCCACGGTCCGGCAGTCATTGGGCCTACACAGCTGGCTGAGGCAAACCAAACGTTGAAATCTCGAGCAACCGGACAGTAGGCTTCCCGCCATACTTGACCATAGGGATCCGCTGTGTTGTCGTGACTGGCGGGCCGCGCCCAGGCACTGGGGGAAAGAATCATGTCGGCCCCCATATAACAAAGTGAGCGACTAAGTACTTGTCCGCATGCATAGCCGTCGGCGCAAATCATCACTCCTAGCGTACCCAACGAAGTTCGAGCCACGTTCAGGCGGTCGCCTTGGTGATAGCAGGCATGTCCGATTTCTAGCTCGTTCAGCTTGCGGTGCTTCAACAGCAAATTGCCCGTTGGGTCGATCAGCACTGCCGAGTTGTATCGAAATTCTTGATCGCGCTCTGTAAGTCCAGCGCAGACGTAAATGCCGTGGCGGGCGGCCGCCTGACTCAATCTCGCAAAGGGCTGCCCACCGGGTATTGGCTCCGCCAGCTCGAAAGTAGAAGGATGTGTCCAGCCCAAGTCGAGTGTTTCGGGCAAAAGAGCCAGTTGCGAACCGCAACGAGCTGCTTCAGCGATCGCCTTTTCAGCACGACGCAAGTTTTCTTCCCTTGCGCCACCTGTAACTAGCATTTGCACCAGGGCGACTTGGAAGGTTGGCTGGACTTCGGCGCTGGCATTCACGATGGAGCGTTTCCTGAACTGGTTGACTACAGTTGCGGTCTCACATTGATATCCAACAAACGCTGAAAGGATCGGAATAGCGTTCTAGGAGCGGTTCGGAATCGCACGTTAGCGAGCGAGTATTGACCGGCTGTGCGGGGAATTTCCTGCATGCCAACACGGACTTCATAGTGAGGCGACCTGGGATGCTGGCTGCCGAAGCCAATGGCCTCTCCGGCTATGGCAGGATCACCGATCAACGCATCTGGAATCTCTCCGACGGGCTCAGGTGAAATGCGGATCACCGTGCCTGAGAAACTCGATCCGGCCTCACAGTCCCATCGACAAGTCACCGACATGCCTTGCCAAAGCAGCTTGGCGTCTTGTTCTGCCACTAGCGCTACAATCTGCAATTCATCGTTCTTGCCAAGCCAGCCGAGCAATTCACCGCGCTCAACCACTTTCCCAATATTGCTTCTGGTTAACAGCGGCTTCAGGCTGTCGGCATTGGGTAGCTCTGCAAGTGTCGGCTGCATTTTGAAGTCGGCTGGCATGAGTCGCCCCGCTTGCTCCGCCAGGACCGTCAAGGTTTCAAATTCCTGATGCAGGATCTTGAGGCGATCTTCGGCTTTAGCTAATTCAGCAGCCACATTGGCCAGCTCAATAGCCGTCGATTCATCGTTGACCGCGTGCAGCTGCAGCTGTGTTACTCGCTGGCGCAGCGCGGCCACGTTGCCGCGAGCATCTAGCAGCTCCAGCTCAAGATCAAGCGATTCAGTATTCACTAGTATCTGACCTGCCTGCACATTGGAGCCTACGCTGGCAAAGTCTTGAAGAATAGCCGTTCGCTTGGCGTAGACGGGAATCTGCGATTGAAGCTGTGTCAATGCACGCGCCGAAACCGACGTTGGCAACGGTGCGAAAAAGATCGCGACCACGATGATGGCCATGGTGGCGCACAGAAACAGCGTTCGATATCGTGACTTGCCATGAAATCCTCCTTCGGCAATCAGTTGCTTGCTCCAGCGCAGACTGCCCCGCAAGTTGGAAATCACAACAGTCGTGAGCGAAAGAATTGCCAAGAAAGCCCCCAGCAAACTGAGGCCCAGGCCATCGAGCAGGATCCACACGACCCAGGCGATCATGACGACAACGAATTGGCGATAGAACCAGGAAGCGGCACCGTAGAATGCCAGCCATCGATAATCCCCGTCCCAACGATCTGGTGGAACTGGCTTGAGTGTTAACAATCGCAAACTCATCGTCCAAGCGGCCTCTTTGCCTTGTTCAGCCAAGTTGGGCACGGTCCACAGGTCGGACAATACATAATATCCGTCGTAGCGAAGCAGCGGGTTGGCATTGATGGCCAAGGTACTGACGGAGCAAATAACCATCACGTTTGCCGCCATCATGTGAATAGCGGAAGAATCTCGTGTGACCAGCCAGACAACTCCTCCGCAGGACGCCAGGATTAGCTCGATGTAGATTCCTGCCGCCGCAATTGCCGCCCGTTTCCATTTACTTGATAGTCGCCAACTGTCTGAAGTGTTGCAATAAAGAATGGGAGTGAAAACAAGGAAAAAGAGGCCGATCTCATGGCACTCGGCACCCCAGCGTTTGCACGCCATGGCATGCCCCAATTCGTGTAGCGATTTAACGCAAACATAAACCAGGACCAGTCCCACAACTTGCGACGTCGTCACTTGCAGGATCGCGTCCATGATGCTTGTGGGCGATTGCAACCACGACTGCAATACAAGCACCGCAACAACCAGCGCTGCCGCCGACCACAGCAAGAAAAACGTGGTGCTGAACAGGACTCGTGCAGGAGTCGCCAGCATGTCGAGCAGACGTGTTGGATCCAGCAGACTGACCCGTACGGCGAGCGGGCTCAGCAGCTTTTGCCACGAGCCGACCCGCGCTTGCCGAATCCTTGATTGCCAGAGGCGTTTGCCAGCGAGGATGGGCTCGCGTGGGACAAGTAGACTGGCATGTTCAAGCTTGGCAACAAACTGCAAGATCCAATCAGCGGTCACTGATCGTTCGCGGGACGCAGCCAACACATCTGCCAGGCACTTGGTACCATCCAACATGCAGGCGACAGTCTTTTCGAAAGCATTGAAATAGTAGTACTCAAGGGAAATCGGATCGCGGGCCACCCATTTCAGTTGTGATTCATCGATTGAACGCATTCCATCGACAAACTTGGACCACTGAATATCGGGGCGCAGTCTAACAGTCTGTTGCAGCGAATCATTCATCGACCAACCTGGGCAATCGGTGCATCGGTCAATTCACTCGCTCCAATCACTGCCTTGACGCGCATGCCCGGGCGGAAGCTGCCATCGCGGTTTTCTATTTCCAAGAATACACGGACTTGGCCGTTGACTGGATTGGCATCAGGACTGACGAAAACGACGGTGCCCCTAATGACATGTTCGTCGTCATGCCCCTTGACTACGGTCACACGTGCCTCACATCCCTCCAGTTCCTGTTCAATGGCGGCGGAATTGACGAAGCCCTCGATCCGCAATCGATCTATCTTCACGATCTGCAGCAACTCCGTGCCGGGATCGACCCATTCGCCAACTCGTCGATTCACAGAAACAACCACACCATCCACCGGTGATTTGATCTGATGCTGCTCCAACAGTTCTTGCGCCTGGCGATATTCGTTTTCGGCCACCATGACGTCCAAAGAGTGTAATTCTTGTTGATGCAAAGCCCGTTCAATTTCCAGCTGAGCAGTGGTCGCTACCAGCTGCAAGCGGTCGACTTCCTTGGGCGGATATGTATTCTCGATGCGTGCATTGGCTGCAACAGCTCGCTCGAGTTCATTTTCAGCCACCTCAGATCTCTTTCTGGCCAACCGCAATTCGACATCACTCTGCTGTTTGGTGCGGGCAATGGCCATGGCGATTTTGGCGTGCTCGATTTGCAATCGAACGGCACTATCACTGATCGTTCCCAGGTGGTCTCCAGCTTTGACTCGCTTTCCTTGGACTACAGGAAACTCCTTAACCATTCCGACGACTTCTGCGGCCACGGTCGTGGCTTCGATCGTCTTTAGTAAAGCATTCTCTACTTCCACTGGTCGCACGGTTCCTGCAGGTGGGCTGGCTGCAAAGCCTTTGGTCGCGAGCATCGAACATAACAAGGTCAAGGCGACTTGTGTTTTGAATGAATTCAGCATGGTATGTTTCCAGTTAGTGCAAAGGATATGAGCTGTTCTTGTGCAGACGGCTGGTCAAAACCGTGTACAAACCAAGTGCTTTTAGTTAATGGACTTTAGGCTCGAGCTTCTCAAGCCGTTTTACGAAATCTACGCTCGGCAACATCGAGCTTTTCGATGGTTACAACCAATGTTTGCGCTGGAGAGCTTCGATAAAGGGGCGGGACCAGACAAACCACAACGGCTTTCGACCACAATCGACGAAGCCAACTACGGTTGCTCCCATGTGGCTGGTTTGCCCCAGGGCTGAATCAACTCGTGCGTGCATATCGACGTATACGCCCTGGCCAGTCGGGTTTCTAGCGGTTTCGGATACCCAGGTCACTTCCGCATTGTGCGTCTGGTTAGGCTGCGACGAAATCACGTATTGGCATGATGCATCGACCTCGCTTCCCACGAAGCCTCCGGCTGAAGACGTCGGGTCGAATAATTTGCGTTTGATGTAGCCCGAATCTCGATCGGCGACCAGCAATTCCAGACGCCATGGTCCTTTCAAATTCACGACGCGCAACAGAGCGTCGCCACGACGAACAGGCCGCGCATTCAAGAATCGTTCAATCTCTCGCGCGACGACCATGCCGTCGATGGGCGCATGGATTTGCAATTTCGCTCTTTCGGCAGACAATGCTCGGAGTTTTTCGCTCAGGTTTTCAAGTTGTGTTTCCAGCTGGCGAATTTCCGAGGACATCTTGCTTTGCAGGGCGAGCGCGTCGGGATTGTCGTTGGTTAACTGATTGATGGCCACATTCAAGCCGTCCCGTTTCTCAGAGTTAGCGTGGATGTCGCCTTCAACTTCCTGAATATCGATTTCCAGTGAAGGCGAAGTCATCTCAACGAGCGGTTGTCCTTTCACTACTGTTTGACCATCTTCGACCAGCAGTCGACTGACAACTCCGTCGAGAGCGGCGAACACAGCGCGTTGTTCAACGGGTTGAAGTGCGCCACTGGTTTCAATTCGCAAGTCAGTGGGCAAGTTGAGCAGACAAGCGGCGGCCAGCGCGAGCAGGCTGGCCGTGATCCAGCGCCTACCGCGATCCCGCCCGGTAGACGTTTGGAGTTGGCGACGAGCAAACAGTGCTCTGAATAATCTTGGGAAACGTTGATACCGGCTGAGCTGTTGCCAGGTCAGGACAAAAGCAGGAAAGACGTAATTCAGCGTAGTACAACCCAGCACGAACCGTTCGTAGTCATCCCACTCCAGCAAGAGTGAGCGATCCAGCTGGATCGCAGTCTGGCTCAATTGAGAGGAAAAGGGTATGCAAACGTGGTTGGCCAGCAGGCTAG
>JAGQPR010000492.1 GCA_020426625.1 Planctomycetales bacterium
GAATTTTCTGGATTTTCACGGGCAGGAATGCTCGTGCTCCGGATTCTATTCAAGATACACGAACAGGGGCCCATCAGCCACGTGTTCCAGCTGATTCCGCAGACCATCGATATCGCGTTCTAAAACAATGATGACTCGCATAGTGTCCCCAATTCATCGTTGCCGCATGCTACTATTTGACAAATCGTTTGCGCCAGGCGGCCAGCTTCATCCGGTGACTTCCGGAAACGTCGCGAGCGGTGGCTTGGGCAGTGAACCCAACGTCGAACGCGATTTCGGAAAGCGAGCGCGACGTTGTTGCCAGCAGACGCTGAACGCCCGAACGAGACGGATCGCAGGTACTCGTCGGCGTGACTCGCAGCAGTTGCTGAAAGCGGTGGTCGAAGTGTGTTGAAAACTCGGTCTATATCTGCGACCTGCACGCCACGGTCGTGCTCGGCATTGACTACGAACGCTTCACACACAACGTTTTCAAGGACTCGATTTCCGATTGACCGGGGTTGAACCTTCGAAATTTGTGAGCGATATACTCATAGGATCGCTCACACCAAGTGCGAAGCCAGCAATGATCCGCAGATTCCCAGCGGCACGCCAACGATTGCGTCGATGTTGCAAGAGCATGGACTGGAGTTGTTCACCCCGAGCGACGACTCTGACGAGTCCGACAATCTTGGTGGTCAGCAAACGGACATTCACGAGCAGTTGCACGCGCTCTTCCTTCAGCAAAGGCGAAAGGTTCGAAAATAATGGTACTGCGTCAACAACCTCTGATCACCTCGCTCATTCTGTTGAGCGCTGTGTTCTATTCAACAGCGATCGCGGCCGTTGATTCTCGACCGAATGTGCTGTTCTTTTTTGTTGATGACTGGGGACGCGATGCGGGAGTCTATGCAGACGCGAATCGGCCATCGCTCAGCGATGTGATTGCGACGCCCAATATCGACCGTATCGCTCGCGAAGGGGTCGTTTTCAATAATGCATTTGTGCCTGTGTCGTCCTGTGGTCCATGCCGGGCCTCACTGACAACTGGCCGCTATTTTTGGAATTGTGGCAGTGGAGCATTTCTCAATGGACGAGCCAGCGATTGGAAGAATAATCCCAACCCTTTCAAGTCGATGACGAAGTTCCCCGACTTGCTTCGCGAAAGCGGCTACTACTCGACCAAGTCGCTTAAGACGATCGACTTCAAGGAATCGAATAATCCCAACGCGGGCCTGGAAGTGCCACAGGTCGAGTACCAGCGCTACGGCTTGTATGTCAGTCAGGCAAGAGACGATGCAGATCGAGTCAAGCGAGTCGAAGCAACGCTCAGCCATCCTCGCCTGGAAATGCGCCGGGTGTTGAAATCACACCGAGACGATCGGCCGTTCTTTTTCATTTACGGCACGATCAATGTACATCGCCCGTGGCATCCCGATTCGGGCCAGGACCTTTGGGGCATCGACCCGGATGAATTAAAAGGTCGCATTCCGAAATTCCTACCCGACCTAGAAGACGTGCGCCGAGACTTTGCCGATTATCTTGGTGAAGTTCAAGCTGCGGATGCGATGCTGGGCGTCATTTTGGAAGAATTGGAAACCGCGGGCCAGCTTGACAACACGATCGTCATTCTTTCGGGCGACAATGGCATTCCTGGCATCCCACGCGGCAAAACGAATTGCTACGACCTTTCCGTTCGTGCTCCCCTAATGGTTCGCTGGCCTGCAAGAATCAAACCAGGACGCCGCATTGATGATTTTGTCAGCACCATGGACATTGGCCCGACGTTGCTGGAAGCCGCTGGACTTGCAGTGCCAACGGAAATGGATGGCCGAAGTTTCCTGACGCAACTGACAAGCGATCAGGACGGCTGGATTGATCAGCAGCGCGACCATGTAGTCGTCGGACGCGAATTACATTTCCATTCAGCGCGCGATGGTAACTTGCCCTATCCGATGCGGGCCATTCGCACGCGAGACTACCTCTACATTCGCAATTTCAAACCGGACCGGTGGCCCAACGGGGCGCCATATAACATCGAGGATGCCGACGCGGCTGGCAATTATGATCGATTGGAAGTAGGCCCCTATCGGGATCTCGACGCAAGTCTTACGAAGAGCTGGTTGATTTTGAACCGCCAATCACCGCCTGCTCGTGAAGCGATCGATCGGACTTTGGGACTCCGCCCGGCGGAAGAGTTGTATGCGATCCAGGATGATCCCGATAGCCTGCAGAACCTCGCCGATCATCCAACGCACTCCGCGGTGAAGGCGAAGTTGTCTCAGCAACTCATGGAAGTCCTGAGGCGAACCAATGACCCCAGACTGACCGATGATTTTGATCGCCCACCGTATGTGGTTAACAAACACGGCGAGTAATTGTGACTACAATCCAAGATTCAGTCTGAATGGATAGAGTCAACTGTCCTTGTCATTGCGAACGACGATGTTCCGAAATGTGTTTCGGTTTCCACGCAGGGATTCTGCTAAGTCCGCTACGCAATAAATGAAACAGCTCCCTTCTCGCCCCGCATCTTGGAGAGCTCGTAACTCTGGGGGCAATTCCGACCTGCACAACTGTGCCAGACGCCGTTGCAAGCGGCGTCAAGCAGTAAGCAACTTTAATTGCCCAAAACGGTCGATACTTAAATACTAGAGGAGCCGGGATTAGGGAGGTGAGGGGCGATTTTCTGCCGGAAATGCCTCGCGAGAAGAAGTCGCAGTATCAGCCTGAACGAGAATGCAAGAAAACCGGAGCTCCTACACGTCCAAGCATGCATATTTGAAGCATCAACCTTGGTGCGCGGTTCCCACGCCGAGTGTCCGATTTTGTACCGAAGTCCCTCCCAGACTTGACTTCCGACCCTCCCCTGCAGAATTCCAAGCCAAGCGGGTTGAATTCTGCAAGGGAGGGCTAGTAAACCATTGCTCAAATCGACTTGTGCGCTCCCCGAGGGGAGAGCAAGTCTTGGCGGCGTTCGCCGAGACATGTCGCAATCAACAAGGTTTATGAGATAGGCCGGGCAGGACTTTTCGAGAATCGCTGTAACCACCTAACAAACAACAAGTTAGAACAAACAGAGGACACTGAATACGGTGAAAGTCCACCGCAGAGTCCACCTTTTGCCAATTTCAACAGCCTAAACGACCTCCGCGAAGAGGTCCATCTGCGGGCCAAAATCGTCGGCCTAATCGACCGCATGAACGTCGACCAATTGAGTGCGGCGCATGCTGCGATTAGCCAGATTGCCACTTCCGACACTGTGTCGAATCTGACACGTGAATGAAACGTAAGAAACGACACAGTGTCGGATCTTGGTTACGAAACGACACAGTGTGATCTTTGACCATCGAAGTGTGCTTGCCTGCGGCACTAACTGGAGCAGGCGACCGGCCTCACCAACTGGTCCCGATTTGGAGCATAACCTCAAGCTGAAATAAGAACTATGCAAAGGTTTAGTGAAAATGGGACTGACCAGGTCGGAATTGGCGGAGCTACTAATCACCGAACGTAACGAGATCATTCGCATTCGCAGAACAAAAGGAACACGCTTCAGCCGGCGCTTCGACTCAGAAGACATCTACCAGGAAACCTGCCTAAAGCTGCTCAGAGCGGGGCCGGAAGCCTGCCGAGCTAAGAGCAGCTCAGAAGCTAAACACTGGGTGCGCACCGCCGCAGCGAATACCCACAAGACGGCAATCACCCGCAACATGGCCGAAAAGCGGAGTGTCAGACGCGAGTTGACCGACGCGATCCAAGAAACTTTGGTACCCGAACAAGAAACCGACCCAAGGCTTAACGAGATTCCTCGCTGGTTGGATTCTATCGACGAGCGCCATGCGAAAGTGATGCGGCTGTTCTATTTTGATCGGTTGTCGCATTTGCAAATTGGGCGACAGTTGGGCATCTCGGTGTTTGCGAGCCGGGCCCTACTGTCGCGCGGACTAAAGTCAATTCGCAGGATAATCGCGGAGGACGAGTGCCGTGACTAAACCACACAAAGCAAAGCGTCTGTGGCTGTGTGGATAGTCGACACGGAAAGACGCGAAGTGTTCCAAGTCTGGAGCGGGCTGACCAAACGCGAGGTAATGCTGCGTTGGCAGCGTTGGCGAGAACATGAGATGCAGGCTTTCTTAGTGGCATTGCCGGAGAATCCACAATGACAAAGCAACCAAAACGCATTCGCGTCTACGCTGTGTCGTACTACGTAGATGGAATGAAAGTGTGGTGGCACGAATCAATGTCGCGAGACGCCGCGCTGGCGTTTGCTGCCGAACTGAAGAAGGATAGCCGCAAGCCGACTGTCCACTGTTTCTATTTTGATCCTGCGCGGCTGAGAGAGTCGGCCAATCGGGTAAAAGAGATCGAGACAGCAGTCTCTGAATCCTAGCGAGGAGACGAGCCGCGTTTCAAATCCGCCACCAGTGACTTTGGCGGACTTGGTCCAAAATTCCCCTCATGTGGTGAAGAGCCGCCAGGTTGGCGAATGCGCCGCCATAGCTTTGGAGGCGCATTTGGCTTGAGTTACAATTGGTGACTTCTGCTACGTGAAAGGGAATCACTGTGTGCGTCAGAAAATCGCAGATCGTTACCATTGCGCATTTAGCAGCAGTGCTTTTTTGTTTACCAGCGCAGGCAGACCTTGTTCTAAATGGTGACTTCGAAAACCCGGTAGTCGGTGTCGAAACTCGCTTTTCGAATAGCCAAGTGATCGGTACGGGATGGAGCGTTCTATCAGGCAACACGGCGTACATCATCCCGAACTCTGCCGGGCAGGGAATCACTCCTTTTGGAAGCCAATTCCTTGAGATCCATGCGGATCGCATCGGTCAGACCGTAACCGGACTGATGCCAGGACAGCCGTACCTGTTGCAATTCCATGCTACCGCCCGCTCGAACGAGAATTACTTCGGGACCGGCCAAATCACGGCATGGATTGGTAGTGAGACGCGCACGTTTGAGTACAGCCTAACAGGAGATCACCATTACGGAACTCTCATCCCGTGGACCCAGCAGACACTAGGCTTTGTCGCGACCAATACCACTCACCTTCTGACTTTCCAAGGAACTGGTTCTCTCAATAGCCATCCGTTGGGTGCGATAGACAACGTGCGATTAGTCGCCGTTCCAGAGACCTCGCTAAACATGGCACTTTCAGTCTCGTTCCTCTTGCTAATCTGCGCTCGACGAAGTGCCCGCTCGGTGCCGTTTTCTGATCTCTTTTGCCCCCCTCCTGGTGACAAGCTCGTTGTTGGCTAGCTTCTGCTCTACTTCCTTAAGTGCTTCCGGAGTAACGGTTTGCGACGTCAGAATTTCTTTAGTCGAGCCTGGCAAATCCGCCAACACGTCTTTGTTGGCGGATTTGACCAGTCCCATGTACCTCAGGGGCGGCTCGCCCGCAACTGCTGACGCTGGTTCCTTGCCTCGGTGGCAAGCCGTTGTTCCATCGCTCGAATTTGGTCCGAAATCTCTTTCGGAATCTGCGCATTGTTCCGACGGAACAAGTTTTCGACGTTTCGGAGGACTTCGGAGACAATCTGTTCCTCCCGAAATTGTAGATTTACGGACACTTCTCGCTAATCGCCACCAATTCAACTTACTCTCCCTTGGGCCCTTGGGAGAGTCGCGAGCGGGCACACGCGAAGCGGGTCGGCGAGCGGA
>JAGQPR010000493.1 GCA_020426625.1 Planctomycetales bacterium
ATTGCTACTAGCTACATAAAGATTTCCGTCGGGACCTAATTGCAGTGATGTTGCTCCATCTAGACCACCGAGGCCCGCCGCCACGAATACACCTGTAGCTTCACCGGTATTTTCATTGAACCTAAGCACCTCATTTGTGCCTGCGTTTGCGAGATAAAGGTTGCCCTCCGAATCAAAATCGATTCCCCAGAATCTTGCAGTTTCATCAAGCGAAATAAACGTAGCGCCAGACTTACCAGGTGCTGGCATCGGATCGCCGGTCATTGCATTGAATCGCAACACGCTTCCCGGCACACCGCCACCCACGCCTCCCTTTGTGCGAAACAGATAACCATTGTGAAACTGAATGTCACCGTTGCCTAATGTGGCAAAATCATCTGCGAAATATCCAAGAAACTCGCCTGTCTCCCCGTCTATTCGTAGTACGCCAGTCGAGTTGATGGATGGGACGTACAGATTTCCATCAGGCCCAAAGGCGATACCTCGCGGTTCTAAGAGGTTTCCCGTCCCGACTGGGACAAAATCGTCCACGAAACGGTAATTGTCACCTCCTTCGACCGCCGTCCCATCGCTAATGGAGATCTTTGGTGGGCCAATCGGTTCTCCGATGACTGCGATATCATCGAGGTACCACTGATCGCTCGTAGAGCTCATGCCGGCAGAGAAGCGGACGTAGAGCGTGTTGCTGGGATTAGATATTGGTATGTCAAATGAGTGATACTGGTTATCGCTCTGCGCACTGCCAAATTGTTGCACTGTGTTCCAGACAATGCCGTCGGAACTAACCCGCACCTGAGCTTTGTCGGAGCTCTCGAAGGAGCTGACTTTCGACCAGAATTGCAAATGTAAATCGGTTTTACCGCTGACATCCACGGCTCGAATCAGGTCACCGCTGCTGGATCGCAGGCGGGCTTGGTACTGACCGGCGTGCGGTCCACTGCTGGACAGTACCGCCGCGTCTCCGGCAACTTGCCAGCCTGCGCCGATCCAGCCGCTGCCGCCGTTGAAATTGGCCGACTCAAAGCCGTCGCCGGCCAGTACGGCTAGCAACTTGCGATCTTCCAGCTGCTCCACCAGCAAGCGACGCTGCGACGGTGAACGGTCTTGAGTATTTTGATTTTTGGTTTGTGATGGGCGCAGCATGTCCGTGGACTCCGGGGAGGAATTTTTTGTGAGGGATTGAGTGGTCGCTGTTGAAGTTTCAAAACCACTCTCCTGCGGAGGTCCTCGCGACGACAGCGACCAGTGTCCCCCATCGGCAAACCAAAAAATCCCTGGGATCAACAGACATAACGTCAACGCAGCCATTACGCCTAGCACCGATAGCGGATGCGCATAGATGAAGCGCGATGCGCGGCGGATCAAGCCTGGCGAACTGGCCACGACAGCGAGGCCATCCAAAAATCGCCTCAAGTCTTCAGCCAACTCATACGCCGAGCGATAGCGATCGTGGGGATCGGGCTGCAAGCACTTGAGTACGATCTGCTCCAGCGGTGGCGGAATGTTGGCATCGAGCTGACGCGGTGGGACGACTTGCAAGTTACGCAATTCGTGGAGCGCCGCGGTGCGGTTGGCAGCGCGAATCACGGGCTGCAAGGTAACCAGCTCGTACAACGTGGCGCCAAGCGAGTAGATGTCGGTCCGCGCGTCGACAACTCGCGGACTGCCCGCTGCTTGTTCGGGACTCATGTAGCGCGGCGTCCCCAGCAGTTCACCGGTACGCGTTAAGTTGATGTCGGTATCACCGCGTGCCAAACCAAAGTCGGCGACGAATAGCTTGCCTTGGCGATCGAGCAACAAATTGGATGGCTTGATATCGCGATGAATGACACCTCGCTGGTGGGCGAAAGCCAGGGCTTCGGCCGCCGAGAGTGTCAGCTTGGCGGCTGCGCGGTGACAAGCATCATTGCCAACCACTTCGGTCACAATCGCGTCGATTCGTTTCGCGTCAGAGGTCGATGGTTGAGAATTCGGGATGTTCGGAACCAATGAGCCTAGGCCAGAGTGTGGCGCGGTCTGGCTGATGTTCGTGCTTGGCCGCTGCTCGATCGACTTGGTCGTGCCCGCATCTAGCTGTGGATTCACGTCCGCTGAAGTTTGTGAAATTGTCGCTAAGCTCATTCTGCGATGGATCACGTCCGCCAGCGAACAGCCGTCGATCAGCTTCATGGCATAGAAGTTGACACCGCGCTCGCAGCCCACGCCATAGATCGGCACGACGTGCGGATGCTCCAGGCTGGCAGCCAGGCGAACCTCCTGGCGAAACCGCTCCAAGACGCTCTCGGGCCACAGCGAGGCGAAGGGTAGGATCTTAACGGCCACATGCCGCGCTAGCGACGTTTGTTCCGCCTGGAAGACGACGCCCATGCCACCCTGGCCGATCTGCCGTAACAGACGATAATCGCCCAAGGAAACTGCTATGCCCTCTTTCTGCAGCCCAAGATCCGCGGGCGTCTGGCCCTGCTTGCCTGCCAGGTTTACCATGGCTCGGATCGCGGGGTAAAGCCGTCGCAATTCGTCGGCGTAAAGCGGGTGCTGCTGGACAAAAGACTCCAAGTCGAATCCTTCGGATCTTTCCAACAGTTCGGTCAGCTCGTAGGTCAATTCCTCCAATCGCGGGTCTTCGTCGCTTAAGCAAGCACTAAAATCAACAGCGGGTTGGTTCTTCATTCGTCGCTCAGTGCTCGACTTAGCCGACGCAGCGCTCGCAAACGACGCATGCCGACAGCTTTGGGGGTCAGGTCTAGCACTTGAGCCACTTCGCCAGGCGACAGATGCTCAATGAACAGCATGAGTAATACTTCCCGATCCAGCTCGGGCAATTCGTCGAGAGCAGTTCGGAGCCGGTGCTGCGCCTCGGCATGCATTGCTCGGAGGCTGGGCGAGGCATCGCGGGCGATTAACTGATCTATCAACTGGCATACCGAATCTTCAGAAATACCAAGCTCATGACGCTGTTCACGAGTCACACTGCGACGCTGGGCGTGGATATGCTGCTGAGCAAATCGCGACATCCGCTGAACCGCCAATTGCCGCAACCACGGATAGAGCGGCAGTGGTTGTTCTCGCATATATTCAGGTAGCTTGAGCATGGCTTCCAGCATGGTTTCTTGAATGACATCGGACGGATCGATCCGCGCGGCCAGTCGAGGATCCAGGCGGGCTGCCACCATCTTCTTCAACCGCTCTCGATACGATTCCAGCAGCAACTCAGCCTGACGTTGATCTTGGCTCGTCAGCAGCCTCGCCGTTTTATCCGAGTCCGAGTCGAGCGGCATAGTTTCCTCTAAGTACTAACTGTGGAAGAAAAGTGCGAAGGCAACACGAATTCTGGAAGTATTTCAGAAAGTCTTGGGTTATTGTAGCCTTTAGCTACAATTCCGATCGTGCGCAAAGAGCACAGAGGCAGAGAGCGTGGCAACGAGTCTTGTGGACTGTGTTGCTGCGGATAGGAAACCGCAGTTGGCGAAAAAGGGCTGGGTTGGGAAATCGCAGGTTACAAGATGCTCGTCCCAGTGCCGAATGATTAAATCTTGGCGCGATTCGATCCGCCAACTCTGGATCAGAGGCAGGCAACCCAGCAACGTCCTCCGCGCAGAGAGAAATGTATTACGTTGGTCCGACCGCGTTATCAAAGCTGCAGTCAATTGGCTAGCCTGATAAGCTCAGTGTTTATTGACCCGAATTTCGTTAGCCGTACCTATGCTGCCTTTGTGAGGTTTTGAAAGTCGCCAACCACTGAGGTTGGAAAATACAATCGTACTTCGGGATGAAGTGCTGTTTAGGGGTGAGGCGAAATCTCCACCATTCGGACTTAATTGGATTAAGCCAGTTTCAGCGCAGAGATTGCCTTGCCTTTGCCCGGCGCGAATTAGCGAGACTCTTTCAACGCGTCCGACGGACAAGCTTCCGCGGCGAATGCAAGAACATAGTCGCAGCCGGTGAGTGAGACCGATGCAGCGTCGCTATCACATTGACAACAAGTCAGACAGTTGCTTGGAGCGGACGTATGATCGCAATGTCGCGCGTAATGAGGGCGTGTCCGGCGTGTCCTGAGCAAGTATTGGCCGGATCCTATTCGGTTCTGTTCGCTTGCATGTTTGGAATTTACTCGATGGTACCAATTTGTTGCCGGAGCCGAGCAAGAGATTTGGTCAAGACGAGTTTGCTAGACTCACCATTCCGTCGCTGGAGACCCGAAAATCCATTTCATGTACGATTTTTGCAAGTTTGGCCGCTAAACCATTTTTTGCAAACCCGCTTCGTTCGACCTGCTCGGCGACCAACGACTGCAGCTTCGCCTGAGGAAGGGGGCCATGTTGCTCAATTTGGCGTTTGACGAACGGAATGAGTTGCTCAGTCGGAATTGCAGGCTTACGCCCAGATTTGGATTTGGCTTGATTAGTAGTCGTGATAGTACCGCCGTTTAGCGACCTAATTGCGGAACGGACTTGGTTGAGCTGCGCTTCCAATTGCCTGGCCTGCGAATTGATACGCTCCGATTCCTCCTTCAATCGACATCATGGTCGCGCAGTTGTTCGAGAATCCGGTCAATTGCATTGTTGGGTTCGCCATTTCCGTGGAAGTAACTTAAGGAGCCATTCTGTCGTCGTAGTCGAGATCATTCGATTGTGTGTCAGTTTCCGGCGCTGACGCATGTCGAAATTGCAAGAACACTGATGGGACGTGGGATGCCAGCCAAACATGCGTGTCGGTGGCAAAGAATTCAGCGTTCTCTTCGATAGCAGTCGCGGTGGAAATCTGAAGCACAATCGGCGTGCTTTCCAACGCATGCGCTATTTGAGTTGTATAGTGAACATCGGTCGTGAGCTGAACGAATCGGCGCCTTACCGGCTGCAAGCCGAATAGCTCGATCATTGGCCAGCACTCACTCGTGGTGCCATGAAACAGCGGCTGATCAGGTATCGAAGGTGGCCCAGGTTGGTATTCGGGACAACTGTGGCCATAGCTTGCGCGGACCATTACTGCCCGAAGCTGGACGCGTTGTTCCAAGGGCCGCATAAACTTAGCTATGGGAATTGAGATTGGATCAATTCCGTAATTCGCCAGCACGGCTACCAGTTGTGAGACTGGTACCCAGCCATCTTGATCCATGTTCGGGCCAAAGTCACGCGGAGAATGGCGCAGCACACGCAAGGTCATACGGCGTGCTTTGTCGATTGTTTTCGTTGGCGTTTTCGAATCGGGATGTACTTCCGAGGAGAGGCAATGCGGAAACAGCGGTCTGGCGAGTGCGGTTCTCAGAACAAAGTGGGGATGTTGTGAAAGCTTTTTTTCGTGGCGTCCGTACTGCCTGAGAATTTGAGTAGAGTTCGTATCGAGTACTGGTTGAAGAAGCGGTTGATGAAAGCTGCATCCTATCATCCGGATGAACGGATGTAGGTGCGGTCCCGCCGTTTGACTTGGACGTGAACCAACGTGGAAACCAACGTGGAAACCAACGTGGAAACCAACGTGGACACTGCGCTCAGCGAACGTACAACCGGCCGCTTATGCGTCGCGGCTCACAAGAAATTCGTGAGCCGTGGGCCGTAAGGCACCGGTTTCTTATCATGTCAGCTTCGCGCACTGGAG
>JAGQPR010000494.1 GCA_020426625.1 Planctomycetales bacterium
ACATGCTCGGTGTATACACCGCTTACCGACCGCAAGAAGCGGACAGTAATCGCTACGTGCGAATCGCTCTTGGACTGAACCTATCAGGGCGACACTAACGCCAACCCCAAACTCCAATGCCTCTGACCCTGCTGCCCACGTGACTCCAGTGCCCACGTGACTCCAGTGCCCACGTGACCCCAATGCCCACGCGGTTTTGACCGCTCAAACAGCCAGTGTCACAAATCGTAATTCCAATGCCACATCAGCCTCTAGCGCTAGCGTGCGGTTCCGTCAAAAACCGCGTGCTAGCGCACAGCGGCTAATTTTGCGGAAGCATTACGTGGAACTGAATTTCCAATTTTTGACTCTAGTCTGTGGGCCACAACCTGTCCGCAAAATCGTAGTCGATGGTTAGCTCCTGTCAACCATTGTCGCCTGTACCCAAAACCGACTTCGTCAATCCGCCTCTTTGTGCGATCCCTCACCTCGTGAGGGCCCACAATGGCCCGGAGAACCAATTAGCATTTCGAAGTACGACTTACTCTACGCCTCGGGCAGACAACAATCCATCGGCCTTGCCATATCAAACCTTGAGCCGAATTCGACGCTGAGAGCTGGAAATATTCGACACCATACTGGTCGCGCCCAATTGTGATGCTCTGGTCAAGCGATCCATCAATGCGCAAGTCTCATTCGGTACCAGGCAATGAATAAACACTCACCCACGGTCTAACCAGCTCTTTGCACAATGCCAGCAACCCTCGTTTGGCAGCCGTCAAGGGAAGACAGCAATAAAAATGCGGAACTACGGCTCACACGGGATCATTTGCCAATATGCAAAAAGATCGATTCGCGCCAGCGGATGGACTTGCTAAAAAGCAGGTAGGCTGTACTGCCGTTTTTTGCGTATTCAGTATCAAACGACAGCTTTCGAGGCTCAAAAGTCTCATGGAATTTGACACAGATTTAGGAGCATGTAGGGATGCGCTTTCAGCGATTTGTTAACGTCCGCGCGAGGATTTCAGCAGTGGGCTGGTTCGCCGTTATAGGTGGTTTTTGTGCGTCTCAGTTGCTCTCAGCAGAGCCATCGCCAAAATTGGTCCAGGCACTCTCCTACACGCCTCGCCAGTCAGCCGTGAACTACGAAAAGGTTGCCGATGCGGAGCTGGAAAAGTGCTCCATCGAAAAACTGACCCGGGATGATGGCACAGGATTTTGGATCACTGGCCCAGCCGGCCAGCCTCTACGGTGGTTTGTCGATACAGACGGCGACAGCAAACTGGACCGCTGGAGCTACTACAACGCTGGCGTTGAAGTCTATCGTGAATCGGATACCAACCTGAATCAAAAAGCAGATCAGTACCGTTGGCTCAGTACCGAGGGTATGCGGTGGGGAATCGACGAGGACGAAGACGGCACGATCGATTCGTGGAAAATGATTTCCGCCGAGGAAGTCACTGCCGAGGTTGTGGCAGCTGCGGCGAGTCGCGATGAACAGCAATTCCAGCGACTGCTGATCAGCGAGTCGGAAATCGCATCGCTGGGCCTGGGAAGCCTGAAAGGGGACACCCTAAGGGATCGGGCGTCCATGGCCAGGAAGCAGTTCTCCGATTGGGCCGCCGGGCAGAGCGTGGTCACACGCCAAAGCCGCTGGACAAATTTCGGTGCCGATAAACCTGGTATCGTCCCCGCTGGAACGGATGGTTCCGACAAAGACTTAGTCGTGTATGAGAATGTAGTTGCCCTGTTGGAAGACGAGGGGAACGCCCGACAGTTGTTGGTCGGAACGATGATCCAAGTGGGTAATACCTGGCGTTTGGTCGATCTGCCCAAGGCTGTTACCGATGGTGGCAGAGTTTCCGACACGAATCTGTTCATGCCAGCAACTTTCTCGACGCGTGGGCCTGAAACAGCCGCCTCCAACAATGGTGGCTTGTCCAAGACGATGGAGCGTCTGATCGGTGAACTCCAGGAAATCGATGCCAAGTTGATTTCCGGAGGAGCTAGTGACTTGGCCGTCCTACACTCAGAACGAGCAGACGTGCTTGAGCAATTAGTCGCTGAATCGACTACCGGTGAAGACCGAACCACTTGGATTCGTCAGTTCGCAGATACCGTAGGTGCAGCCGCGCAAACGCAAGAGTTCCCCGGTGGCGTGAAGCGGCTACAATCCTTCCGGGCCAAAATAGCTCAAATCGATGCATCTGAGGACGACTTGGCGTACGTCGAGTACCGCACGATTGAAGCTGATTACCGAGAAAAAATGGCGAACGCCAAAGAAAGCGAGTTTGAAACGCTTCAAAAAGAATACCTCGAAGGGTTGGACGCCTTTGTAAGCCGCTATCCCGATAGCGCGGATGCAGCGGACGCCTTGATCCAGATTGCTTTGTCAGCTGAGTTCTCAGGGGACACCAAAGCTGCGTCTGAAGCTTACAACCGAGCGAGCGAGCGGTTTCCGGAGTCTCCCGCAGGCCAGAAGGCTTCCGGGGCGTTGAGGCGGCTGAACCTGGTCGGCACCCGCTTCGGCATCGGTGGTGTAACTCTCGATCGGCGTGAGTTTACTTCGGCGTCTTACCTCGGTTCGCCCGTAATCTATCACTGCTGGGCCAGCTGGTGTGACGGCTGCAAAGCGGAGATGAAGGCGCTAAAACAGTTGCGAGCCAAATATGCCAAGACCAACCTGCAAATCGTCGGCATCAACTTTGACAACAATCCAGATGACGAGGGCCGTCGCGATGCGTTCCTGAAGACAGACAATTATTCTTGGGTGCATCTCGGTGAAAAGAAAGGGCTCGATGGTGATTTGGCAGTTGGTTACGGAATTCTGACTTTGCCGCTGAACATTATCGTCGACAAGACTGGCAAGGTTGTCAAAACCGGCGTGCATTGGACCGAGCTGGACGCAGTCATCGAAGAGCTAGTCAAGTAACCCGCTGACGTACGCGATACGATTTGAGCCTTAGGCATGGCTTTGGGCTCAACTGGAACTTTCGCAGAATTCCGAAGCAAGCTACATCCGTTCATCCGGATGAACGGATGTAGATCGCCAGCATTGCCTACAGGCATCCAGCCGAGGTTCTTCACACCCTTAGCCCAGCTAATCTACACTTTGGGCGAATCTATGCATGCGCCTTGCCAGGCTATAATGAGGCCACTCACTGCTTTCACTGCCCCTCACTGGGAGTGAGCGAGAAGTAGAAGTCCCTGAGTACTCCCATGAACCGTCGTCAATGCGGGTGTCGAAAGTCTTGGCGATCATCCTCTTGGTTGTCGCAATGAAGATGCTTGCTAGCGAGCAAATCAGGAGCTCCCCAACATGCTGATCGAAGCTATCGCCGCCCTTGATATTACTCAGGTCCAGAAGGCGTTGGCTGAGGGAGCGGACCCGAACGCCAAGACCAGCAACGGCGTTTCAGCACTTTCGCTGGCCATCAACCGAGCTGCCTCCTCGGAGCGTCCTCGGCTAGATCTGATTGAAGCGTTGCTGGTCGCCGGTGCAGATCCGAATTGTGGGGGCGAAGATGGGGAGTCCCCTCCTGTGTTTGCAGCACTCGAATTGCTCCGGCAGCGCCCGCTGTACTTCGATGCCGTGCTCGGCCTGCTCAACCGCTACGGCGGTGACTTGCAAAAGCGGGACGCGCGGGGGCTCTCCGCGTTGGAGCATCTCCGAGCAACTATCGAGTTCTGGAAATCGCAGAGAACCATGCCAAGAACTAGAATACAGGAGAAGCGCAAAGGTGATTTTGTCGTACAGATGATCACGTCAGAAGCTGATGCGGTCGCCCCACCGCTGTTGCCGCGCGCCAAGTATTTGCTTGAGCAGTTGGCGAACGTCAGCGATCGATTGTCGGGTAGTCCCAATCGTGCACCTCCGTCTGAGGAACAGTTGCAGCAGGAACAAGTCGAGTATCTGGCGGAATTGGCAGCGGCCGCTGCGCGGCAACAGGAACGACATAATGCAGTGGCGGACCTCGATCGGCGCTGGCGTCAGGCAATTGCAGATGAGCGCCGAAGTGTGCGCGAGTATTTGCTGAATCAACCCGTTCAAATCACTCTACATTCCGCCTCGACGGACCACTGGCAGGATACGCGACTGCGCGACTCGATTTCACAGGCGTTCGCCGATTATGGGTTCAAGTCGGCGGGGAACTATGAGATTCCTGAACTGATGGGCCACCGCCTATGCGGCTTGACACATTCCGCATTGGGATTGGTCGTAGTTGTTCATGAAGCAGAACTCAAGGAGTTGGAGAATGTTGAGCACTGGTGCGAACTTATCCGCATCAATGTCGACGGATTTCTCGCAACCTGCTCGACTCGCCACTTACCGGATGTTGAGTGGCAACTGCAGCCACCCCGACACAGGAGGTTCTGGAATTATTCCGGCAACCTCGAATTGATGCTGCACGAATTGAAACGACAAGGTTGGCTGGAGCACGAGTTCGTCCCCGTCTGCCCGTCCACTTTCGTCGAACACTATGTAGATTATTACTACCGTAGTCTGCAGATGGATCTCGAACTGACCGAGCAGGATGAGGAGCGTCAAGCATGAGCGAACCTGCAAGCTTTGCGGTGATTCGAAATGGGTCTCGCCACGACTACAGTCATCGTTGGGCCGCTGGCTGTGTTCACAACGTGCTGTTCAGAGGGCCCAAGAGCTTTTTCGATTGGGTCGATGCAGAGTGTCAACCTGCCGAGGATTTTTGGGACGTAGGACACGGGGCCATTGCCAACCTCGATAAAGGCTTGCTGACCTGGGCTGGCTACCACGAACTTTTCGAACAGCCAAGGCATACTGCATACTACGATCGACTTCTTGAAGCTGCTTGGCCCGGCTACCAGGTCCATTATGCTCACGACGGAACGTCCGATCTGGTCCGTGCTGCCGGAAGAACCTGCGAGGGTCACGAGGATCCGTATGCGCTGGTGCCGTTGGCGAACGAAGCTTTGGCCCATTCAGGCCAGGACATATTTCAGTTCCCGCCAGCACTGACGCAACTTACAAATCGGCCAGCGCCCGATGAATATGATGATTCGCCGACCGTTTGGCTGACGGTCGTATCAACATGTGGCGCTACGCGTCAGATCGTGCTTGAAACTAGCAGACTTCCTGACCGAGTTCTGCAGTCGTGCACCCGTACGTTTCGAACGCTGCTGGCTCAGGCCGTGCCTGAGGTACCGGCAGAACGCGGAATTTTTGAAGGACTGATCGTCGATGCAGCTCAAAACCAAGTCGAACTTTGGGGCGATCGCGAAGCAATTGCTAGGCTATCAACAATTCGCTCGCATTGGAAAAGCTGGCGTGTTGTTTGGAATCATCGAGGCTACTCCAGGCAGTGCGAGCAGGCCAGCACAAACGGCACGCCGCTGATGGAGAAAGAAATCTTGCGTGCGATTGTGCAGCCGCATCTTGGCGAGAACGAGGACCGTGAGTACGTTGAACGACTAATAGTGGCGGCCGGATTTGAGCCGATCGATCTGGAATAACTCTTCATTGTAGCGGAGCTGAGCAAATACTCAGGTAAATATTCGCCGAAGGGGTGAACGGTACCCAGGAACCTTACTTTGGGGCTTTGCGGGATGTAACCTTCCCGTT
>JAGQPR010000495.1 GCA_020426625.1 Planctomycetales bacterium
GGGAGGGTGAGTTGCGATGAAACCGTGGTGGTGATTAGCGAGAAGTGTCACTTTTTCTCAGACTTGTGTTGGAGACAGCATGCGCGCGACGCATCACGAATACATTATCCTCGGTGGCGGACCCAGCGGAATTCAACTGGGATACTATCTACAGCGCGACGGGCGCGACTACCTGATCTTGGAAGCTGGCGACCGTCCCGGTACTTTCTTTCGCACCTATCCGCGACACGGCAAGCTGATCTCCATCAACAAAGTTCACACGGGAACTGACGATCCTGAGCTGCGATTGCGCCACGACTGGAATTCACTGCTAACAGACGATTACTCGCTGCTATTTCGCGATTATTCGCAAGAGTTCTTTCCTAGCTCCGACAGCCTACTGAGGTATTTGTCGGATTACGTCAACCAGTTCAACATCCAGATTTGCTTCAACACCCGCGTCACACGCGTCGAGCGTACAGCGGATGGCTTTCGTCTAACGGACGATGCCGGTCAGCAGGTTACATGCGACCGGTTGGTCGTTGCCACCGGCGTTAGCCAGCCCTATATTCCGGAGATTCCTGGCATCGAATTGTGTGAACAATACGATAGCGTTTCGGTTGACCCTAACGATTTCGTAAATCAGCGAGTGTTAATTGTAGGCAAGGGCAACTCGGCCTTCGAAACGGCCGACAACTTAATAGCCACGGCAGCAATCATCCATTTAGTAAGTCCCTATCCGATAGATTTCGCATGGAAGACTCATTACGTGGGCGACTTGCGAGCGGTAAACAACAACATCTTGGACACCTATCAATTGAAATCGCAGAACGCGATTCTCGATGCCGAAACCATGCAGATTTGCCGCCAAGCAGACGGGCGATTGGCTGTTACCTTTCGCTACAAACACGCTGAGGGTGAGGTCGAGCAACTGGTCTACGATCGCGTCATTTGTTGTACCGGATTCCGCTTCGACTGTTCGATCTTTGACGACTCGTCCCGTCCCGAGCTGACCATCTTTGACCGTTTTCCTAACTTGACATGCGAATGGGAATCCACCAATCAGCCTGGCATGTATTTCATAGGAACCCTGATGCAAATGCGTGACTACAAAAAAACTACGTCAGGCTTCATCCACGGTTTTCGCTACAACGTGCAGGCGTTCAGCAATCTCTTGTCGCAGAAGTATCACGATGTCGACTGGCCATACGTGACACTTCCGCTGGAAGCAACACGGCTCTGCGAACACTTTCTTTCGCGTGTCAACGGCTCATCGGCGCTGTGGCAGCAGCAATCCTTCTTGGGTGATGTTTGCGTAGTTCAGCCGGATGGATCGGTGCGATATTATGAAGGCATGCCAATTGCCTATCTGCAGAAGCACTTTGTCGACGAGGACAAGCGATGTTTTGTGCTTACACTCGAGTTTGGGACGATGGCCCACGACGAAGATCCCTTTAAGGTGAATCGTATTCGCCGGGACAACGTAGCCAAGGCCGCCGCCAGCACTTTTCTTCATCCGGCGATTCGTGAATATGAATTCGGCGCAAAAGTCTCCGAGCATCATATCATCGAGGACTTGGATGCCGTGTGGCAGGAAGAAGAGCATGTCGTGCCGCTGAACCATTATCTTGAACAGCGAATAAGATCGACCGAAAACCGTGTTGCCTGGGAGTAGATTCTGGCAATTTCGTTGCAACCTCAATGATCAACCTTCGACCTCCCAGGGTTGCATTTGCTATCATGGCACATCCTTCTCTTCTACTGCCAATGATCCTATCTCTCCGCTCGGCCCATTCCCACCGTTAGGATTCGGACATGCAATTAATTGACTACATCGTCTTGTTGGCCTACTTTGCCGGGATGATTGCCATCGGTATCTGGTCGATGCGGCGTGTGCACGGACAAGAAGACTACTTCATGGGTGGCCGAGGGTTTGGCAAGGTCATGCAAACCTTCGCTGCCTTTGGCGCGGGAACTGGAGCGCATGAGCCCGTCACTGTTGGGCGGACCGCCTGGACCAGTGGGCTGAGCGGGGTTTGGTCGGCCCTGATGTGGCTGTTTGTCACTCCCGTCTATTGGATCATTGCCGTGTGGTATCGTCGCATGCGGCATATGACTCTGGGCGACTGGTTTGTCGAGCGGTACGAATCGCGCGCCCTAGGAGCTGCCTATTCAGTATTTGCCATCGTGTTTTATGCGTATTACTTGTCGACGATGTTCTCTGCCATAGCTGCGTTTGCCGTGCCGTTGATGGGTATAGATTCCATTGCTGGGTACGATCTTAAATACATCGTGGTTCCCTGCCTGGCACTGATCGTTGTCCTGTATGGAGTCCTGGGAGGACTTACGGCAGCCTACTACACAGACTTGATTCAGGGGCTCTTCATAATCTTGCTGTCCGTATTGCTGATCCCCTTTGGTCTCTTGGCGTTGGTTCGACGCTTCGGCGATTCGAATACGATGGGAATCTCCGACGGATTCAGTATTCTGCACACGCGGGTGTCAGCGGACTACTTTAGCTTGTTCGGCGGGCCAGCTGCTGGCGAGTTTCCGATTCAATACATCATAGCTCTTAGTGTGCTGCTCATGGTTGGCATCGTGGTGCAGCCGCATTTTATTTGCACCGGCGGGGGATCTGCCAAGACGGAGTACGAGGCAAGAGTTGGCCTGGTGGTTGGCAATTTCCTCAAGCGATTGTGCACGGTAGGTTGGGCATTGACGGCCTTGATTGCGTTGGCTTTGTTGGCAGGCAACGTGGAAATCGCCATCGATCCAGACCGAGTTTGGGGCGTTGCGGCCCGAGAAATCCTAGGACCGCTGAATATTGGACTGGTTGGCCTGATGCTCGCCTGCCTGATGGCAGCCATGATGAGCTCAGCCGATGCATACATGATCGTGACCTCGGCACTGGTCACACGCAATATCTATGCTGCGTATGTCGATTCGCAGGCTAGCGAAAAAACCTACGTCCGCGTCGGTCGAATCGCGGGTCTGCTGATCATTGTCGGCGCAGCGATTGTCGCGATCGCGCAACAAAATGTTTTCGCTCAATTCAAGGCTGCCGTAGAATTGCCGATCCTATTTGCGGCGCCATTTTGGCTCGGTATGTTCTGGCGGAGAACCACGCGAACAGCCGTGTGGGGAACGATGGTCGTCTCTCTCCTGTTGTTTTTCGTTCTACCTATGGTACTGCCATATGCGTTTCCCGCCCTTCGCAATCACCCCATGCTTTCTTCATCTAGCCACCGCATCACCAAAACTACTGAGCGTACGGCAACCGAAGCGGATGTCGCCAAGCATGCAGCGTGGACGGCCGTCTACACTCAAACTCAAGCGATCGAAGATGATAAGAAACGCGATGATTTGTTGAAGAAACTGGGCGCGGAACCGCCCAACGCATCCGTTGGAGAAACCATCCAAGTCGTCACGCGAACCGGTGGCCAGTCATTGTTTTGGGACAGTTTGGCGCCAGCGACACCAGGCCAAAATGTCCAGTACGAAAAAGTTTCAGAATCGCAGTCTGGCCAAACGCACATACTTACTGAGCGCGCCATCGGTGATTTTCAAGGGCAGGGTGGGCTGAAGCTCGATTTCGTGGCTTATGCCGTGATGGGTGTTGACTTGAGTGCCGTCTCGAAATCCACCATCGAAACGCTACGTTTGCCCCCTCGAGTCCTGTTGCCTTTTCTAGTCTTGGTCGTATTCAGTTTGATTACGCGGAGAGGAACACCAGCCGTCTTGGATCGATATTACATCAAGATGCGCACCGAGGTTGAGGCTGACCATGCGGCTGACGAAGCCAAATTGCAGTCGGCTTATGCCAACCCGTTGTCGGGGGCAGAACGACGGTTGTTCCCTGGGACAGACTGGGAATTTCTGCGTCCACGAGCTCAAGATATAATCGGCTTCCTAGTCTCGATTGCTGTTTGCGGATTAATCATTGGTCTGCTTGTATTCCTGGCAGGTATTGGCAGTTAGAGATTGAGGTCGTGCTTGCCATTCTTGGCCTGGTGTTCAACATGAGACGCCGAGCTAGGTCGCCAGCGAGTCGAAGGCAGCAGCGATCAGGTGGGCGGCTTGTTGCATCTCGTCCTCCGAAGTTGTCCAGCCAAATGACATTCTGAGCGTGTGAATCGATTGCTGCTCGGTTGGGCCAAAGGCGGCTGTCGACGATTCATGAATGCTCTTCCTGCTCGGTACTCCGTTCAGCTGTTCACGGATACTCAAGGCATTGTGGTTGCCATTGCCGTGGTCGGGTACGCTAGGGCCGAAACAGATCTCCGGAATCCGCCTCTGCAGCGCTGCTGCGGAGACACCAGGAAGCTCCAGACTCAAGATGCCTGGCACGCGAGGCGATTCCTGGCCGTGGACCTTCAGTCGCACGCCAAGCAAACTTTCCAATTGCGCCACGAAACGATCCCGCAATTGCGAGGTGCGATCCAAGGCTCTGGATAGTCCTTGTTCGGCCAGCTTGGCTGCTTGGCCCAGACCAACAATTCCAATCACATTGGGCGTGCCGACTCGAATTCCCGCATCGCCTCCTTCACCGAATATCAGGGGTTCGATAGGAACTCCTAGTCGTGAGTAGAGTACGCCTACCCCCTTCGGTGCATATAACTTGTGGCCACTGAAACTAAGCAGATCCACCCCCAATTCACTGACATCGCATTTGATCTTGCCAACCGACTGAGCGGCGTCGGTATGCAGCAGCACATCATGTTGTTGGCATAATACCGAGATCTCAGCAATTGGCTGGATGGTTCCTATGCGATGGCTGGCATGAATGATGCTTACCAGTCGGGTTTCAGCACGCATTGCGCGCTTGAATTCCTCCAAGTCGACTACCCCCGATGGACGGCAGCCGACAAACGACACCTGCCATCCCTCGCGTTCCAGCTGTTCGGCGCACATTCGCACACAGGCATGTTCTAGGGTGGATAGGATCATGTGCGGTCGGAAATTGACCAGGCTACGGCTGATAGCGCGAGCCACGCCCAGTAGCCCGATATTGACGCTTTCTGTTCCACCAGAAGTGAAAGCGATTTCCGAAGGGTGGCAGCAAAGCAAGGATGCCACATTGCTCCGCGCGTCTTCGATGGCTTCTTGTGCGGCCCTGCCGAACCAATGACAGCTCGACGGATGACCGTAGAACTCGTTTAGGAATGGCAGCATGCATTCCCGCACGCTGGCAGCCATTGGCGTGGTCGTACTGTAATCGAAGTAGAGGGTGCGCACGTCGATATCTTGATGGGATGGGACACGACTTTGAGAACGTTCCTCCATCTAAATCGCCTTCCACACCTGGCGATGCGCCGCTGACGACGGTTTCGAAGACAAAGCATTATGGCTGGTCCACAAACAACTAGTTTGACGATTGTGAGGATGCTCGAGCTGAACAATGATCCAATAGCCGCACTGGACCATGGGGTGACCGATGGGGTGGTTCTAGTGTCAAAACAGCGGAAATTCAGACACTTCTCGCTAATCGCCACAAATTCCACTTACTCTCCCTTGGGCCCTTGGAGACTGCTGAGATAGTATCAAATCGGTTCGGTGGTTTGTTCGATGGGAAAACTTTTTAATTTTGGATATT
>JAGQPR010000496.1 GCA_020426625.1 Planctomycetales bacterium
TTCCTCTCAATCGGGGAATTCTGGCGAATCCCACTACGGACCAATCCTAATTTTTAGCTGTCCCAAACCACTAGTCTTGCGTCCTAGCGAGAAAGAACTGGACTCTCAAACTCTTCCAGCCCGAACGGGCTACGCGTCGAGGGCAATCCGCAGATCGCGGCAGGTCTGCTCATAACTGTTTTCTAGATCAAGCGATATCGCTAGTTCACTTGTAAGCCAAAGTGGTAAAGTTGGCAGCGGCTGCCCTACGCGAAGAGTATGGCACCACGTTTGCAGCCAATTCTCCGCGCCACGGGGATGCCAACGGCAGGATACTGCGTAGGTTGACTTCGGAGGCTCCGTTAAAGCAGGGTCACGTCCGCCAATCAATGACAGCAACTCAGCGTAGAGATTAAAGTCTTTGGACGTAACCACATCCACCAAAACTACGCAAACACCTTGGCGAAGCAGGGCTGCACATTTGAAAACAAACTGAGAACGCGTCTCGGGGCGGTCCTTATTCGCGGGACTGATCAATTCAATAGCAGCGACCAATCTGCGGTCGCGGCTGGCATCATAGACTCGCACTTCGTACTCGTCACAGTCGCCCAACTCCGTCTGGAGCTCCAACGATGGCTTGGGAGCGACCCAGACTTGCGTCGCCACTCCACCCTGTTCAACCCGTTCCATCGAATGCACAGTATTCTGGTGGAACGTAGCCACATCCACTTCCACCTGAGCACCAACATGGACGTGAGGTCCCGCAACATAATTGGCTGGCAACAGTCGTCCCAGTTGTTGGACGATTACCATCGGCCAGCCGCCATGGACTTCCTGGTAAGTCGACGAGCGCGAAAGCGGTGGATGGAAGTGATCGCGGAGTGGCATGAAAATCTCCCTCTAGATACTATACCACATGACCCGCCGCGCCCCAAAACTGTGCCGAGGAAAATTGCGGTCAAAGCCAAAGACATCACGACTCATTACACGTCGCATACCTGGATCGCGTGGGCGAGCGATTTTTCGTGATCGTCCCAAGTGGGAATGAATTCTTGGGCGACGTAACCGGCATAGCCAGTTTCCAGAATGGCGCGCATGATGGGCGGGTAGTTGATCTCTTGATTCTCGTCAATTTCGCACCGCCCTGGATTACCTGCGGTGTGATAGTGGGCAATCCAGGGATGCAGCTCACGTATTCGCCGGATCACGTCGCCATGCATTACCTGCACATGATATATGTCGAACAGCAGCCGAAAGTTCGGTGAGTCCATCTGCTTGATCAATTCGATGCAGAGATCAACGTTGTCGCCAAAGTAGCCGGGATGGCCCTTCATCGGATGCGAATCGTCCCGGCTGTTCAGATGCTCCAGACACAACGTGATGTTCTTTTCCTCTGCGTAGGCAATCACTCGCTTCCATCCATCCAAACAGTTGCGTTTGGCGGTCGCATCCACCATGCCTGGAACGCGCATGCCGGTGAATGTAATGACGTTGGGGCAACCAAACTCCACCGCGATGTCAATCGAGTTACGCAGTGTGGCTTCGACTTCGTCTTGGTTGTTCGTATCGATCGGACCTTTGGCGAATCCATGACTGCCGACTAAAGAAATTTCCAGTCCAAGCGCTTTGACGTCCGGATAGTGCGAGCTGTTAATTCCCTCGATGGCAACCAGTCCATGCTTCTTGCCCATCCGCGCTAAATCGGCAGCTGACATTGGATTGAAGCACCATCCCATCACCGACTGACGAATTCTTCCTTTGAATTCAGCGGACGGCTGGGCCTTTTCCTGATCCCCATCTTGCGCGATGGACTTGGGCGAAAGTGCGGATCCCAATGCGGCAACGCCTGCTGCAGCAGATAACCAGCTTCGACGGTTTTGAGACATGGTATATAGCTCGAGTGTATTCTTTGCCAGGTACGTGATGAGGCATGCGCAACAATGGCTCGCCTAACCATCACAGCTGGACGCGACCTGTATTATATGCAGTAATTCGGTTTTTCAGTCATTGCGATTCAAACAATGGATGCTGATCGTCAGGCTTGACCGAGATGTTTAGATGGGCAAACGCCCTTGCCGTGGCACATCTTCCGCGCGACGTCCGCACGATCAGCTCGCTCCTCAGCAAAAAGGGCTCGACCTCATCCACTAAGGTATCGGCAGAAACGTTCATGGTGTGCGCGATAGCCTCAATTCCAGCTGGTCCACCGGAAAATACTCGAATGACGGTCTCCAGATAACGGCGATCCTGGCGGTCGAGCCCGAGAGAGTCGATTCCAGTCATTTTTAGAGCGTCTTCGACGATCGGCAACGTGACCCGCCCGTCTGCTTTGCTCAGCGCATAGTCGCGGACCCACAGCAAACGGTTGTTGGCCACCCGCGGTGTTCCTCGGCTTCTGCGAGCGATTTCAGCGCAAGCATCTTGATCAACCTGGACGCTCAGCTTCTTGGCATTGCGAGTCAGAATCTCAGACAACTCAGCCAAGGAGTAGAACCCCAAGTGTTCGCGAATTTGAAAGCGATCTCGCATAGGACCACTCAACATGCCTGCTCGCGTCGTCGCGCCAATCAAGGTAAATCGCTTTAGCTGCAGATTCAGGGTACGAGCACTTACGCCTTCACCCAGTACGATGTCGATGCGGAAGTCTTCCATGGCAGTGTACAGGTACTCTTCGACCGTCTTGGGTAAACGGTGAATCTCATCGATAAACAAAACCGAGCGTTCCTCGAGATTCGTCAGATACGGCAAGATGTCCTTAGGAGCCTTCAACGAAGGACCACTCGCCAACTGGACAGAAACGCCCATTTCACGCGGTATGCATGTGGCAAAAGTAGTTTTCCCCAATCCAGGCGGACCATCAAACAGAATGTGACCCAATGGTTCTTCACGCTTGGCAGCAGCGTCCATCGCGATGCGCAGCACATCAATGACGTCCCGCTGTCCGACCATGTCCGCAATTCGCTTTGGGCGCAGGGCGATGTCATTCTCTTCCTCTGGCGGTCCCGGCCCCATTATCGATTCTCGAGCCAATAACTTGTCACTTCGTGTTGGAGTTTCGTTTTTTTGAAAGCCGCGGTTCTACCCGTGGAGGCAAGGCAAAATCAGGTGATTCTCATGCACTAGCCGCCCAAGAATTCAGTCACAATTCGCGTGAACTGATCATACCGCGCATCACCGCAGCAGCGTAGGCTGCCGTCAGTTGGCCAGCATGACCAGGATGAGAAGGGCCAGTAACACCAGACCGACAGTCAGCACGACCCCCAGCAGCTTGCCATAGGAAAATGGCGCCGAACCAGTAATCGCCGCAGTCTGACCATTGATCAGCACGCGATGAACAGTTTGCTTGTACTCGTATGCCAGGATCCACACTGGCAGCAACAACGGCTGCCCCATCATGGAGGAAACCTGCATGTTGATCCGCAAGTTGCGAACTTGATTGGGCACTAGGCGATGGCAGGCTTGTCTTTCAAATTGTTCCAATTGTTGCCGTGCGATCGGGCGAGCAATCTTGCGTGGCACGCGGAATTCCTCAACGATCGCATTGTCCAAGTCTACGTCTTGAGGCGGTAGAGCTGCCGCAACATCAAATGGTGTCAACGCAGCCGTTTCGGCCGGGGTCAATACACTGCTCCCGCCGACAAGCACAGCCGCATAGCGCGATGAATTGGTTCCGCAAACCGGATACCACTGCCCCCGTGCCCCCATTGGTGCTGGAGACGAATCGGCAGCCCATTGAGTATCCGTTTGCGCCTCGAAAACCCAGTAGGGAACATAGACGGCCGCGATCTCGCCAATTCTGGCGGCGCGAGCCGCGTCGCTAGGACGCCAAAATCCTTTGCCCAGCCAGTTCCTCAACAGCGATTCGGCGCGTTCTCGCGTCACTACCAAAGGCACGACACCATTAGGCTTAATCCCACGTGAATCCTGCTGTCGCTCCATACGACTGCTGCCGCAGAACGGGCATCGCAGGGCTCTCGCTGATGCATCGTAGCTCATGGACGCACCGCAAGATTGGCATCCGAAACTGTACAAGCTAGTCGCGCTCTTTAGCTGCGCCGCAGCACCGCTGGACAGATGACTCTCCGTTCCACAGTTGCTGCAGAACAAATCATCCTCATCGAGATAGCAGCGGCAAATGGCGCACCGAAATGTCGGTTCCGCATTCATCGGTGACCGCTTCCAAAACTTGGGTCCTGAACTGGAGTCGTTATTCTTCGCTCGGTGTAGAACGGCGCTTATGCGATTTCGACTTATCGACCACAGCATCAAAGCTGGACGCGACCTGTTTAAGTCACACTAGAGTCCCTGCACATTCATTTCCAACGTGTAAACGCTGTCACTGGCGGTAATGAACAGTGTCTTCCGTTCCTGGCCACCAAAGCAAACATTGGCCGTCCAGTTTTCCGGAACGTCGATCTCCTGCAATTTGTGTCCATCGTGATCAAACACCGTAACACCCCGACCAGTCAAGTAAACATTGCCAAGGACGTCGAGCGTCATACCATCGGAGCCCATTTCGCAGAACAGCTGCCGATCGATCAATTCACCATCGCCATTGATACGAAATCTATAGGTTTTGTTGTCACCAATGTCGGCAACGTACAAGATCCTGTTGGCAGCGTCGCCAACGATGCCGTTGGGTTGCTTGAACGACTCGGCAGCCACGGTCAGGGTTTTACCGTCACTGGCAAGTCGATAAACCCGCTTGGGTACTTGAGCTTCCATCACTTCCCGATCCCAATACGGTCGCTTGTAGTAAGGGTCGGTGAAATAAAGTGTCCCATCGGCATCGACCCAAACATCGTTTGGGCCATTGAATCGCTTACCGTCAATGCCATCGAGTAATACCGTGTGTGACTTGTCCGGAGCAAAACTCCACAATTGGTTCTGTTCGTCTGCGCAACCAATCAGATTACCATGGGGCTCAAAGAACAATCCATTGCATCTACCACAGGGAGTCAACCAAGTTTCAATCTTCCCGTCGGCCGACCACTTAAGAATTCGATCGTTGGGCTGATCAGTAAAAAACACGTTTCCCTGGCGGTCCACCGCTGGCCCCTCAGTAAACTTATAATCGTCGGCAACCAACTTCAGCTTAGCATTGTCGGCAATCAAAGACTTGGCCGGAGCTTGTTGGGCACAAACAACGACTGGCTGCATCCATCCGACACAAGCCAACAGAAAAACAAGCTTCAGTTGAGTCCTCATACGACAACCGCCCTTTGGTGTAGGATACGAAAAGTAAAACTGCTTTGCTCACGCCAACCAAGCAGGCATCTTACCAGCGGGAGGCAAGTCCATGGTACGCACCTTTTCGACCGCCTCGATGGCCAACATATCATCAATCGCTGCTTGCGACGGCTGGCTATCCAGATTCAGTACGCCGATGGCATGCCCACCTGGTGTGTCCCCAGCGCGTCCCACGGCCATCTGGGCGATGTTGATGCCGTGCTTACCAAACGCTGTGCCGACTTTCCCGATGATTCCAGGCACATCTTGGTGTGTAAAAATCAACAAGTTTCCATCAATATAGGATTCCAATCGGTAGTCGTCGACCATCACCAAACGCGGCATGT
>JAGQPR010000497.1 GCA_020426625.1 Planctomycetales bacterium
CGAGGACGTCACGCCGATTCCTCACAATGGCTGCCGGCCTCGCAAGCGCCGTCGCGTCTGATCCGATAGCGGCTCAATTCGAGTTCCTTGCAATTCGTTCTGCAAGCAACACATTTCAAGTTATTAGCGGGAATCCAGCATGCATATCAAATGGCGTGGCCTTGAGCTTCCAAGTGCTGTCTATCCAGACCAACACACGCTTTCGCCCACATTCGGCAAGTTTGTGGCGGAGCCGTTCGAGCGCGGTTTCGGTACGACCGTTGGCAACAGCCTACGTCGGGTCTTGCTTTCCAGCTTGGAAGGCAGTGCGGTGACACAAATCAAGATCCGCGGTGCTCAACACGAATTCACCACGATTCCAGGTGTGCTGGAAGACGTGACCGACATCGTGCTGAACGTGAAATCGCTGGTGGTCAAGAATCATAGCGATTCCACCAGGGTGATCACCGTTGAACGCAATACGGCGGGAGTGATTACAGGGGCAGACGTTGAAACGGACGCGGATGTAGAAATTATTAACAAGCATCACGTGCTTGCGACGGTTACCGAAGACGTGCCGTTTGTTATGGAAATGGTAGTCGAGAATGGTCGCGGCTACGTTCCATCGAGCGAACACAGTACGCGTGATCATGAAATTGGAATCATTCCGATTGATGCGGTTTTCAGTCCGGTTCTGCGTGTTCGCTACGAAATAGAGGAAACGCGTGTAGGCCAGAAGACGAATTACGATCGATTGAATCTCGAGATCTGGACTGATGGTTCGATCAGCCCAGAAATGGCCTTGGTTGAGGCGGCAAAGATTTTCCGCAAGCATCTCAATCCGTTTGTGCAATACACCGAGTTGGGGCAGCAAGTGCATGCTACCGCTCGCGGTGGTCCTGGGTCCGCAGAAGCTCAACTGGAAGCGAAGCTGAACATGCCTGTCGCAGATCTGCGTCTGAGTGTTCGGGCGGGCAACTGCCTGGAGAGCGAAGGCATCCACGTTATTCGCGAGCTTGTTCAACGGAACGAAGACCAGCTGTTAGAAATTCGCAATTTCGGCGAAACGACACTGACGGAAGTTCGTGACAAACTAGCGAACCTGGGATTGCACTTGGGCATGCGTTTGCCTTCAACCCAATCATTTCGCTAAGCGATAAGTTATTTCGGTACCTGTACAACGATTTTGAATATCGGTTCTAGTCATGCGTCACAGACGACACGGTCGAGTTTTGGGGAGATCCCCCAGCCACAGAAAAGCCTTACTTCGTAATCTCGTTTGCGCGCTGGTGTTGACCGAGCGGGTGGACACTGAGTTCCTCAGTAATCCGGCCAAAGTCAAAGGTCGGATTATTACTACATTGCCCAAGGCCAAAGAAGTCCGTCCGCTTGTAGAGAAATGCGTGACGATTGCCATCAAAGGCAGAATCGCTGAGCGTGCCGCTGCCGAATTTGCTACCGAGGCGGAGCGGAACACGGAACAGTGGAAGCAGTGGCGAAACAGTGAGGCTCATGCCAAGTGGGTCGCTGCCGTCTCACCTGCCGTGAATGCTCGTCGCAAGTTGTACAATATCTTGCAGGACAAAGAAGCGGTTTCCATTTTGTTTAACGAAATTGCCGATCGATTCGAAGGTCGGCCTGGCGGATACACCCGCATCATGCGGCTGGCTACTCCGCGACTGGGGGATGCTGGCGTACGAGCCATCCTGGAGTTTGTTGGTAAGCACGACCGCGTGGTCGCTCGCAGCCAGAAGCCTAGCTTTGCAGACGATGCAGTAGAAACTTCCCAGGGCGAAGATGCCGTCAACGAGAAAGTAACTGAAGACGTCGTCGCCCAGGATTCAAACGCTGCTCCGGAAGAAGTGCAGGGCGAAGAGAAGAAAAATCAAGAGTAGCTGCAAATCCTTATCGCTCTTCGGATCGATTTACGCATAAACCTAAACAGAACTAATGCAGGGCAAGGTGCCGATTATATGGCGTAATGTCCCTGCGATTATATTCACACTTGAAAGAGTGCGGCCATGGCCAAGAACAAGAAGAAAGAAATCGTCCATTTGGTTTGCGAGGAAACAGGTGATTACAATTACACCTTGCGTCGGCGAACTGGCGGTGAGAAGCTACGAATCAAGAAGTTTTGCCCGCGACTGCGCAAGCACACCTTGCACGTAGAGAAGAAAAAATAAACGGCCTGCCTCGTGCTGGACTCGCATTCAAGCCGCCTTGGAATCACAGGGTGGCTTTTTTCGTGTTTGCAGTCTTCTGTGCCCTGCCCGCTAAACTCCGACCTGTGACTTTGCGATTAATCCTGTCAAATCGCTTTGTTCGGTCAGCTGGCTTTTGAATGTCGGCTCATCTGGCGGCGAACAAAATCGCAATAGTCGTTGGGAGTGTCGATACCCTTAAACGCATGCTGGATTTGGCCAATCATGATTGTTGCCCCAGCTTCGAGAAAGCGAAGCTGCTCAAGCTTTTCGACTTTTTCCAGCGAGCTAACGGGCAATTGATTGACACGTAGTAAGAAGTCGCGTCGATAGGCGTAAATCCCGATATGCTGCAAGAACACGGGTGGTGTTTGCTGCAGAATGCAATCCTCCCAACTGCGTGCATGGGGAATGGGACTGCGACTGAAGTACATTGCCCTGCCCCGGCCGTCGCAGACGACTTTGACACAAGCTGGATCTTCCAATCTTTGCCGATCGCGAATGGGTGCTGCCAATGTGGCTACGCAAGCCTGGGGGTGGTTTTCCAGCAGTTCAATGACCAAATCAATTGCAGTTGCCGGGATCTCAGGTTCATCTCCTTGCACATTTACGAAGACATCGATGTCCGGCATAGCTGCTGCGACGACTGCGACTCGATCGGTACCGCTGGGCAGTGCTGGGTCGGTCATGACGGCTGACCCGCCAAAGCCGCTGACAGTTTCTTCCAATCGCGGATTATCGACTGCGACGGTGATACCCAAAGGTCTTTCCGCCTGGCAGGCTGCTTCGTAAGTGTGCTGCAGAACGGATTTTCCCGTTTCACGCAACATCAGTTTTTCCGGCAGACGCGTCGATGCTAGTCGGGCTGGAATGACAATTTGGCTACGGCATCGCAGCCTGAGGTGAGGATTGTCAGAATATTGTGATAGCGGAGCAGGAGAAGTGGTCATAGCATGGGAATCCGTTCACTACCGTCAGCGGTACATCGCCATCGTGGCATTTTCCGCGGGACCAATACGTCCCTTGCTTGGTGAAACGACCGAGCGCCTGTTCAAATTATCAAAATCGCTGGTTCTTTCCCATAGCATTCAGGCAAACTGTTGGACTTATCGACGCCGCTCGGGCAAGATCGGTCGGAAAAACTGCAGCTGAAACCAGTTGCAGAACTGGGAATTATTTGCATTTGAGCCATGTACAACCACTCTTCCGAATCGTGCAATTGCTAGCTCCCCTCCAGGCGATTGTCCGGACAGTCCATATGGCGGCTTGCCTGGCCTCGAGTCGCCCAAACTCCGATTAATGCAGCTGCGATTGTCGTTATAATAGCTGGATGGTCATTCACACTATGAAACGGGAAAAACACACATGACACTCAGCAATGGCAGTACTCAGCGAATATCGCGGCGCAAGATGATTCAGATGAGTAGTGTGGTCGTGACGGCACTGACCCAAGCCAATTTGCAGGCGGCCGCGCCGGTTGACGAGAAAGAACTGATTTTTCGCACTACCGAGCCGCGCAACGGCGAGCCCGATTTAGCCGACCTCATCAAATCTTGGTTGACACCGACAAAGTACTTTTATGTGCGAAGCCATGCCCCCAATCCAGTCATTGATGCTGATAATTTCAGATTGACCATCGATGGGATGGTGGAGCGTACTCAGTCGTTGTCGTTGAAACAATTGAAGCAATTGCCTGAACACACGATTACCGCGACTTTGACTTGTGCGGGCAACCGTCGAGCGGAGTTCAATAGCGAGAAAGCAGTCGGTGGCGTTCAGTGGGGATCCGCCGCTATTGGCAACGCGACGTGGACCGGCGTGGCGCTTGCTGATGTGCTCAAGCTGGCCGGACTGAAATCGGAGGTCAAGCACATTTGTTTCGAGGGACTGGATCAAGTGGAAGAGGGCAGCCATACAATTGGTTTTGGGGCGTCCATTCCGGTCGAAAAAGCAATCAAGTCCGAGGAAGGTCTGGGAGCGCTGTTGGTTTATAAGATGAATGGAGAGCAGTTAACAGCCGATCATGGCTATCCGCTGCGCACGGTAGTACCTGGATACATTGGGGCGCGTAGCGTCAAATGGCTGGGCAAGATCACGGCCAGCGATCGCCCTTCTTTGAATCACTTCATAGCGACCGCATACAAGCTGGTACGAGAAACGGGTGCTTTGGACTGGGAAGAAGCAGCGCCCATTTATCGCTATGTGATTAACGCGGCGATTGGATCGATTGCCGAAAACTCCGTGTTAAAGCCAGGGCCACTGACGGTATCGGGGTACGTTCTGCCTTCCGGTCGGGCAGATGCGCTCGTGAAACAAGTGATGGTTTCCGCCGATATGGGCAAGACTTGGCAACCTGCTCAGCTGCAAGGTCAACAAAGTAGATACTGTTGGCAACTTTGGCAGGTGACGGTCGATATCACCACTGAGACGAAACAGCTTTGGGTGCGAGCCAATGACAATCAAGGTGGTTTCATGCCTTATCGAACACCTTGGAATGCGAAGGGTTACATGCAAAATTCGTGGTTCAAGTTGCCGGTCTCGGTTCAATAGTCGGGATCTAGCCGTCTCGATGCGGCTGCGTGCGTCTTTGTTTTTTTGTGGAGCTCGACGTTGGAAAAAGGTGATGAGAAGGAACTTCTCAAACAATATCACGAGCTTGCAGAGTTGGCTGGATCGCTTGCGCATGAAATCAAGAATCCGCTTTCTGTGATTCACATGAATGCGGATCTGCTTGGCGAGGAACTAGCTGAGTTCAACTGGCCTGGGCGTCGTCGCGCCGAATCTAAAGTCGAGATGATTCGTCAGCAGTGCCAGAGGATGGAGAATTTGCTGCGAGACTTTCTTCGGTTTTCTCGGGTAAGAGATCTGGAGATGACTCCCGGCGATCTCAACGAACAGATTGAAAGGGTGTTGGCGCTCTATCAAGCTCAAGCGGAAAAATCTGGTATTGAAGTCATTTGTTATCTTGACCCAGACCTTCCCAGCGTGATGTTGCATAGCGATTCGCTACAGGCATCCTTGATTAATCTGGTGAAAAACGCCTTTGAAGCCATGGAAACCGGCGGACAATTGGTGGTAAGAACTTATACCACGCCACGTGGCATTGCCTTGGACCTGATTGACAACGGCTGTGGCATGGATGATGGAACAGCCATTCATATGTTTGAGCCCTTTTATTCCACCAAGAACGGCGGGTCTGGCTTGGGACTGCCGACAGCCCGCAAGATCATTGAGGCCCACGGTGGCCGCATCAGCGTGCAGAGCGAACTTGGCCGTGGGACGAAATTTGCCATTGAATTCCCTACTCCAGCCCGTCTGCGCTAGTGTCACAAATCGTAATTCCGATGCCACATCAGC
>JAGQPR010000498.1 GCA_020426625.1 Planctomycetales bacterium
CTATGGCTACAACGATGGTGGCGACCTGATTCGCATGACCGATCCGCTCGGCCATACCACGCGTTATGAATACGACGTGCGCGGCCGAAGGATTCAAGCCATCGATCCGGACGGCGGCATCACTAGCTTCGAATACGACCCCGACAACAATCTTATCGCGCTAACGGATGCGGTGGGTAACCGCACCGAGTTTACCTATGACGCCCGCAGTCGTCAGACGTCGGAGATTGATCCGCTGGGCAATGTGATCGCCTACGAATACGACGCAGTCGACAATCTGATTCGCAAGACGGATCGCTTGGGCCGTGTGACCTTGTACGAGTATGACACGCTCGATCGTTTGACCAGCGAAACCTGGCTCGGCGGCGCGAACTTGATCCAGTACCAATACGACATTGCCGACAATCTGCTGTCGATTCAGGATGGCTTTAGCCACCTGAGTTACCAATATGACGCCCTGGATCGTGTTACCCAAGTCGACAACACGGGGACTCCTGATGCGCCGCATGTGGTTCTGGACTACGCCTACGATGTGGCGGGCAATGTTGTGTCGGTAACCGATTCCATTGAAGGCACGCCCAACGGCCAAACGGCCTACGCCTATGACGCGCTGCATCGCTTGCAGACCTTAACGCAAACGGCGGCTCCCGGTGCGGTGGCTACGGCCAGTGCTTTTGTGCCTTCCGATAAACGCGTCGATTTCGCGTACAACCAGCTCAGTCAATACACCCAAGTCAATCGCTTCAACGACTTGCTAGGTACAGATCTCGCTGTTCGCACCAACTATGCTTATGACACGCTGAACCGACTAACTAGCATCGATCATCTCGACACCACGGCCACACCCGTATCTTTCTTCCATTACCAATACGACACGGCCAGCCGTATTACCCAGATCACGGACGTCAGTGGCCCCATCGCCTACGACTACGATGATCGCGACCAGTTGACTGGCGCTCTGTATAGCGATCCCAATCGCACCGATGAATCCTACAGCTATGACGCCAACGGCAATCGGCTTGAGTCGCACTTGCACGGTAATGGTTATCTGACCGGTACGGCCAATCGCCTGCTATCCGATGGCACCTACAACTATGAATATGACGCCGAAGGCAACACGGTCTTGCGCACCGAGATTGCCACCGGAGCCACGCGTGAGTTCCAGTGGGATCACCGCAATCGACTGATCTCCGTCACCGACCGCGACGCCGATGGCACAGCGACTCAGGTTGTCCGCTTTGTGTACGACGCCTTCGACCGCCGTATCGCCAAGCACGTAGATTTGACACTCGGCGATGCCCAAGACGGGACAATTTTATACTTCGTCTACGATCGTGAAGACGTTATCCTCGACATGCTCGATCCCGACGGTTTTGGCCCCGAGCAACCCAGCGTTGATCAACGCTATCTCCACGGCGCTGCCATTGATGAGGTCCTGGCTCAAGAATCGTCTGATGTGGCCGCTTGGCTTATTGCTGATCACCTTGGAACGATCCAAGCCGCGGTGACGTCTATTGGTGATCTCACGACTTTCGTGTATGACGCGTACGGAAAACGTACCGTCGCAGGCGAGTTGGAAATTCGCTATGGGTTTACGGGGCGAGAACAAGATGATGTGCTTGAACTCTCGTATTTTCGCGCAAGATACTACTCTTCAGAAATAGGGCGTTTTCTAAACGAAGATCCGTTGGGATTTGCCAAAATGGGATTGAACCTGTCCTCTTACGTCAAAAACGAACCACTACGCTTTACAGATCCGTACGGCTTGGACCGCGTTCAAGCTGCGCAGAGTGCGGCGCAGAGGATAATCGATGCGATAGGCAACGATTCCACCTTTCGAGAGTTTGTAGTCGACCCAAATTACAATTGGATCCCTTATGAGCAGGCGGGCATGGTGCGAAACATGTGGTTTAAGATTACGCTTCCTGAGGAAGAACGACAGAAGTTCATATGCAGTGGTATTAGCCAGCAATTCAATGCAGCATTCAAGAGAGCGCAGGAACGTGGTGAGATTCCCGCTGACTGGATTCCATTCCAAGGCCCTCGTGGCGAAGGTACGTTCACGCAATCTCTCAATATATTGCTCGGACGTGGAAACGGTCATTTCACAAACGATGTGCGGGTGCCGGGTGTTGGTGTGATAAATTTCGACTACTGGAAATCGTTGACTGGCAAGCCTCAGGTTACTTTTGCCGAATCAAGGATCTAGCAGGAAATAAGAGGCTTGTTATTACCACGCCTTGCACCGGTAGGATTTGCGAGAGACGATCTTCCATCAAGGCTCCGACTGGGTGGCTTTCCAAACGCTACTTGGTATTCAGTAGTCCCGTGAACCACGCGGTAACGCTGATCTCTGGCAAGCAAATCCCAAATCATCATGCCCCGGTCCGGGCTTCGTAACGGACCACGTTTGAATCTGCAAATGCAACCGCTGAGTTGAAGTCTGATTGTTTTGCTTGGAGCCAGAGGGTTCCAAGGAGAATGACTGGATAGAAACTCGGCACCCCCGTTCTCCAACACGTTGCGCAACAATGTGTTGAGGGGTGCCGACACAATTTTGGATCATTGTTATGAGCCAGATTAACAGCAAAAGCAAAGCAAATGCAACCGTGTACCATTTCAATGACAACTTCATAGGTTTGATACCTAGGGGCTTTAAGCCTCAGTGGCCGTTTGATTACGAACCGGTTGCTGAAGTTGTTGTCTCAAATCTAGAGCAAGTCTTTGGACTTACTCAGGGAAACTACCTCTCCAAGGCTGAGATTGCCAAAGTGGAGTGGCTAGATCCCTTGCGACCACATCGCTCAACCATGATTGGTGATGTGGTGGTCATAGATACGGGAGAAGTGGTCGAAAGTTGGCGATGTTGCAGCTACCACTGGGAACTCTTGGACCCAAAGTATGCTGACTAGCAGACCCTGCCCTGTTCACACTAAGTGTGGACAGGGCTTTTTGCATTCTCGACTTACCAGCCTGTCAAAGCTGCTACACGTTGATCGATAGTCTTCGACCGCTCTTCCAGGAATGCGTCGAAGTCATCGCTTAGAGCAGCTGACCATGCTTCTCCAGAGATAAGATTTGATTCAAGCCAAGTATGCAAGTTGGAACCTGCGGCTTTGACGACATCCTGCAGGTAATCTGACGGTCTTCTATTGCTTATTTGCTTGTTGCTTATGGACGTCAGCATCACAATGTTGCTCAAGCAATTTGCTCTATTTGCGGGAACGCCGCGACTTTTCAAGTAATCGCGTGGGAAGAAGTGATGAAATTCCTTCGCGTTACTCCAAGCGAGTGACTTGGCAACATCGATTCGTTGCCCAGTGAGAAGGTCGACTGGCGACTCATGAGCTAAGATTATCGCTAGTGTTTTGGCGTGTGCATTGTCGGCCCTAAAGGTCTTCTGTTCCCAGACCTTCGGATGCGGCTTGTACGCAGAAACAGTTATGGCATCCTCTTTCCCTGAAACGAATCCTTCAACAGACTGCTTGTCTCGCGTCATGTTCCCGGTATTCCAGCCGGAGAAGTATCCGCTAACTGCAGATTGCCAAAACCAGCGTGTCAATTGGTCGTATTGCGTTGAACTTGGGTTAGGGCAGAGCCGAAAGAACTCAGCCAATACTACTATCTGATTTGCGTAAGGTATTACAGCATCAGATGGAATTCGAATCTGAGTTACCAAGTAGTCAACTGACTTTTCAAAGGCTGCCTGAGAGTCTTCCATCGCCTTTTTCAAGGTTGCCGCTTCGTAGTTCCGCAGAGCGTCAATGCTCTCGACGGAGAAGCCGCCTCCTGCCGCTGCCGACATAACTCGGAGAACCACCTTTCGGTCAATCCCTCCAAAGTTTTTCTCATCCAAGACCTGAAGCACTTCGTCAATCGCGTCAATTAAGTCGAAGTCTTGACTCCAAGTAGCTGCCCGCATCAAGTCAACAATTGTCAGTCGAGTACCGGTGCTGTTCACCCGCTCGAAAATTGGTGCAACATCCTGGATTGACATATCACCAAGAGTTACAGTCGCTACCTTGTAGTCCTTGAATCGATTAAAGAGTTGATCCGCATTATGTTTCAGTTCTTCTTTGTCTTTCGCATCCAGCAAATCGAGCGTAGCGCAAAACTTATAGAACGCGGCGCCGTCAGAAAGCTTGTTGGTTCTAACTAAGTGTTGAGCAGGCTCCTCAAGAGTATCCAGATGAACAAATTCTTTGTTCCGTAGGTCATATGCAATATTCCAAACACTGGCTGCATCATTGCCGCTCCAGTGTAATGCTCCGCATATCGTCGAAAGCCTTTGTTGACCATCGAGCAAATAATTCACGGGATAGTCGGGCTTAGGAAGAGCAATCTCCAGGTCTGCTATACAGTTTTCGCTCCGCAGTTCTTGGCGGCTCTGCCAAAGCAGGAGGCTACCTATTGGGTAGTTGCGTCTGACTGAATCTAAAAGCTCCAAAGTTTGTTGGCGCTTCCAAACAAACTCTCGTTGGAACTTAGGTAAAAGAATATCTCCAGATATCACTCTTCTTGCTAGCTCATCTATTCGGTCAACGCTTGGTTGTGGGTCTTTGGGCAGTGGTGCACCAACAGTGGTATCAGTCATTTTTTCGGGCTTTTCACTATCGTTGGACATAACAGCAGTTTCGGAAGAATTCTAACCTCCACTGAGGTTTGGCGCAAGATTGTAGAGCATCGCTCTAGATCGATGCATAAAAAGAAAGCCCCGCCTGATGGCAGTCAGACGGGGCACTAGGTAACCCTCTCGGTCACCTCTGATGTGCTAATTCAGCTTGATATGCTGGAGTCGGACCTTGGGCGTTGGCGAGCTTTTCGGTGTTACCTGATTGCGACAAGCTGTCAGGTAGGCGGTAATGTCATTGGCAGCGAAGCGAATCGCTCCCTTGCCGTTTCCCACCCGATGCACCGGAAGCTTGCCAGAATCCGCCAACTGATACACCAAGCTCGCTGAGATGTTGAGCCAGCTTGCAACCTCCTTTACGGTGAGTAGTGGTTGGATGTCGATGCTTTGCTTTTCTTCCATGCTCACTCCTTACAGCTACTCTGCCTCGTCCGTCTCAGCACTAGAGTTGCCGTGCAAGTAAATCCAGGTATGGGCCAGGTCAACAATCTTGGCTAACAGGGGAAGGTCATCGCGTCCAAACTGAGTTGACTCCTTCCAGGTATCACCATTGAGGTAGAGCCTGGCAACCGTCACGTTATGGCGATTGCCACTACGAGTTTGGTTCCTCCAAATGCAGGCCTTGATTAGTCCGAATCGAATTTCGTGTGCCAGCTGCTTACTCACTACTGCCCCCTTGCTCAGCTACCGAGCTCTCACTTTCAGGCGAGTAAACCGTCCAGCCACTTGCCTTCTTGCTGCCAAACACTTGAAGGTATGGACCAGGGCTGACACGTTCGACAATCTTTCGAATACGCTCCGATGGATTTCCATCACTTTCACGCGGGGCACGCATCCAGCTGTTAAGCCTGCGTTCCATCAGTG
>JAGQPR010000499.1 GCA_020426625.1 Planctomycetales bacterium
AAAATTAGCCGCTGTGCGCTAGCTAGCACGCGGTTTTTGACGGAACCGCACGCGAGCTAGAGGCTGATGTGGTAGGGGAATTACGATTTGTGACACTTGTCTAGTGTTTCAAGCAGGCAATTCTGCTTGGTCATCCGAATAGGTAGAGACGTTTGAACTCCTGCATTTTGAGGAATTGCATACTCTTGAAAGCATGCGAAGGGGGCGATAGGCTGTTGTGAATGATTCCGTAATTGAGCCGGATAACCATCGACCTTTTGTCCCCCCTGTGAAATTATGCGTGCTATGATCAAAGCTGACACTCGTGCGATTGCATTTGCATTTTTTATTGGGGCGATGCTATTGCGTTTTGTGCCGCACCCCCCGAATTTTACGCCCGTCGCAGCCATGGCGCTTTTCGCTGGCTGTTATCTCTCCGGGGTGACTGGGATGGTGTTCGCGTTGGGCGCTATGGCCTTCAGCGATTTTGTGGGAAATTCTCTGGGAATTCCCGGGATTCATTTTTACGGTCCAGGTACGACATTGACGGTTTACATCGCTTTGGCGATGTCTGCTTTGGTGGGCTGCACGCTGCGTGGACGAACGAATGCCTTTACGGTTCCGGCGGCATCCTTGTTGGGAACCGGGATTTTCTTCATCACAACCAATTTTGCCAGCTGGTTAGACCCAATGATGGGCTATCCGCAAACGCTGGCGGGTTTAATCTCCTGCTACTTGGCCGCGATTCCGTTCGCTGGGAATACGCTTGCGGGTGATCTCTTCTTTTCTGCCTTGCTTTTTGGCAGCTACGCTTGGTTGACGCGTCCTCAGTCCCAGAGTCTTGTGTACGCTGAAGCCAAGGTTTCCGCTTGAGGAACGGCGGAGTCTCTCTTGACTGTTCATCCGGTCAATCATCTTATCCGCTTAAACCTCATTTTCGGTTAATCATCCCAGCGGAGCGTGATGGCCAATTGAATTGCCCAGTACGCGGGGCACGACAGGAGTTTGACGATTGTATGGAATTCGCTAGTGCTAGCGTTGGCACTTTCTGTAGTAAGCGAGCCGCGTATTCCAGTTGAAGCAAATGCTCTTCCGATACCACTGCAAGTAGTCCCGCCAGCTTTTGGGACTTCTTAGGGAGGGGAAACCGTGTCGGCCAATTTTTCGGTCGTTCAGACTTGCTGAATCCGGAATCCTATCCCTGCGAGACACGGCCCCTGGCTCTGTGAACACTTACTGCAGTGGATCCATCGAATGCGCGCCTTCTTCAACAGTCGACGATTCAAGTGGCTTACGATTCCTTTGGTGTTCTCGGCAGGCTGCACGCAGCTGAAGAACTTCAGTTTTCAAAAGTCCTGGGAGGAATCCCCGAGCTACTTCTCGACCGTTTCCACGCGCATCGAATACCCGAACGTCCGCTCAAATCTCGTGCCAGAGGTCATGTCTGCGCCTGCCCCGTTGGCACTGGATAATCCCTCGGAAATCCCGGCTCGCGAACTACAGCTGAACGAAGCGATTCGCATGGCGTTGACGCACGGGGAAATACTCAGGTCGATCGGCGGCAGTGTGGTACAGGGAGCGGCGGCTTCGCGCTCTCGATTTGACCCTGCGATTACGGAATCGAATTCGACGACCGGCGTTGAAGCTGCGTTGAGCGCCTTTGACGCCCAAGTCGCTGGCCAGCTGTTTTGGCAAAAGAACAATCAACCCAACAACACGACCTTTCTCGTGTTTCAGCCTCAAGCGTTCGAGCAGGACGCAACGACTTTCAGCTACGAATTGGCCAAACGGACCGCAACGGGAGCGAGTTTCGCGGCTCGCCACTCAGTACTTTACAATAGCAACAATAGTCCAGCGCGTTTCTTCCCAAGCGATTTTACCGGCTGGTTTGAAGCAGAATACCGTCAGCCATTGCTGCGAGGCGCTGGTGTTGACTTCAATCGCATCGCGGGTCCTGGCAATGGCATCGGGCAGTATAACGGTGTGTTGATCGCTCGTATCAACACGGACGTTGCCTTAGCCGACTTTGAGCAAGGCATTGTTTCATTTGTTAACGATGTGGAGACTGCTTATTGGGAATTGTTCTTCGCCTATCATAACTTGGAAGCTCAGGTTGCTGGCCGAAACAGTGCCTTGCGGACATGGCAAAGAATTAAGGAACTGCAGCGCGTGGGTATGAAAGGCAGCGATGCTGCCGCAGTCGCCCAGGCCCGCTCGCAATACTACAGCTTTGATAGTCAAGTCAAGGACGCACTGGCTGGTGCAAACGGCCTGTATGCCAAAGAACAGCAGCTACGATACTTGATCGGATTACCAGCCTCCGACGGTACACTGCTCAAGCCAATCAGCGATCCGATGGATGGCGAAGTGATTGTCGATTGGAATTCAGCCTTGGCCGATGCAGTGACCAAGCGAGTGGAAGTCCGCCGCCAGAAATGGAATATCAAGCGCAGGGAGCTGGAGCTGGTTGCCGCCAAGCTCAACCGCCGCCCCACATTCGACTTCCTCGGCAAGTACCGTTATCGCGGCCTGGGGGACAACCTGATCGGCGATCGAGATCCCAACAACTCTTTCGACAATCTATATCAGAATATATTTGAAGGCGACTACCAAGAATGGCAGGCAGGTGTCGAGCTGAGTTATCCAGTGGGTCTGCGACGTGCCAGCGCGGCCATCGCTAATGCTCGCTGGAACCTATGCAAAGAACAAGCCATACTCAAAGAGCAGGAACTGCGGATTTCGCACGACTTGGCCACGTCCTCGCGTCAAATCCAACGTTCGTTTGAACTCATGAAATCGAACTACAACCGGCAGGCCTCCGATTTGGACCAAGTACAAGCGCTGCAACTGAGATACGAAGAGGGGCTGGATAATATCAGTTTTCTCCTGCAGGCTCAGCAGCAATTGGCTACCAGCCAAAGCGCCTATTTCAGATCACTGGTGGACTACCAGCTCGCGCTACGCGACTTCCACCGCGAGAAGGGTTCGCTATTGAACTACAATCAGATTGGACTGAGCGAAGGGGCTTGGCCAGCGCCTGCCTACCAAGATGCGCAGGAACGTGGTCGATTCTTCGCTCCAAGAGATCCTGACTTGGTCGAAGCCCGAGGCAAGGTCAGCAACGGCAGTTTCGATCCCAGCCAAGTTGGCGGAGGGACAACTTATCCGATGGAACAAGTAGCTGTACCGCAGTAGCAAGCCGCAAATGGTACAGCGTATACCCAGCGGTGACGATCAGCGAGCAATGTCAGTCTTGCCAGGGATTATCCCAGTCGCCCCACTGCTCCAAGTACGATTGATACGCAGGATGCAAATGTGACTGTGTTTCCAATAGGGATCGCGCTTGATTGACCAGTTGCTGCTCCTGTTCGACGGTATGTTTGCCCATAAGCAACATCGTTCGCAAGAACACGAAGTAGGTGTCAAGTACGTCGCAGCGACAGTATTCGTTGATTTCTTCGATTCTGCCCTGGCAATACAGGTCGTAGACCATATCGCCTTGCACTTCCATCTTGCCCGGTTTGCCCAGCAGGCTGGCGGCGAGATTCAGCCCACCACGGTACCAAGTTGCACCGTAATTGGTCAGGACGTCATGCAGGTCAATGTGTGCGTCCAGATTGTAACGGTTGCGACTCTGTTCATAGCTTCGTTCGTTCAAATTCATCCAACGTGGAATGGGCACCCCGTATCGAAACGCCGCATGTTCCATGAGTGGAATGTCAAAGCTGCGTCCGTTGAATGTCACCCAAGTTGGCTTGTCATAAGCCTCCCAACCAGTCCAAAAATGCTTGGTGATGACATGTGGGCGGTGCAGTGGTTGGTCCAGCGATACAATTTCGATTAACGACAGATCGGCCCGTAGTTTCGCGATGACCACCGCTACCGGAAAATGATAAGTGTAGGGGATGAAGTCCCGCCCAGATGTAATTAGCAGCTCGTTGCGGAATCGTTGGATTGCTTCGCGGCCCGATAGCTGGTCGCCAGCGTGTCGGGTCTTGGCAATCAGTTCGCCATCTGCCACGCTTTCCACATCAAACAGTAAATACTTGACGTCCTGAGTCACGTTATCCGTCCCGTCGATGCATCCCGAAGGAAAGCAAAAGAGATTATTGCATATGTTAGTGGCAGTATGGGGCTGAATCGCAATGCTGGCAACGGGGCAGCGAGCGCTTCCAGATCCTGTAAGATGCTGCTTCTCCACTCCCCATTTGAGATTGATATGATCCATTCTGCAATCAATACCGACCGTCTGCTCAGTCGATTTTTAAGTTATGTGCAGATCGACACCACCGCCAATCCGCATGCTTCCGAGTATCCAAGCAGCTCCGGTCAGCTGGAATTGGGTAGACTGCTGGTTCAGGAGCTTCTCGAGATGGGGCTGTCCGACGCTGTGCAGGATGAACATGGGCTGGTTTGGGCAACCGTACCAGCCACTGTTGAATCTGCGCCGACCATTCTGTTTAACGCGCATCTTGATACTTCGCCAGAATCTCCAGGTGCCAATGTCCGTCCACGCGTCGTGCGCGATTATCAGGGCGGTGACATCCCGTTGCAGCACAACGGAGAGGTCATTCGGGAATCTGATTGCACTGCGCTGTTGAATTTGCTGGGCCACACATTGGTGATTACGGACGGCTCAACTCTGTTGGGAGGCGACGACAAGGCAGGAGTGGCTGCCATTATGGAATTGGCGCACTACTTGGTTGAACATCCAGAGGTTCCCCACGGGCCGGTACGAGTGCTTTTCACCTGCGATGAAGAAGTGGGGCATGGTGCACTGCACATGAACTTGGATCGAGCTGCGGCAGATGCGGCCTACACCTTGGATGGTAGCGGTCGGGCAGAAGTGGAAGCGGAGAATTTTTCTGCTGACCAGATTTCCATCCAGGCTATTGGGAACAACATTCACCCCTCAATCGGCAAGGGACGCATGGTCAATGCCCTCCGCGGGCTAGCCATGTTGATAGCCGAACTGCCTTTGGATTCGCTTTCGCCGGAATCGACCGAAGGGATGGAGGGATTTCTGCACCCCTATTCTATTTCGGGAGGTGTCGCGAAAGCGAAAGCCGACATCCTGCTGCGCGACTTTGATACGCAGAAACTGGATCAATACGCACAACTGGTTGCAGAACGGGCCGACGATGTGGCTGGACGGATCCCCGGGCTCCGGTTCGAGATCAACCGGCAAGCGCAGTACCGCAATATGGCCGACGCCATCCGCAAATCCCCACAGGTAGTTGACTACGCTTTAGCAGCCTATCGAAAAATGGGACTCGACCCGACTGAAGGCAAGATTCGTGGTGGTACCGATGGAGCCCAATTCTCCGCGATGGGCTTGCCCACGCCCAACTTGGCCGTTGGGCAGCACAACATCCATAGCGTGCGAGAATTCGTTTCCGTTGACGAGATGGTCTCGGCGGTGCAGCATGCAATAGAGCTATTGGTGCTGTGGGGCAAAGCCTGAGCTAAGAAACTGAGAAAAATAACTTGGGTGTTTCTGTGAGTGGAA
>JAGQPR010000049.1 GCA_020426625.1 Planctomycetales bacterium
CTAATCGACGCGGCGGGAATCGTTAACTTCGCTCGTGATAAATCCGTATGGGTGCATTAAGGGCCTCAGGTATCTTTAAGGCTCTCGAAGTGCTGATTTCGTGATACTCGTTCTTCTCGTCCCTCGATACTTGGGACGCATCAATACCAAGAGCATCTGCTAGCTGCTTTTGTGTCAATTTTGCGATAACTTTTGTGTCAATTTTGCGATAATACGAAGAGCAATAAGCAGTCTTTCACCAGGCACTGGCGACGTTCGGATGATCGATGGCTGCCAACGCTTGCCGCTCCGCTTCAAATCGCGAGACGACTTGCTTCGAGTCCATGCCTGCCTTGATCAGCTTCAGAGCGACACGACGCTTGACGGGTTTCAACTGCTTCGCCACCCAAACTTCGCCCATCCCGCCAGAGCCGATCTGCTGCAGCAGTTTGTATTTGCCATCGATGATGCGAGAGGTGTCTGAATTTGAGGAAGAGTTGTGTTCAATGACAGGCAGGATGCTTATCCCACGGTTCTTCAACTTCTGCAGCAGACGCTCCAATCGCTGGTGTGTTTCGCCTGAGAGTTTGCCAAGTGAAGTGCCTTCCACGTGGGATAGGCTTCCAGCCGTTCTCGTGGGATAGGCATCCTGCCTGTCATCTGCACGAATCGATCTTGCACACCAAGTCTGCGTAGCAGGAAATTCAAGATTGTGCCTGAATGGAATCGATCTGCTTTCTGAATCGCTCCGCAGCGGAAGACCAGGCGTATTCTTCCGCAGTGGAAACCAAACCAGCCTTGACTGGGTTCTGTTCAATGTAGTGAATGATCTTGGACAACTCATCGTCATCGCGGACCCAATGGTCAAAAGTCTCGCCTTGCCAATAGGTTCCAGATGCGCCACGAATTCGATTGCATTCATTTGCTGTAAAACTCTGGATACTCTGGGTGATTCGCTCACGAGGAGTACGGACATTGCAGGCACTATTCTTGTGTTGCTGCTCTATGAGACTGGCAACCCAGCTTTCCAGCGGTCGAAACAGCCAGTGATAGTGACTTGGCATCACAACGAAAGCCAATAGTTCATACCTTGCCCCTGCAAAGTGAAGTAATGCATTGGATACTGTCTCAGCTTGATTGTCGTCCTCCAGGTAGCGGACAGGGCTGTGATAATCAAGCATTTGGTCAACCATCCTAAACACTAGCTTGCTCTTTCGGGTTTCCCATTCTTGCAACGTGAGACCCTTGGGGCATTCCCTATTGTCCAAATCTGTTCGATATTGGCGTATTCGCTTCAGCCCCTTAGCGGACAAACTGCCCGCCAGGCAAGCCGTGATGAAGACAGGCTTGTCATCCACGTCCCAGTGGGGCAGTTGTCGCCTTCGAAACACACCTTCTTGCATAACTTGCTTTCGAGCAAACGTGGGATAGGCATCCTGCCTGTCAAGTGGGACGGCCATCCTGCCTCTCGCCTTCATTCATCCAGAGATTTCGCGGTCATCGTTTGACCTGTGATTCTACCAGTTTCATGCATGGGTTTGGCTCTAGTTTTACCGAGCGGACGACAGGTAGGATGCCTATCCCACGAGTACGTCACGCTTCGATAGGCTAATCCATGAGCCATCCACGATCCCACCAAGAACATTGCTCCGCTCGCCACACTCAAGAGTCCGAAGCTGATCGCCGTCACTGCCGTCGCCAACGCAATAAAGGCTGAGATAGAGATATCTTTGCGAGCCTCACGCAGCTCACGCCTTACCGCAGCATTGATTCTCAATTTACTTGAGCATGCCACAGCTCGATCAACCGTCACTGACGATGACAGTCCCGGTTCACGTTTGCGCTCGTTTAGCTCAGAAACCGCTGGTGTCAGTGCCCCTTCACCATTCGTAGAAAGTGTGGCAAATCTAGGTTCTACTATTTCTATGATCGACAATTGCACGGCGCCCGAGTAGCAGCCGTCAGCAAGGGTTGTCAACCGATAATCGCGGCATCTGTCAGCCGCTCTGACGATCATGGAATCGAAAAGAAACGCATAATCGGTGTGCGATCGACCGAAATTTCCGTTTCCGACGCATCCAGGATTTGATTTGGACTAGCAGACGTGTAGGTTTTCACACCGCGCCGTGTACATTGCCGTTTCCTCAGATAATTCGGCATGTTGAAGGTCGTTTATGTGGATCGAGACACTGGCAACTTTATCCATCGCAGCATTCCTGCCCTTGCTGCCAGTGGTCTGAGCTCACAATCGCCGCGTTTGTTTTTTCCGTGAGCTTTACATGGCTTCGATCACGACTGGCAACATGGACCACTGCGCGCGGCCAACACGCGAGTTGATCAGGCGAAATCTCGTTATTCTCGCCCGGACATTGCCATTGAGATATCGGCCATGGCATGGAATGGCAATTTTGTGGATCGTCGTCTTTACACTTGCGGCCTGGACATGGGGCGCAACCGCGGATTGCTTGGTCGATTTCGGTCGCGAATTGTACGTTCCGTGGCAACTAAGTGAGGGCAAAGTTCTTTACCGGGACGTGGCGTATTTCAATGGACCGCTTTCGCCATATGTGAACGCGTTGCTCTTCCTAATCTGGGGAACGTCGGTCAAGACTCTGTTCTTAGCCAATGCTTTGATTCTAACGATTGTCTTATCGCTGCTTTTCCATCAATTGCAAAAGCACTTCAGCTTGGTCGCGAGTACGGTCACCTGTGTTACCACCGCAGTGATATTTGGCGTCGCGCATCTGACTCAATATGGGAACTACAATTTTATCAGTCCCTACTCGCATGAAATGACCCACGGGATGCTGTTGTCCGTATTGGTCTTTTGCTTGCTGAACAACGAATGGGATTCTGGATATAAATGGGCTGGGATTGGAGTGCTGTGGGGATTGGTCTTTCTCGGAAAGCCTGAGTTCTTCGTGGCAACATCCATGATGATTGGAACTGCCATCGCATTGGCCACCCTACGTGGTGATGTCAGGGCAGCGGTCGCCGCCCGGCAGATCCTCTGTTTATTGGCTGGCGGATTTGCGATCGTCGCGGCCACCTGGATTGCTCTGGGCCAACTCTTGGGCTATAGCGACGCAGCTTTGAACCTACTTGGCAGCTGGCGATTTGTGTTGACAAGCAAAGTGGCTTCGCTGCATTTTTATCAATACGTGTCTGGGTTCAACTCTCCGTGGCATAATCTGCAAGTTTGTCTGCGAAGTTGCTTCGCGATCGGCCTTAGTCTATTCGGACTCTTCGCGCTACAACGCAATCTAGGCGGCAAAGGTTGGGCCAATCCGTTTACCGCAGTTTGTTTGCTAACGTCGCTGTGGATGAGCGAATACGGCTTCTATGTATTCCTCTTGCACTCAAAAGCACTGTACGCGTTGTGCGTTGTCCTCTGTGCAGGAATGGTTGCATACAGCCTTCGAAATCGTCAGAGTTCTTCGGGATCGCAGTACGTACCTCTAGCGTGCTGGTCTGTATTTGCAATGGTCTTGCTATCCAAAATGATGCTGCGCCCCTTCGTTTCCTTCTACGGTTTTGCGCTGGCCCTACCCGTCTTCGTTCTTGCTGCGGCAATGGCCATTGACTGGCTTCCTCGCGCCTTCAGTGGCCTTCGGCGGGGGAACAGAGTTCGTTACGCCGTTATCGCACTGCTGCTATTCGACGCAGGTAGTGCCAGTCTTAGGACGTGCCGCTTTACCCGAGCTAAGACTGGTACGTTGGCGATCGGAGCAGAATCACTCCAGTGCAAACAGCCAGAAGCCGCTGTGTTGGCCTCCACCAGTGAGTATCTTTCGACAAACTTGCGCCCCACCGAAACACTACTCGTGTTGCCAGAGGGCGTCATCCTGAACGTCATGACAGGCCGCGCGAGTCCATCGCCTTATATCAATTTCATGCCACCGGAGATGGAAATGTACGGTGAGAACAACATCTTGCATCAATTCGAAGAATGCCCCAGCGACTACGTGGCATTGGTCGGTCGAAACGTCAAGGAGTATGGCAAAGAAAGATTTGGCGAGATCGGCTACGGCGACAAAATCATGAGTTGGCTTGAATGCAACTATGATTGCCAAGCACAATTTGGCTGTGCTCCGGAGTCCACCGGCGACTTCGGAATTCGGATCATGCGCCGCAAATCGATCGTGCCAGTGTACGTTCATGAAAAAGAAGCATTCGCTGGCTCTTAGCAACTGAGATAACAAGTCGCATACCGGGCAAGTGCAGTTTTCGCATCTTCAGTCTTTCCGCATTCCCCGTCTTGAAGTCTAACACGGTAAGGCGGACTGAGACCATCAGTCCTGAATTACCGTCTCGCAACACTTCGTTTGAATTAGGGAAAAGGCGGCGCGAAAGACCGGTGAACGGTCGTCTCCCCTTTGATTCGTGCGAATCGCAAGTCTCTACAATTCGCCATTAAACCCTCGTTTTTTTGTCGCTTGACCCTCCCAAAATTTCTCGCGAAACTCGGAAAGGGAGGGTAAGTTTTGATCACTGTTATTGCCTGAGGTGAATCAGGCAGCATTCAATTTGCGCGACACTTTGGCCCAGTTGATCCAGTCTGTTACCTCGGCTAGATCGGGTTCCTTGCTACCCCTTAGCACCCGCGTTCCTTCACCGCTGCGTGCAAATGACAGCACTTGTTCGAGCACGTCAGTCGCTTGGCGGCTGGCTAGATTTTCGGGGGAACTGATGTTGCAGGCCACGAGCATCTGCGCGTCATGTCCTCGCAGGTTAGGAATTCGACAGACCAGTTGTGACTGCATCTGCCAAGCTCGCACTACCTCCGCGTCAACTCTACGCAGGTTCATGAGATTGGCCAGATTCCGCGGTTCGGCTGCCAGTAGATCGCCTACGGTGTAGATGCCTAAGGCCTCCAACCGTTGGGCCATTTTAGGACCAATAGACGGCGCGTCGACAACCGGGCTAGACACCTCAAGGTAATATCGCGATGAACCGGCAGGGGAGTTGTCTTGGTTGACGCTTGCTCCATGAACTTGCCGCGGCTCACTGGCACGGCTGCGATTCTCGCGCTGAGCAAAGTACTGAGATTGATTTCCATCAACTCCAACTACTGGGTAACCTGACTGCTTCCGACGATCCGATTGAGATTCGAACTCGCTGCGTTGGCCAGCACGGGAGTCATATTGGCGGCGACCGCGGTTGCTCGAACCATTCCTGTTGGATTCCCGGGGCGAGTATTCCGCTCGCGTTCGATTTCGGCTGTGAACTTCCCGTCCGTCGCGATATTGGTTAGAGGCCGAGTCGTATTGGCCATCTAAGCTGCTCCGCTGGTATCGCTGTGCGCCGTTACGTGCGGAGGCGATCCAGTTAGAAATCCTTGACAGTTCATAGTCCGAAGCAGTATTCATGAGGCTCCGCCCACTGGCAGTCTGTAGAAAACGCTCGACGCGCTCTAGCAGTTGGGCGGGTTGCATTTCCGCCAGCTGTTGTGGCGTACGCACGCCAGCGCCGACGATGATGCGAGCATCGAAGGGTCTCAGATGGCGTACGGAGCAAAGCAAGCGTGCTTCAGCCTGCCAGCCGCTAACGATCGACGTCGAAACTCCATCGATCTTCAAGTTTTCGGCCAGCCATGTTGGATCCGCATCGAGCAAGTCGCCGATGCGATCAATTCCTAGCGCTCGGCAGCGCGATGCGTCGACCGCGCTAACGGATGGCGATTCTTCGATCAAGGACAAGTCGTTCAAATAGTACTCGCCTCGTGTTTCGCGAAAGGGCTTTTCGGCAGGCGCTGGTTGATACCATTTGTCGGCTTCATGTTCATTGGCATACGCGGCCAATTGACGGTTCACGTCTCTGGTTGGCCGTTGAGTCTCAACGTTCAGGTAGCCAACCCATCCGCGCAAATGATAGACCTGCTGGGCAACCAAATCGTCAGAGGTAAGTACCACCACCTGCTGCCCCTGCAGAGCTAGCTGTGCCAAGTACTCAAGAGTTCGCTGCTGATATTCTGCAGGCATGTGGTCCAGGCTACCGTCGACAAACAGTGGAATCGGTTCATGACGAGCTCGCATGGCCTCAGTGATGGCAATGCGTATGGCGACGCATACAATTTCTTTGGGCACAGTCTTTTCGTAGGTCTCGTATTCTAACGCTGGCGCTCCCAGCCGACGCTCGTCAATTGGCAGCGTGGGACGACTACTGCGGTACGCCCGGTCGGCCTGTGTTCGTGAGAATCCGCCCATGATCGCGGCAATATGCTGATTAACAGCTGCGTCAAAGGAATTGAGTGCAGAATCCGAACGACCGTCCAGGGTCAGCTGACGCGTTACCTCAGCTAGCTCGGCTTGAATCCGCTCACGCTGCGTCAGCCTGTTCAGCTGGGCATCGATATCCGACAACTCGGTCAAGAGCTGGTTGCCGCCATTGGTGGCAGCGTGAGAGTAGGGATGGCCTACCAAAGGTACACTCAGGTTTCGCAACTGCCGTCGACATTCATCGCCTCGCAGATCGGCTTGCTTGCGGCGGGCCGTGAGCGACTCGATTTCGTCAAGCAATTCGTACCTTTGCCTGCCCAAGGAGCCTGCTTGAGAAACCTCCTTCGACGCCTGGGCTTCTTCGCGAAGCAACCAGTCGTGAAGATTCATGTGGTCGTGGCATTGGCACCATTGGCCGAAGGCGAGTGTCAGTTGATTGACGCTCAAGTGGTGTTCGTCCGCGATCTTGCGCAGAAGGCTTGCCCGTTCTTCAATCAGTTTTTCCACTGATTGCAGTAACTCGGTTTCGCAGCGTCGTAGCTGCTGCGATTGAGCTCGCAAGGTCTCGCAAGCAGTGTCCGACTCGTGTCGGGCCAATTGTTGACACACCTCCTGCAAGTCTTTCTGCATGGAAACAAGCATTTCCGGCAGGATCGCGGAATCGACCGAGTTTTCATAGGCCGCCGTGTAGGCAATTTTGGTTTGCCCAAGGTGATCGCGAACTACTTGGTAACCGGAGGGACTCCGCGACGTCGCGACGGTGCCCATCCGCCCAACAATTTCATCCAGTTGCTTGCGAGTGTTAAGAATCGAGGCTTCGAGCGATCTCAGCGCTGCTCGAGGGTCGGCTTCTTTGGCAAGCGATAGTTGTTGACCGATTTGTTGATCAAGTCGCGCATTGGTGGCCGTGTGTTCGATTTGCTCGCGATGGGATTTCAGGTCTCGTAGCGTTTGGCGCCAACGATCGAGTCGGTCGTCCAACTCCTGCAATTGCCGACGAAAGGACTGGCCAATCTCGACGGTGCATTGATTTGTTTCGTCCAATCGCAGCTCGGCGCGTCGTTGGCCGAGGTCGTGATCAATGGCCGCTATCTCAGCAGCAATGTTTCTCAGGTCCGACTCGATGGCGGCCTTGCGGTTTCCCAAGCGAACTGAATCCTGATCTTGCCCTATTGCATCCGCCGCCCCGTAGTCGTGCCGGTTCAAAAGCGCCTCAATTTCGACCCGACGCCGATCCAACATCTCGCGTGTTTCGCTCACGGGCGCAATTCGCTCGAGCTGCGAGCGGAGCTCTGACTGTCGCGCCGCGAGTCGCGTCCTCTGATAGCTACTATCAATCGCCTGCTCGGGGGCAGCCAGACCGACTCGCGTAGCTAGCCGAGTCAGCGCGGTCTCTGGGGCGCTGGTTGCGTCTGCTGTAGCTAAGCCGGAAAAGATCTCTTGTTGCAGTGCGGTGAGGTGGCTGGCACCGTTGAAATAGCGTGCATCGGCAGCATAGCCGTTGGAAGGGGAGTCAAAGTGCACGCGACCGCTTCTATCACTGTAGGCACGAATTGGCCGTCCCGAAATGTTCAACTCGACTGCGCCGGAGACTGGGATTCCCGCGTCCGACCAACGGCTGTACGAAGCATGCTCTATGCGCTGGTCAAATCCCGTGAGCTGCCGCAGCAACCGCAGCAGAGTTGTTTTTCCCGAGCCGTTTGGGCCACAGACGGCATTCAGTCCTGGCGAAAACGGCCCTAAATGAAAGCGTTGGTCAGAATCGAGACGGTCCACATCCATGTTGACTAATCGCATGAAGGCTCCTCCTTATGCCATTCACTATTTGTCGTGCACGCTCGCATTCTGGGGTTGGAGACGCGCGGATTTTCACATTCGCGCAAGAACCTACCACACTCTTGTGAACATCCCCAATACCAGTTTCAAGAAAAACTCTTCTAAGGCTATGCTATCTGAGCCACGCTTGCCAATGACCGCATATATTGAATGGTGCGAATAATTGACGCGCAGGCACTGTGGCCAACACTTGCAACTGATGTTGCACGTGCTTGTGCTTGGTTGCACTCAGCGACTCAACCGACCAGGCTTGGCCTTGAGTGGAACCTAGGAAAGCTTGCGCGGAACCTACGAGAGCTTGAATGGAACGTAGGAGAGTAAGTGTTTGGCAAACCCGGTGGCAATTTATCTGGCCATGTTTCCCGCATAATGAACGCGTCTTTGGGTTCACCTAATTGCTGGCAATTGAATGCTCATGTTTAATCCAAAATCTTTGACGATGGCTGCTCGACTTTTTGTAGTCATTCAGGTCTTCCTGACAGCTGGCTGCAATGGCACGGGAGCGGGCCCTGCGGCCACGGCGCAGGATCCAAATTCAGATCAACCGTTGGGTAAAACGGTCTTGTCCGCTAATCCTCAGGTGAATACGAGGAGAGAGCTGGGTGAAGACTGGGCCACTTTTCTTGGGCCGCGCGGCGATGGTACGTCTAGTGAGACGGGCCTTGATCTCGATCGCTGGCAACCCCATCCACCGCTTAAGTGGATTCTGCCGCTTGGTGTCAGTTACGGAGGCCCTGCCGTCGCCGATGGAAGATTGTTTCAGTTCGATCGTTTTGGAGACGCGGAACGATTGACGTGTTACGAGGCAGAAACGGCTCGTGAATTGTGGCGGTGGGAGTTGATCAGTCGGTACAGCGACATGTACGGCTACAACAATGGCCCTCGCTGCGCGCCGATCGTCGATGGCGATCGAGTCTACACCTATGGCGTTACCGGTCAGTTGTCTTGTGTCGAAGTCGCGACTGGCAAAGCCCTATGGACTCGTAACACAGTCAACGACTATCAGGTAGTACAGAATTTTTTTGGCGTCGCCAGTTCGCCAGTAGTTTACGAGAATTTGATACTGGTGATGGTTGGTGGAAGTCCTCTGGAAAGCCACTCCTTGCCAGCTGGTCAGCTGGGGGCCGTTCGTCCCAACGGGACGGCAATTGTCGCCTTTGACAAACTGACTGGCCAGGAAGTGTACCACCTCGGCGATGACTTGGCGAGCTACTCATCCCTGGCGATTCGACAGCTCGCTGACCGACCCACAGGCTTGGCATTTTGTCGCAATGGACTGATCGCATGGGACCCACAGACGGGAGAACAGATCTTTACTTTTCCCTGGCGATCGCCGCAATTGGAAAGCGTCAATGCGGCTCAGCCTGTGACAACGGATAGCCAGATTTTGGTATCAGAGGCCTACGACGTGGGCAGTGTGCTGCTCGATGTGCAAGATGGTTCATCGCAAGTTGTCTGGCAAGACGGTGGACCGCGCAACAGCTGTAAGTTCCGCGCCCATTGGTCAACGCCGGTGTTGATTGACGGCTACTTGTACGGCTGCAACGGCCGCAACACGCCCGATACTGATTTCCGCTGCGTGCGATTCTCCGATGGCCAAGTGATGTGGACCAATAAACGACGTGAGCGCAGCAGCGTGTTATCTGTGGACGGATACCTGTTGGTGCTAGGCGAATATGGTCTGCTTGAATTAATTCGCCCCAATCCGCAGATGCATGAGGTTGTAAAGCAAGTGGATTTGAGCGAATTGGTTGATCCAAACAGCGGAGTCCAAGTACTGGCCCATCCATGTTGGGCCGCACCAGTCCTCTCCCATGGTCTCCTCTACATCCGCGGCAATGAGAATTTGGTGTGCTTCGACTTGATTCCCCAGTAAGCATCCACGCAGAAGTCTTTTCGCATAATTAGCCATTTTGGCCTTGGCCACGGTTGTGCATGCGCGGCGTGTCCAGTCGTGATGCTCTGGTCAAGCGGGCCATTGTTGCGCAAGACTCATCCTATAGCGGCAAAGAATAGCATAGTGTCAAGAATTGGAAATTCAGTTCCACGTAATCCTTCCGCAAAATTAGCCGCTGAGCGCTAGACAATTTGTGACAATAGCGCTTTTCGACGCTTTTCTGCAGGCTATGACTGGCTTGCGAAGTAAGCTGGATGGATATCGACCAGCGCTTCCGCGGCTTTCTCGACCGTGTACATAATCTGTTCTTCTGAATGCGTGCAGTTGACAAAGAACCGCAGGCGAGCAGCCGATTCGTCGACCGCAGGGTAAAGTATTGGCTGCACGTTGACACCTGCCTCGAACAATTTTCTGGATAGCAGAAGTGCGTGTAGCGAATTGCCAGTAATCACCGGAATGACCGGTGTGTGATTCGAATCACCCGTATTCAGTCCACGCTTTCTCGCTTCGCTCAGGAAAAGGCTGGCGCGTTGATGCAGTGTCGTGACGCGTTGCGGGTTCTTCTTTAGTATTTCCAAGGAGGCTAGCGCTGCGGCGGCATTAGTGGGTGAGAGCCCGACGCTGAAGACGAATCCAGGAGCAGTGTACTTGAGCAGCTCAATCAAAGCATTGCTGCCAGCAATGTAGCCGCCGCAACTGCCAAACGACTTGCTTAACGTACCCATCCAGATGTCGACGTCGCGCGGATTCACAGCAAAATGTTCGCCAATACCCCTACCCGTCGGTCCCATAGTACCGACCGAATGTGCCTCGTCGACCATTAGCCAGCACTTATGACGATTCTTCACCTCGATGAATTTGGGAAGCTCGGGGAAATCGCCATCCATGCTGTAGACGCCCTCGATCACCACCAAGATACGTCGGTAACTGGCCCGCACTTCGGCCAAAATATCTTCAAGAGCTTGCCAATCGTTGTGCGGAAATGGTCGTCGGCGAGCCCCAGACAATATCGCTCCTTGCACAATACTATTGTGCGAAAGCGCGTCGTGAACGACCAAATCTCCAGGTCCCACCAAGTGGCCAATCGTGGTCTCGTTCGTCGCATGCCCCCCGATCATGACCACGGCTGCTTCTGCTCCAACCCATTCGGCCAGCTCGCGCTCGAGTCTTCCATGCAGGGCTTTCTCGCCGCTGACCAAACGCGAGGCACTGACGCTGGTGCCATACTGCGTGGCAGCATCGATGACGGCCTGCGTAACAGCTGGATCGCCCGACATTCCTAGATAGTTATAGGATGCAAAGCTGATCAGTTTCCGCCCGGCAATTGTCGTGGTATCGCGTACGATACCTTCATGAACCGAGAAGTAAGGATTGGGAACCCCTGTCAGCTCAAATTGCGCCATCGTCCGTTTCAAGCGGCGGTACTCGGGCAATTGGTCAAACCGGTAGTCTTCGTCCAAGATTTTGCGGCTATCTGCCGGCTTGAGTCCCGTTTCGGTGGGCACCAGTTCGCGTCGAATCCGTTTCTTGCCGAGGTAGCGATCGATGGCTTCAGCCACTTCGCGAACGGTTTCGATTTCCTGAAGAACATGCTCAGGAAACCGCCCGTCAAAGGTTTGTTCCAGCGAATGCGCGATCTGCATTCGCTCCAAACTATCGAGCCCCAGGTCCAAAACAATGTTCGTATCCAAGTCCAGTTGCTTGGCGCGTTCCTGAGCTACGGCGCGGATCGCGTCCATAACAATATCCACGATCTCATGGTCGGGATGGCCGGTCGTGGTCGCTACACCAGCTTGTTCGGTCGAGTCGGAATCCTGCCCACCTTCTTGGGTGCGGAGGGAGGAAGCAGCAATCATCGGTTCGCTCTTGGGCAAATCAATTTCCCAAGCTTTCCACTGCTCGACCACTTTGAGCGAGCCTCGACGGAATTCCTCGCGGCATGCGTGCCGCTGAATCTTACCGCTGGACGTGCGAGGCAAAGTGCCAAATCGAACTAGCACAACGGCATCTGGCGGCAATTCATGATGCTGGGCAACCTCGCGTCGAATGGCCACGATAACTTCGTTCCAAGCCGTTTCTTCGCGTCGCTTCGGAACTTCTGCAGCGATAATGAGACGCTCGCGGTCATCGGCGCTATCGGCAAAGGCCGCGACCAACCCACTTTGCATAACCTCGTGGGCAGATTCAACGGTTTGTTCGATGTCTTGGGGGTAACGGTTTACGCCGCGGACAATGATCATGTCCTTCAATCGTCCGGCCACGAACAATTGGCCGTCATGGATGAAACCTAGATCGCCGGATCGCAGAAAGGGGCCATCTCCATTGGCTGTGATTGCACAAAACGTTTCTTGCGTGCTTTCTTCCCGTTCCCAGTATCCTTGGCCCACACTAGGACTATTGATCCAAATCTCACCGATCGTATCGGCGCCCACCGGAGTTAGAGTCTCCGGTTCAACAATTAGCACTTGCTCGCCCGGCAGCACTTCCCCGCTGGCAACTAAATCGCGAGCGTTCTCCGCCCCGGAGGGAACCTCCACTACTTTCTGTACATCGAGTAAGGAGGCATCAAAGGACTTGACGACAGGAGGTTCGCGTTGCGGTCCTCCCGTAACAATCAATGTCGTTTCCGCCATACCATAACAGGGCAAGAACGCCTTGCGTTTGAATCCGACTGAGGAAAATCGTTCGGCGAATTGCTCCAGGGTGGATGCGCGAACTGGTTCGGCACCATTGAAGGCGGTTTCCCATGAACTGAGGTCGATGCCTTCCAAATCCTCGTCAGCAATCTTGTCGACGCACAGCTGGTAAGCGAAATTCGGACCCCCGCTGGTATTCGCTTGATAGCGGGAGATGGTTCTGAGCCAGCGAATCGGCCTTTGCAAGAAAGCCATAGGGCTCATCAACACCGATGGGCGGCCAATAAAAACGGGCGCCAGTATTCCGCCAACCAACCCCATGTCATGATAGGCAGGTAGCCAGCTCACACCCACACAATGCATATTGGCTTCGAACGCAACCATAATCAGTTCCGTGTTGCGCACCAGATTGCCATGCGAGAGCATTACGCCCTTAGGCTGACCCGTCGAACCAGACGTGTATTGCAAGACAGCCAGATCGTCGCTAGCTACAGTTGGTTGTTTCCAATTGGATGAATAGTCCTGGGGTAGCGAATCGGTGGCGATGATCGATATCGCTTCCCATTCAACCCAGTTCGCGTCCGCTTCAATCTGTTGGCGGACGTATTCATTGGTCAATGCCAGTTGAGCTTGACAATCGCGGGCGATGCCATGGATCCGTTGACCCTTGCGATTGCGGCGTGGTGGAAACGCTGGTACCGCAGTCGCGCCCGCATAGAGACAGCCGAAGAAGCCGACGACAAAATCCAATACTGGTGGATACACTAGTAACACTCGTTGACCCGTGGCACCCAGCTTCTGCAAGTAGCCTGCTACGTTGCGAGCAGCTGCATCAAGTTGGCCAAAGGTCAAACATTGGTCGGCTGATCCGTTCTCTCCATCGGTAAAGTAGAACGCTGGCTGATCGGCGCGCACCGCCGCCCAGTGCTGCAGGATAACCACGAGATCCGAGCGTGGCGGAATCGGATCGCCGATGAATTTTCGTAGGTCGTGGTCGCTAACGCCCCTAGAAATGGTCGTGACTGTCGCCATTTTTGTGTCCATCGATTGAAGTTGGCTAGCTCCGTTGGGTCCGCATGAAGAGAGATCGCCCAGACTAAGTCAGCGCAATCTATCTACTTTCGCCTGCCCTCCCAATCGTCGCAAGTGTCTTAGTCGGCAGAAGGGGTTCAAAAGAGCTGGATTCTCGCTGACTACCATCGGGAGTTATCGTCATGTTTGGGTCGTAGAAAGTGTCGCGATTTGCGTTGTCCTTCGTCAAAACACGAAGAAGCTCGATCTGCGGGCCTACGACCGGAACTGCCCCCAGATATCCCGGAGTTTTCGAGCAATTCTCTTGATTTCTCGCCAGTTTTCGCGAACGTGCCCGTGTTTGGAAACCTGCCAAGTTTCCAAAGTATTCACGTCAATAGCGCTCAACCAGTTGCCAGCAAAACACCCGGTATCCAAGCAGGTGAAGTGGCCATACCAGCCGATACTGCCGTTGAACTGAGGGGTATGACCACAGAAGACATGTTTTCCCGAAAAATGGGGCGTTGGCAATCGATCGGACAAGTGTTCCCAGAAAAGGCTCATTTCGGGTTGCTGGTGCATGGGCAATTCGGCGATGTAGTTAGCATGCACAAAAATGTGCTCCTCCGTTTCGTAGAACGGCTGACAGGCATCCAAAAACGCCCGGTGCTTGGCGTTGATATTCTCCAGCTTGCCTCCGTAGCTAGTCACGGTCTGGCTTCCGCCTGATGCCAACCAGAATTCGATCGGCAAACCGCGCAAGGCACCGCGCAGCATGATTTCATGATTTCCTAGCAAGAACACTGCTTGGCACCTTTCTTGCAATTCCAGCAGCGTCTCGATCACGCCCTTGCTGTCCGGGCCACGATCGACATAGTCTCCTAAGAAAACCAGCAAGTCGTCCGATGTGGGTGCGATCGCGTGCAGCAAACCTTGCAACGCTTGGCAGCAGCCATGAATGTCGCCGATAGCAATGGTTCGCATCCGATTAACGGCTAATTATAGGCGGGATCTTCGGGCATCTTGGAAGGATCGATTCCCCCGGCCAATATGTCGCGACCGATGGCTTTCACGGCAGATTCCCATAGATCGTCGCTGTCAGCAAGAATCTTCCCAGGCTCAATGTCCCACACAAGCCAACCACCGGCTTTCAGCTCATCCTCCAATTGACCAGCTCCCCACCCCGAATACCCATCAAACAATCGGTAATTGGAAAGCTCTGAGCACTCTGGGTTGGCGACGATCCGCAATATCTGTTCCGGATCGGACGCGGCGTAGACGCCTACACCCTGTGGATCATGGCAAACTTGCAAGAGCATCACGGGACCATCGACCGGTCCGCCCCAGTAGACGTGGGCGTGATTCGAAAACTCGTCACCACTAAGCTGCCGCAGCAATTCTCCAATCGTGCGATTTGTTGGGCGATTCAGCAATAGACCGATGGCTCCTTGATCATCGTGCTGCAGCACATACACCACCGACCGCAGAAAATGCGGATCGGTCAAGTAGGGTGACGCTACCAGTGCTTTCCCTTGGACAGATCCCATGCAATCAGACCCACCAAAACCTATATTCAAGTCGATTCAACCTGCCACGTATCTTTCCACACACATCCGGCCCAGGACCAGCCTACCCCAAATCCGATCAGCAGAGAATGAGTCTGCGGGCGAATCGTTGCGTCAGCCCTAAGTTCTGCGATCAGAATCGGCAACGTGCTGGAGACGGTGTTTCCGTACTCTTCCAGCCGAATCGGCAGCTTGCGATCGTCAACGCCCAATCGAACCTGCAGTTGCTCGAGCATTTTTCTTGTGGCTTGGTGCAGTAAATAGAGTTCAATGTCCTTTGGCTCCAGATTAGCTAACTGCAGCACTTCCTCGATCAACTTTGGAACGGCTACCACTGTAAAGCTCAACAAACTGGGCCCATCCATATACAGCCGACTGTCCCAACGCTTGCGATGTCTTGGAGTGATCGCATCTTGTAGGGGTCTTGAGCCTCCGTCGGCCACCAAAAGCGTATCCGCCCCACTCCCGTCAGTTCCAAACCGAAACCCGGACAAACTGGGAGTATTCGACGAGCGAATTAGCGTGGCGGCAGCGGCGTCTCCAAATATCGTTCGCAAACTCCGATCTGCTGGGTCGATGTACTTTGAATAAGTTTCCGCCGTCAGCAGCAGGATAGTCTTGGCGGCCCCACTGCAAATCAAGCCCTCGGCAATCGCCAGCCCATACACGAATCCCGAACATCCCAAGTTAAAGTCCAGGGCTCCACAGTTCTGTGATATCCCCAATCTATCTTGAACCAAGCAGGCCGTTGTGGGCAATGGATAATCGGGCGTCTGGGTGCAAAGCAGCACGAAATCGATCGTCTGACGATCGACGTTATGCTCAGAAAATAGCTTTTCGGCAGCAGCTACTGCCAGGTCGGCCGCCGTTTCCCCCTCCGCTGCGATGTACCGGCTGCAAATACCGGTTTTTTCAGCGATGCGATCCATATCCCATTGCGGGAATTCCGCTTGCAATTGTTCATTGGTCTCGATGCGGGAAGGGAAATGGATCGAGATGGGACCAATTTCTGCAAAGGGCACGGATAAATCCTTTGGAATTCGGCTTGAAACGCTCGTGGAAAAGGCCGTTGAAACACCCATGTTACGGAAAGATAAGCTCCAGCCGCGACTGCAAGACTGCCAGCGTTGGGGATGGTCAAGCCAACACCTTTATAAGCGCCGCTTCAATCGACAACAGGCCCCATCTTCTACCAGCCGCAATCAGTCAGTCCCGACGACTGAATTAAAAAAGCATCCCTCCCCGACCGCAAATACCCCCCAGTGGTGGTTTAACGACACACTCCAGTGAGTGCCAAGCGATTGTGGTGGGATTGCTATTTCAAGATTACCAACCACCCTCTGAGCAGAATACAAAGTTTCGCAGCTTTCCGACCTGAAGTGAACGGGAAGCGATGCCAGCGTTTTTTGGATTATTTTCGCCAGCTACCTATGCTTTGTAACGCAAATTACAGATTTGCCACAAAGCAAGGGCGTACGGTAACATGAATGCAGCGATTGTTAGCGCCATTTTCTAAGATTGGAAAATCAGTTCTGAGTGATACAAAAATGATTCACACAGCACGATTTCGATTGATCCTGGCGGGAGTATGTTTTGGGTCGGCGGTTTGGTTGGTAAATGTTTTTGCCAGCAAGCCGGAAGAAACGCCAACTAAAACGAGTAGCGGTAAAGATGTCACCGCCAAACATGCCTCGGCGATCGTAGCTGGAGGTTGTTTTTGGTGCGTGGAGACGGATTTCGAAAAGGCACCGGGAGTGATCGATGTCATTTCCGGCTACAGCGGCGGTCGAACCCAGAATCCGACATACAAGACCTATGCGGCAGGCGGGCATCGCGAAGTGGCCATGGTCGTCTATGACCCGAGCGAGATTACGTACGCGGGCATCGTCGAATGGCTGGTCAAGCATATCGACCCAACCAATGGTCGCGGCCAATTCAACGACAAAGGGATCCAGTATTCACCGGCGATCTACTTTGCTAACGAAGAGGAAAAGGCGGAAGCGGAGCGAGTGTTAGGGGCCATCGAGGACATGAAGGTCTATCGCGGAAAACTAAATGTTGCCGTCGAACCCAGAGCAGCTTTTTGGCCCGCCGAGGAATACCATCAGGATTATCATCACAAGAATTCTATCAAGTACAACTTCTTTCGCCTGGGTTCAGGTAGAGACGCATTCGTGCAAAGTTACTGGGGTGCTCGCGCGCATGTACTCGAGCTGCCAGGATCGCTACCTGAATCGGCCAAGCACGAAAGTGACCCGGTCGAGGATGTGGCCAACAAGGAGAAGCGACCATGGGAGAGCTTTACAAAGCCGTCCCCAGCTGAACTGAGAAGAAAATTGTCCTCGATTCAATACAAAGTGACGCAGCAGGAGGGAACTGAGCCGCATCATGCCAACGCTTACTGGGACAATAAACGCGTGGGGCTGTATGTCGATGTGGTCTCTGGGGCCCCGCTATTCAGTTCATCTGCCAAATACGATTCTGGCACGGGCTGGCCGTCATTCGTAGAGCCTATTACTCCGGACGCCGTCGAATACAAGGTCGATCGCTCCCTGTTCTCGGTGCGCACGGAAGTTCGCTCTCATTATGGCGATTCCCACCTGGGACATGTTTTTAATGACGGCCCCGTGGACCGCGGCGGCAAACGCTATTGCATGAACTCTGCTTCACTGCGTTTCATTCCCAAAGAGAAAATGGAAGAAGAGGGCTACGGCGAGTACCTCGACAAGGTCAAGTAGCTCAAGCTCGGAAAAATATTGGGAAAAGCCTATTTTTGGGCTGATGTCGACGGAACTGACCTAGTCGCGAGATTCTGGCATGGCTAGTATCCACGCCAGGAGAAGGATGCTTGCGTTTTTTTGTTTGGCAAGGAGGACCGTCGTGCAGACGATCAAAACAGGAGTAGTGGTAGCACTGCTACTAGCCGTTTGCTATGGAGCGTTTGTGGCTCTCAATACGCCTGAGCCCGAATTGCCGCCCGAACTGCAGCAATGGGTGACAGAGAACGAGGGCCTCGAAGAAGGATTGGATATCGAAATTCCAACCGGGGAGCAATTGGTCTCTATGGACGCGGCACAAGTTGGTGTTAGCGGGCTGAGCGGGTTGGAGTGGGTTGATGGCTTCGGCAACCAGGCTGCCAACAACCTGGGAGCAAGCGCCGCGGAGATTCCCTTGCCCGACTACGATCCAAGTGCCAATTCGACTGCTTTTGGCGGTGCATCCAATGCAACGCCAACCAACAGCGAGATTCCTAGCTTCCCTGCTTTGCCAGGGTTTAGTGAGCCAACTGTTGACCTGGGGCCAAGCCCAGGATTCTCCAATTCAATGCCGTCCAATTCCGTACCGCAAGTTCCACTGCTAGATGGTCCGGCGGTTGGATTGACTCCAACTCAAACCAGCAATACTCAAACAAGCAATACAGTATCGGTGCCGATGCACTCGGTAAGTAGCACTTCGGAATTGCTACCCGGTGATGGCAGTTGGCAATTGCCGCAGATGAATGAACATGGGACATTGCCTGTTGAGTCGTCGCCGCAGTCGCCAGCGCTGCCCTTTGATCTGGCGCGGAAGGAAGCGCTCCAACGAGCCGACAATGGACGTCTGGCGGAGGCACTCAAACAACTCAGCCCCTATTACAACAGCCCCGAATTGACTCATGCTGAACATTCGGACTTGGTCGACATTTTGGACGCATTGAGTCGTCAAGTCATCTACTCGCATCGGCATATCAAGGAACCCGCTTACGTCGCCGTGGCCAACGATACCGTCGAATCAGTTGCAAACCAATACAAGATCTCTCCTGAGTTGCTCCGCAAAATCAACCAGTTGGGCAGCGCCAATGCGCTCATTGCCGGGACCTCACTGAAGGTTGTTACGGGGCCCTTCCGTGGGCAAGTCAGCTTGACACGGGGCGAATTGACCGTCTTTTTGGATGACCTTTACGCGGGCAGATTCCCGATCTCGGTAGGCAACGATCCGGCGCCGACGGAAGGTACGTTCGAAGTTATCGACCGCAGACGCGACAGGACGTACTACGGTGTTGGTGGATTGGTGGTAGAAGCCAAAGATCCCAGTAATCCCTACGGAGGCTACTGGCTGAACCTGGGCAAAGATTTGGCCATTCACGGCACACCAGAAAAGCCTAGTGCTGATCTTAGGAATGCCGGATGCATCAGTTTAGCTCCGCTAGATGCTTCTGACGTCTACGATATTCTGACCTTGGGAAGCCAAGTTTCTATCGGCCTGTAAGGTCCGCCAACGCTCGCTATTGGTTTTCAGCTTGGATTGAAGCTTGATAAATTGAACGATCTTGGCAACGCCAGCTCAAGTAGAAATTCGCACCCTTGAGCTGAAGTTCTTATCCTGCGCTACCAAATCAGCTTTGGCTGTGCTGCGAGCTCTACGCACTGGATAGTCCTGATATTCCATTCAGCGGTTACATGCAAAGCTGGTAGCGTCTAACATATCGGTTTACCCGCGATTGACGGGGCGTTTGTTGGTCACCGTGCTAACGAACACACTTGCCACCGCCAACGCTTATATAGGTCGCGTCCAGCTTTGATGCTTGGGTCAAGCAGCATCGTGGCGTAAGCCTCATTCTTCACCGAGCAAAGATTAGTAACGGCCGATTTGATGAGCAATTGCGCTAAGACTCAAAAGCAGCAGCCCCACACACTCTTGGATGGAGGCGAAACCTCGAGCGAAGGCGTATACCGGAATCAGTTCCTGCACGACGTCTGGCAAGGGCTATCCTGTGCCGACAAGTACATCCATTGCAAGTACTTGTACGATGATCATGGCTCGGTGTTATTCGACAAGATTAGCCAATTGGACGAATACTATCCAACTCGTACTGAGCTAGAAATACTGGCCACCAATGCCTCGGCCATGTCGCATTGTGTAGGCCAGAACGCGGTTATTGTCGAACTTGGCAGTGGCAGCAGTCATAAAACTCGATTGCTGTTAGATCACTTGCTGGCCCCGACCGCTTACTTACCAGTAGACATTTCGCGGGAACATTTGCTCCGCACCGCCCGGTTGCTGGCAGCAGAGTACCCGACATTGAAGGTTGAACCGATCGTTGCAGATTTCACCAGTCGATTTGAAATCCCCAGTCCTTACGCTGACCAGAACATCGTCGTGTATTTCCCAGGCTCAACTATTGGTAATCTGACAATACCAGAGGCGATGAACTTGCTACACAGCGTAGTGAATTTGGAGCCAGCGGGGATTGGGCTGCTGATTGGTATCGACCTGGTAAAGGATAAAGATGTCTTGGAGCGTGCTTACAACGACTCCGAAGGAATCTCGGCCCGCTTTAACTTGAACTTGTTGACGCGTGCCAATCGAGAATTGGACGCAAATTTCGATTTGCGATTCTTCAAGCACATTGCGTTTTACAATGAGAAGCATTCGCGGATCGAAATCTACCTGGAAAGTTCTCGTGACCAAAAGGTAAGCGTGGGTAGTCGCTGTTTTGATTTTCGTGCTGGAGAACGCATTCATACAGAGTATTCACACAAGTACACGTTGCCGCAATTCTCTGAGATGGCAAGAACCGCTGGCTTGGAGACAGTCGAGTACTGGACTGATCCGCAGCAGTATTTTGCGGTGATGTACTTGACCGCTCACTAGGCGATGACTTGGCCCAGTCCCAATACTCATTTTTAGAGAAGTCGCGCAAACTTTGAAGCTCTCTGCAAATCGAGAAACTAACCTGAATCTGGTCTCTTCTTCGCGGAATCCCCAACGAATAGGCAACGATTGTCAATCCTTGCTGAAAACCTTTCGCAGGATTCGTTCGTTCAGCGAGTTGATCGCAGCGCCTCTTTCGGCGGAGGATTGCAGCGTTCAAACGATGCCGGACGTTAGTCCAACCCGCTGGCATCTGGCTCATTCCAGCTGGTTCTTCGAGACCTTCGTGCTCAAGAGGTTCTTGCCACGTTACGTTGTTTTCGATGAGCGATTCGAATTTCTGTTTAATTCGTACTACAACGCGATAGGAAAACAGTTTCCCAGGAATCTTCGGGGAACGATCACCAGGCCGAATCTCGAGGAGATTCGCGACTATCGCCGACACGTAGATCTTCACATTCAGCAGTTGTTGGAAGGCAAGCCCAGCGGCTATCAGCAAGCCATACCATTATTGATCCTGGGATTGAACCACGAACAGCAGCATCAGGAATTGATGCTGACCGACATCAAGCATGTGCTTTTCCACAACCCTTTTCACCCTGCTTACCATTCGAACCTCGCTGAAATTGACTTGGACCAAGTGCCGCTTTCGGGCCGAAACGTTGACTCGACTATTGTGTCCGAGGCCATCGTGGACATCGGCAGCGCTGGCGATGGGTTTTGTTTTGACAACGAATTACCCGTTCATCGCGCTTTGGTTTTGGAACATTCAGCTGCGTCGTCATTGGTCCTAAATCGGGACTACCTGGAATTCATCCGCGATGGTGGTTACACCAATCCAGAACACTGGCTTTCCCTGGGGTGGGCTTGGGTGCAGTCGCAGCAGATAACTGCTCCGCTATATTGGCAATCCACAGCGGATGGCCAGTGGCGGCAGTATGGATTGAGCGGAATGCGCCCCTTGCATCTAGACGAGCCAGTTTGTCACGTCAGCTATTTCGAAGCCGATGCCTATGCGCGTTGGGCAGGGGCTCGGCTGCCTACAGAGTTTGAGTGGGAGTACTCGGCCGGTGTAGCTCAACAATCGTTGTTAGAGAGTAATTCAAGCAGTCCCACAGGCGTTTTTGCCGACTACCTGCTCGCCAACAACCAACCGATTCATCCCAAGGCTTCGCACGCGTCTGGCGCGATCAGTTGGCTCGGCAATGTCTGGGAATGGACTAGCAGCCACTATTCGCCCTACCCGGGCTACCGTCCCAAGCAAGGCGCGATCGGCGAGTACAACGGAAAATTCATGTGCAATCAGTTTGTTCTGCGCGGAGGCTCCTGCGCGACTTCTGCCGATCACATCCGTGTTTCGTACCGCAACTTTTTTCCACCGGATGCGCGTTGGCAATTCTCCGGTATTCGACTTGCCCACTAGGACCCAATGATGGATGCCGTCGCACGTTACGATCCAAACAAAACCTATCAATGGAATTACGAAAACGCCCCCGCGATCACTCCTAATAGTGAAACGCAACCCAATGTGCCTACGACTGAAAAAAACACTCCTGAGGTGCGGCTGGGCATCGCTGCTGGCCCCCTACTAAATGGCAAGTGGGTCTTGCACTATGCCAACTTGGGCTTTGACGATTTGACGTACAAGACTGTTCGTAGTCGTCCGCTAGCGAGCTATCCGCTGCCCAACTTGGTGCATGTTCCCGATGTTGCGTTTCAGCCCGGAGCACAACTGAACAATTCACCAACTGTTTCTGATAGCTGGGCCATTAGCTTCGGCATGCCCTCAATGCATCCCGATCAATGGCGGTCGGACGTTGAATGGACTCGCAAGCATCTGCCCGCAGAAAAATCGCTGACAGTATCGGTGGTGGCCACAGCCGAAGACAATTACACTCTGGACGACATAGCGCAAGACTACGCTCGCTGTGCGCGTTGGGCAGTCGAAAGTGGTGCCGACGCAGTTGAGGTCAATTTCTCTTGTCCGAATGTGTCTAGCGTCGACGGCCAACTGTACCAGCAAGCTCAGGCTGCTGCCGTGGTGGCCAGCCAAGTTCGACACCTGGCAGGGCAGACTCCGCTCTGGGTCAAAATAGGCTTGGTTGAAGATACCGAAGCAATCGAACAGCTCGTCGTCTGCTTAAATGGCATTGTGGACGGTATTGTGACAACGAATTGCATTTCTGCTCGAGTGGCATCAGCGACTGGCCAATTTTTCGACGGTGCCCCTCGCGGCATTGGGGGCTCAGCCATTCTCGCTGGCTCCATACGGCAAGTTGCACGATTTCATAAATGCATTGCTCGCACCAATTCGAATTTGAAGATCATCGGTGTCGGTGGAATTAGCAATGCTCAGCATGTGCTAGATTACCAGGCTGCGGGTGCTTGCGCCGTGCAGCTAGCCACCGCAGCCATGCTCGATCCTCTCGTTGCGATGTCCATCAAACACGAGCTGGCCCTGAGACAGAATCAGCCTTCGCCAATGCGGCAAACTGCTGACGGTTGAAAGAGTCTGCACGAGTCCTTTGACCAGCGCAAACGGAAATAGGGCCCGGCTCGTCTGAACTGGCGAAAATTCTACTGAAACGGATTCTCGAAGTTCTCGTCATTGCGTGTGATCATCTTGTTGATCGCATCGACGTCGTATTCTTCGACGTTGATCACGCGGCCATCCGCCATCAAACAGGTCAACGGATGATCGTCAAACAGCTCGGCAGCCTCGATACCGTCCGGGATATCCTGAGGTCGAGTCCAAGGTACTGTACACTCCGCTTCGATCAGCAGTAGTGTATTGGAGGTACCATGTGTAAAAGTTCTGATTGCTTCACCGCCTGCCGTCCCGAGTGCACTGGATTTGTTGGCAAAGCCAAGTATGTTCGCTTCGCCCACGTCTTGATTGTCGGAGGCAAAAGGGCTGCGATATAGCTCAGGCATCTGATTCAATAGTTTCAGGTTGCTTTCGCTGTCCCACGGTTCATCGAAGTGGTATTGCTCGAACAAAGCAGTTTCGTCGATGAAAGGCAGGACAGCCACTTGCCAGCTGAACGGATAGATCTTGCCGCCTGACTCGCTGGCTCTACGACCTTCCCGCACGTTGGCCGTGCCCGGGAATTTCTTATGTGCGGATTCGAAATTGTGAAACGCCAGGCCAATTTTTCTAAGATTGTTCTGTAGTAGCGTTATTCGTTCATCAACTTCTGCTTTCGTGGTTGGTGTTGTGGGCGAACGGCCATCGCCAGCTTGCCTTTCGAGCTCTTGTATAATTTTTTTTGCTTGAGCTATTTGTTGCACCGTCCCTCGAATCAATACTCTTGAACTCGATAGATCTGCATCGATGATTGGCTTGCTGCCTTGGGGATTTCCCAAGAATTTCTCTAAGGAGGCTACGGCCAAGCGGGGATCGAGAGATTCAAGCGCAATCACTTCAAACTGAGCAGCATTGTCAGCAGAGCTGGTTGAGTCGAGCCTTTCTGGCACTTTACTTTCTTGTGGGTTGCCGGAATTTGGCGATAAACGAGGGGGAGGATTAACCAAGCCCCCGTGCAGCCATTCGCTCAATTGTCGAGCCTCGCCGGTAGAGAAGACTCCCGAGATTACGACGTCCTTTCCAACGGAGGAGTTGATGATTGGAGCTGCGCGCGCTTGGCCATGCACGATGATGGCCAGCTGGCTACGCAGATTAGCTCCCGTAAGCGCGCCCAGGCTGGCGCCCAATTCATCGTCCAGACGAACCTGGATTTCAGATGAACCCGATTTGCTAAAGGATTGGTACTGAGTACCCAACACATGCCCCTTTACGCTTGACCAAGGTATGAAGTGCTGGTTGCTGGCCAACACATAGGTCACTCCGGCATTCTGGGCTTTGATAGGAGCACTAAGGTCTTCTCCTGCGATAGGGTACCAGGTGCCCACGGGTGTCGGTATTGGCTCGGTGCCTTTGGAAGCTCGTAATACCTCAGTAGCCTCGAAAATCTGGGATTCTGTGACGAAAGGCTGCCTCAGAGTTGAATCGCGATTGAGTAGAACCGCGAACGCAAGCGGCATTGGCAAATCCAGCTGCTTGCCACTCTCGGCTTTCGTGCCCTCTATGGCTGCATTGGCAGGGGGCCGCCCTGGGCCTGAGTTCGAAACATCACTTGAACCGTCTGCCCCAGTGTTGCTTTCCGACTGACGAATCTCGATACGGCTTCCTTCGGCGAGCTCCAGGAACGAGCGCGTGCCATCGGGATTGGTGATGACAACGATGATTGACATGCAGATTCCCGCCAGGATCCCCAGAACGCCTGCGGCGATTGCCACCCATCGCGGAACATTGCGCTGCATCGAATATTGCGAAGCCGCAAGCGACGGCGGGTGTTCCACCGTCTGCGTCAATGGACACACTTCCTGAATCGTTGAAGCGCGAGTTATCAAGGCCAACAAACTGCTGCTCGTAGAAAATGGCTTCAGCTTGTCCACAATTTCCGCTGGCAGTTGTGGACGTGAGTTGGGATCCTTGGCAAGCATGCGGTCGACCAGCTGCGTGAGTTCTCTTGGTGCACTCGGTAAAACTTCGGCTAGGCTCTGGGGTTTCTTGGAGACGTGGGCAGTCATCTTTGCGAAGGCCGTTGTATGGTTTTCGTCTGCGAACGGGGCGCGTCCGGTCAGCAGTTTGAACAAGGTGCATCCGAGAGCATAAATGTCCGATCGGATATCTACCGATTTTGAATCGGCAACTTGTTCCGGCGAGATGTAGTCAGCCGTACCCATCGCTTGCCCTGCCGTTGTGATCTCCAGACGGTCGGCGTGGTCATATTGGAATCTAGCAAGTCCCAAATCCAAGAGCTTGACGTGACCTTCCTCGCTAAGCATTACATTGGAAGGCTTGATATCGCGATGGACAAAACCTTGGGCATGTGTGTAACTGAGAGCCACGGCAATTTGGCGACCGATTTCGCAGGCGTCTGCTATCGCCAGCTGTGGAATTCGCCTCAGCAATTGGCCTAGATCCATGCCTTTGACATATTCAGTCACTAAGACAGCGGTACCGTCCACTTCCCTGGCATCGTGTGCCGTCACGATATTGGGATGGCTAAGTCGCCCAACAGCTCGCATTTCAGCTTCGAACCGTTGCGATACACGCGGATCGGCCAGTCGGTGGCGTGCCACCAGCTTTAGCGCTACCTCGCGGCCCAACTTGGTATGTCGAGCCAAGTACACATGTCCCATTCCTCCGCTACCGATAGGTCGCTCAATATCGTATTCTCCCAGCGACTTGGGTATTTGCCAGTCGGATTCGTCAATCTTGACTGGGTTGGCCAGGGCTCCCAGCGCTTTGGCGACGGCGAGACGACAATCGGGCTCGGCGGAGAACTCGCCATCTTCGGCGGTGTCGCGCAAACTGGCGATCAGCGAATCGCCGGTATCTTCCAAGGTTTCCAAGTGGCAGCGACATGATTCGCAGTCGTTGACATGCTGAAACAAGTAATCGCTATCCTCACTCGGCTTTTCGCCGAGCGCAAGCGCTTTCAATTCAGCAACACTGGGGCACTGGGTGGCGGTCATCATCGGTTTTCCCTTATTCAGCATAATTGACTTGCGAATCGAAATTCGGCTCCCAACTGATGAACGCAGACCTCTGACATCATTTTTATTTGGAATCGTCCTGGAGATACAGCACGCGTCACAGTATCCACAGTCTTCCACTGATTCGCTAGCCTTGCCACCTGCCTCACATGCAACGCGATTGAATGGGAACCTTGCTTCCTACGCATGCTCTTAGGCTACAATGGTCCTATGACTGCAGATTCTGAATACTTGAAACCTCAGGAGCACCCGACCCTCTCGTCGTTGCTTTTGGAGGACGTGCGCCGTATGGATCCTCACGGTTGGGCCCGGCTGGTCACGATTTTCGGCCCGATCGTATACCGTTGGTGTCGGACTTCAGGCATCCGCGAATCGGAAGCCGCCGACGTAGTCCAAGAGGTCTTCGCGGCAGTTGCCCGCGGCATCACCTCCTTCGAGAGAGTCAAATCCGAAGGCAGTTTTCGCAGTTGGTTGGCCACGATCACGCGGAGTCGGGTGCGAGATCACTACCGCCGTTCCGCCAATCGGATGGACGCGGAGGGTGGGACGGATGCCATGCTGCGATTGCAGCAAATGACTCAGGACTTGGACTCAACCATTTGCGCTGAGAATGTGCAAACGCTGGTTGTGCGAGAAGTCCTGCAGCAGGTCAAGGCAGAGTTCGAGCAGACAACCTGGGCGGCATTCTGGTTAACGACGATCGATGAAATAAAGGCTGCCGACGTTGCAGAGCAGACGGGCCTGTCGGTCGCGAGTGTCTATCAAGCCAAATCACGCGTGCTGCGTCGCTTGCGCCAGCGGCTGAGCGAACTGCCAAGTTGATTTCGAGGAAACGACGATACATTATGGAGTGCTCTGACGTGCTCCGTCTTGTCGGAGCTTTGGTTTTTCAGTCGTTTTGTTCGGCCTTCATCTTTAGCTTCGACGACCGAGCCGTGCCCAACGGAATCCCCCCAAAAAAAACGGTGACGAGTCACGGCCCGTCACGGCACTCCAAAAGTCAGAAGTTGGTCTCATCTTTAGGACCTGCGAAAAAACAACATGGTTGTTTTCCATCTGCCTCTCCCGTGCCGCGCAAAAAGCGAATAGCGTGGGTGAGGATCAAGGTGACGGACAATTGATCGCCAAGATATTATTTCTCAGGCTATTAGCGGCGGAGCCGCGAATGCACTTAATTTAGGACTCGTCCAGAATTAAATTGCCGGATCTGAGATCAGCCGCAGTGCGATAGCACGCGGTTTATGACG
>JAGQPR010000004.1 GCA_020426625.1 Planctomycetales bacterium
CGGAGCCATGTCCGCAGCAACTAGCGATTTCCTCATTGGATTCCTCATTGGAACCGACATCAGAATGCCCACTGCAACAACCGCAGCGGCCAGCCGGAGACTCAACCTCACAGCTGCCGCATCCTTGGCAGGTGAACTGCGAACTGCAATCGCCAGAACATGCCTTTTGAAGCGCACGCACCATCGTCGGCTGAATCGTTATCGCAACGATTAGTAAAAGATTGACGGCAATGCGAGTTAAGCGGGCCATGAGAATTGTGTGGAAGTTTCCCTTAGTTCGTTCCGATGATATACCCCGAGATGGTATATGGAGTATATCGGAAATTCTGCCAATTGGTACAAGTCCAATTTGCCAAAACGGCGTGATTGCCGTTTCAATTGTAGTTTGCGGAGCGGATTAGTATGAGAAATCAGTCAACAGACAAGCGTGTTTCTAACCGGAAACGGCGATTTTTGCTCGCTCTCCTGGCTGGTTTCTCAACGAGCGGATGTGCGACTTCGCCTGAGCCAAGACCGTCGGCATTCTCGCAGACTGCCCCCTTACCCCAAAGCGCAGTCGCCGGTAACGAGACTAAGCCGCCCAATGTAAGCCAAGCCCAGCCCCCCCAGTTGTCTTCAACTATTCGGACCATTGCCTACAACGAGGGCTTGGTTTCGGCAGCGCCGCAACCAGTATTCGTTCAGGATGCCGAGGAAGCCGAGGGGGGCGAGCTATCTGATAGGGAGGCTATTGAGGAAACGGCCCAGCCAGAGGTGGTTCGACCACCGAACTCGAACTCTGTCTCTGCAACCGGAACGCAGCAGCCTGCCCAATACTTCGTTTCAGTCGCAATGGCCGGGCATCCGAAGCTTCGAGCCGCGCGACAACGAGTCGCTGCGGCCACGAACGTAGCGCCGCAAGTCAGTGCGTTACCTGATCCAATGTTCAATAACACCTTCTGGCCGATTCAAAATCAAGCGTTGCAAACTGCCGGTGGTCGAGTCGGCCATCAATTTGGCTTATCGCAAGGCGTTCCATGGCCAGAGAAGCTCAGGACCAAGGCAGCTATTGCGAATCGAGAAGTGCAGATGGCACAAGCTGAGGTAGATCGCATCGAGCGCGAGATCACCGAAGCTGTTCGCCTTGCATACTATGAAGTATGGTTCGCAACGCGTGCCATTGCCATCATTCAAGAGACTCGTGAATTGGTTGACGATCTAACGCAAGTTGCAGAAGCCCGCTACAAGAGCGGCGGAAGTCAGCAAGATGTGCTGCGAGCACAGTTGGAAGCAGACCGACTCGACGATCAAATTGTGACACTCCGCAAGCAAAAGGAACAGGCGCAAGCCGACCTTGCCGCGCTGGTCCAACAGCCGGTTTCATTGATCCCAGAAGCGAGCGAAGAGCTTGGCCTAACCAATGTTCCCGAGCAGCTCGACGGATTATTGGTCCTTGCCGAGCAATGTAGTCCCGAGCTACGAGCGATTGCGTGGGAAATCCAAAGGGACCGTCAAAAGCAGAAATTGGCCTGCCTCCAGAAATACCCTGACCTCCAAGTCGGCTTGAACTACGCAATCATTAGCGATGACAGCAACGCGATTAGCCCAGTAGCGAATGGTCATGACAACATCAGTTTCACCGTCGGGACAACGTTGCCCATTTGGCGCGAAAAGATCAATGCTGGTATTCGCGAGGCCGCTCACCGCACCAGTAGCTCGACCGAACGATTGGAAGCGGAGCGCGATGCAATCCAAGGAAAACTGCGTCGACTGATGGCACAGGCCGACGCGCTCGTCCAGCAACAAGACATCTACAAAGATCGCATCATTCCTCGCACCGAAGATACGCTTACACTATCGATCGCGGATTATCGAGGCAAACGAACCGATTTTTTCACGCTGATCGAAACGTATCGCGATCTACTCATGTTTGAAACTCAAATGGCACGTTTTGAAGCCACACTTGCAGGCACCGTGGCACAGATCGAACGTACTGTCGGGTGTCCTGCTCAGTAACGACTCTCACTTCCCGTTGGCTAGTTCCAACCGAGCTTCGTCAGTTCCTGGCGGAGCTCTTTTCTTGCGCGGTTGAGCTTTGAATCAACAGTTCCCTTAGGGACGAAAGCTAACCGCAAAAACTGAGAGTGACTGTTCTGCATTCTCATAGTTATGGTTGAAAGCATAATTCTTCCATCGCCGCTCAAGTTCTGCGACGCTACTGATTCCGTAATGTGTCGACAAGGCCTGATCGTAGCCATGCTGGGTAGCATCCATACCAAAACGAGTGACTTTAGCGAGGTCCCCATCCTGACACAAGAAACGCAGCAATGAAGCACTTTGGCCGTAGAAGGCGGGCATCTGATCGACAGATGCAAACTGCTCTAAATTCAGAATTTTATTTAACGGCATAGCTGTGCCCTGATGCAATGCCTGGCGGCAGTCACGTTCATGCAGCAACTGCTTTTGCTTTGTATCCGCCAGCATGGCAGCCCCTTCGTCCAGCCAATGGGGAGGTTGGTTACCGCCAAAACATTCGGCAAGAATAATATGGGTCAATTCGTGGGGCAGCGCGGGCAACTCGCCGCTTGGTTCTACAAGTACGTCGATGCGCCGAGAAATCGTACGACCGCCATCTAACTGAATCAAGCTGCTCCCAAGCGTACTTGCCCCTATCGATCCAACAGCTTGAATATAAGTAGACCGGCTGTTATGTAACTGAACTTTACAAACTGGGCGCCAAGAAGGAAGCTCTTCAGTATTCCGCCATAGCTTCCCCAGTTGTCGCCGCATCGACTCGCAATAGTCGAGTACTTTTTGGGGCGGCGGACCGCCTTGGCTACAACAAATACGAAAGTTATCGGAGGTCGCTAATGACTCGACTTCATGCACTTGATCCGCAGCAACGCTAAGTGCAATCATTAGGAAGAATGCGAAGGCAGATTCCAGGAAAAGTTTCAAATTTTGATCTCCAAGCCGGCTTTTCACGAACTGCACCCAAGACCATGCCACGTTCCCAAACGGCATTTGGAGTCTGCCTAAGTCAATTCATGTGCCAGGGTGCGAAAACCTGCGGTTGAAAATCGCCAACGCGCAGCCGCAAGTCATTTGCAGCCAATTGGTTAGGGAGTTCTCCCAACAGTTTTCCTAATTCGCGGCGCGATGAGTTTTGCGCGGAAAACAGGCGAGGCATGCGCAAATCCAAGGCAAGGCAATGACTGCTTGGCTGCGCTCCCAAAATGTGCGAATTCCGAAAAAGATTCTGACGGCTTGTGAAGAAAAGATGGTCTACAAGCATCCAAATCAGCAATCGCGGCTACGAAGCGGACGTTGCCGAGACTTACCAAAATTCCGCGTTTCCCATTGGGGTAATACCCCGGAGGTTCTCGGTATGTTGAAGCAAACGTTTATGGGAGTCGCGGCCCTCACCGCGATTGGTTTGTCGGCAGGCAGTGCCTGGGCACAATGCGGATGCTGTTCCATCGGTGTCACAACAAACGGCACCACGGTTGACAGTAGAGACGTACAAGCTGTGACGACTGTGGCACCGTCAGCGGTACCGACGCAAAGCTACCAAAGGTTCTCCTATTCACCAACAGTAGCCACTCCGACACCGCAAACAATTGCTGCCCCAAGCGTTGTACTTGCGGCGCCTCAGGTCCAGTCGTACCGACGTTTCTCGTATCAGCCAAATGCATACGGCAGTTCGAGCATTTCTCGCAAACACCCGTATGAGTACAGTAAGGCTGATCCACGACGATACCGGCCCTAACCGTCGCTAACAGTATCGCTAACAGTCGCAAACCCGACGCAGTCCGGCTTAATTAGAGTTGGCTGCGTCTTTTTAGTTGCAACAAATCCGCTGATTCAGAATCCTGCCTAGAAATGTGCGGACGAGCGACCGAAGAGGAAAAAAGTTTTGCAGTTTCCGTGAAGAAATCGCGTTCGGACCGCATCCAAATACACGATTGAGGAGCCTTAGTTGTCGATTGACGCATTGCCTTACTCGTACCCGAGCTTCGTCAGTTCATGGCGAAGCTCGTTCCGGGCGCGGTTGAGTCTCGAACCAACAGTACCTTCAGGAATTCCTAGCGATTCGGCGATCTCGCGGTACGACAAGCCATTTTGCTCCTTGAGCAGAAAGACGGCACGTAGTTCGGAATCGAGACGGTTTAATGCCGCCTCAAGTAAACGCGCCTCGTCGCACTTGATTAGCCGATTGTCGTCGGTAGTTGCCGGTTCCGAGACGAGTGATGCCGTCGACCGCCTCTTCTGTTTTCTCAGATGCTGCAAAGCTTCGTTGGTCGCGAGTCGAAATAGCCATGTTTCCAGTTTTGATTGTCCACTGAACTGATTCAGTTTGCGGAACATTTGAAGAAAGACTTGTTGCGTCAAGTCATCCGCATCCTGTCGTCCAACCATTCGCACCATCAGCCCATAGACGCGACTGCTGCAATGCTCGTAGATCGACTTCATGGCGGAACCATCTCCCGCCACGCACGACGCTACCAAGCGATCCATTGTATCGTCAGATGTCAATTCGCTGGCTGGCTGAGTTGATGTGTTCGAATCTTCAGATTGATTCAAGACCGCATCCTCTCGCGATCAAAAAAAACCGCACGCCGTAACCTGAATTGTGGTACCGAGCGAGGTTGCGCAAAACGAATTGAAGGATTACCTGGCTTTCCCGTGAAGGATGCAGGTCCTTGATGCATCCCAACATAAAAGCCGGAGCGTACCACAACGCAGCCATTCTCTGCTGAGTGTTCCTTCAATTCTATGTACATAAGTGCTCAGATATTCCAGCCAACAAACGGCTGCTTTTGCGGGCGAGTTACACATGGCCAAATGCAAAAAACAAGGCCAACCGGGAACGATCGACCTGCGGCTTTGCGTAGTCTAACAATTGTACCATACCCTCACAGGGTATTAAAGGGCTTTGCGGACACAGGTGGTTTATGTTCGCATGCAAATCCATCACCGCCAGTTCTGTTCCCCGTTGGACGATCGTCGCATCGAGTCCGTACTGATTTCTAGATGGCTGAATCCGCCATACTGTTTTCGGTGTTGTCCCGATACTCGGCAACATCGACTTATCCAACAATGAAGCTGGTCAATGACTTCGTGATTCTTCGGCGAAAGCAAATCGCGAAGAAAAACCGTTCAATCAAAAAGAATCAGACAGCATCCACGAGCAGCTCAGCCGTCGCCGTGTTCCACACTCATCCCTGTTTAACACGGCCTTCTTCGCCACCCTGCAGTTTGTCCGGTGCTCGTCGCGGGTCTACTCGTCGCCTGGATTATTGGAGTGATTGAATCTGCCCCCGTCGGCGTCGGTGCACTCGCTAGCATCGGCACCCCCAACAACAGCGTTTTGCAATGTGAAACAAAACTAAGCACGACAGACTGCAGTTAGTTGTTGAGGGGGGCGCGTTTTACATCGCTACCAACTCTGTGCGGAAATGCACAATACAAGGAAAAACAATTCGACCTATTCCGTGAAGAAAGCAATGGTCACAAGCATCTAAGTAGCTAGGAATCTCAACAAACCCCTCTTAAAAGTTCCCTGAAAGGAACAATCATGCTGATGAAACACACTGGAACACTGGCACTCGGCTTGGTGGTTATTGCCATTTCCACCTCTCTCACCGCGCGACCCGCGTCTGCCCAATCGCGATTGAACGACAAAGTGTCACGAAACAACGGTGCCAGCTTCTTTGCCAACGGCCGCGCTTCGCGAGACATTCAACACTCTCGTGACTATTCCCGAAGTATCCAACAGTACACCACACAAGTTCCCACGATTAACCCGGCGGTGACTCAAGCGGAATCTCAGATGCTTGGCCACCAGATTCAAGGGATTCAACGCGATATGGTCATCATTCGCGAAGAAAACAAAAGCAATCCTCAAGTCGTTGAGCAAGTGAAGGGAATCGAAACCAAGTTGGCACAAGCGGCAAGCACGCAAAAGATGCTTCATGAAGAGTGCTGCAAAGACTCGCCTGATGGAAAAGTATGCGGCGAAATGGCTGGAAAAATCACCAGTACACTTGACCAAGTCAGTAAAGACCATGCCAAGTTGCTGAAGACGATGGGGCATGAAGATGCCGCGCACGACCATGCCGCAATGACGCATGAGCACGACGCGTCGGAAGCTAAAACGCCAACGAAGTCAGCTAAGTAAAGTCGTCCGTTAGGCGACTCCAATCGTTACCAACAGTGGTCAAACCGTGCTGACGAGAAATCGTCCGCACGGCATTTTGTCATTCGTCGTCCCGTCAACACCAATACAGCAGGTTTGCACATGCGCTCACTATCCACCTTTTGTAAGTCGGCTGCCTTGAGCGTCTTTGTGGCGACAGGAACTTCTGTTTTCCTCAGCCCACTTTCGATAGCGCAGGCACCTACGGATCAACATGTTCAGCCACTTGCAAATGATGCAACAATCGCCAACAGCGATCTTGCAGCGCAACTTCAGAGCCTGCGCAAGAAAGTTGCGGACCTAGAAGCAATGCTGCAGACGTCACACCAGCCACAGGACAGCATCAACGCTCCCGATCCATCGGATGCGATGCCCAACAAATCGACGAACGACTCGACTGATTCTTTGTCAAACACTGGCAAGATGCAAGGAATGCAAATGGGTGACAAAAAGATGGAGATGATGAAAGGCATGGGTGGCATGGGCCAGAGGTCAGATGGCCAATCGATGCCTCCTGGTGGAATGGGTAAGCGAATGATGGGGAGCGAGATGGGCGGCATGAAAGGCATGTCTGGAGGATCTGGTGGAATGGGAATGATGTCAGACAGGGGTGGCATGCCTGGCGGCATGGGCATGGGTGGCCAGGGGATGGGGATGATGAAAGGCATGGGAATGATGGGCCGCAATCCCGCCACGAAATCGTCGATGAGTGGCATGGAGTCAATGGGCAGCATGAATATGCCGTCTGCATTGCCAGGCTTCGCAGGTGCCTCGCATCTGTATCACATCGGTGAGACGGGCTTCTTCCTCGACCATCCACAGCACATCGCATTGAGTGATGTCCAACAACTGCAACTCAACAAGATCAAAGAGGCATCGTTGTTGGCAACGGCCACTGCGGAGCGCAAGATCGACGAAGCAGAACAAGAACTGTGGACACTGACCGCTGAGGCGCAGCCCGATATTACCAAAATCGAGGCGAAAGCCCACGAGATCGCTCAGCTCCAAGTGGCCAATCGAATCGCTTTCATTCGATCCGTCGGCAACGCTGCCGAAGTGCTAACCAAAGAGCAACGTCAAACGCTCGTCGGCATGGTTGCACCTGAACCCGAGGACTCCGTGACAACCGAGTGATCGTGAACTCCAGATGTTAGCGGTCCAAGTAAATCATGTTCAACCACCAAACGTCCCAAGCAATCAACCCGTTCAACGAAAGATGAATAGCGATGCAAAACTTTAACGTCTTATCGAAGCTACGTCTGTCGATGCTGGTCGTTGCTACGGCGATGGCCAGCGGAACTATTTGGCCAATCGTGGTCACTGGCCAGGAGTTTGAGCAGAATCTGCACAGCCAGCTTGTGGAACTGCAACAAAAAGTGGCTCAACTCGAAGCTGCTTTGAATCAGAAGTCTGCAAGCGCAACAGCAGGCTCCTCGCCACCTGCCACTCAACCGTCTATGCAAAATGGGCAAGGCATGGCTGCTACAGCGCCAGCGGCTCAAGCTGCACCAAACATCAAACCCGGGTTTCAAAATTGTGTGCAGTGTCATCAAACGCGTCCACCCGGACCGTTGCCGGCAACTCACTTGGTAGGCATCGGGTCTGGATCACAAATGTCGACCGGAGGAACTGGTAACCAGCAGCCTGCGATGGGCTCGGATTCAGGCGGTGGCATGGGCCAGATGGGAGGCATGTCGGGCGGCTCCGGCGGCATGGGAATGATGGGAGGCGAAAAAGGCGGCATGTCCGGCGGCATGGGCGGCATGTCGGGTGGCTCCGGCGGCATGGGGATGATGGGAGGCATGTCCGGCGGTATGGGCAAAGGCATGGGAATGGGAATGATGGGCGGCGGAATGGGTGGAATGTCGGGTAGCTCTAGCGGCATGAGCGGAATGTCTGACGGCACCGGTGGTTCCTCTGTCATGTCCGGAGGCATGGCGTCCATGGGAAATGCCGACAACGCGACAGGCGCTGCGAACTCAGGTTCAATCGACCAACAATTGAAACAGATGCAACAACAAATGCAGCAAATGATGCAAATGCAAATGATGCAGATGAAGGTCATGGAAATGCAGATGAAAATGATGGAAATGAAGCAGTGAGAGTGTTTCTCCACTGCTTACGAGCGACTTTTGAACGATGCCATGGCGGGCGATGGTGCCTTGTTCCCGGGCCAGGATGGTGTGGAGGCAGCATGGGAAATAGTTGAGCCAGTTTTGGATTTGGCAACGCCCGTCTATGAATACGACGCCGGCACGTGGGGTCCGCCCGAAGCTGAAAGACTTCCTGCGGTCACCTGCGGCTGCTACAGCCTCGTCGAACTGCTACCCAACGGGAAACGATCATGACCAATGACACGGAACTCAGACCAATGAAAATGAAATCCAACATTGATGGTTCACTTAGAATCGAAACTCACTGGACGTCCAGCGTCAAGGTGGGCATCGACACCGACTATCACAGCAGTTCCCGCATCTTTCAGTGGGGCATTTTGGGTTTGCTTGTTGGACTGATATGGGCTCATCCAGCCTACGCCCAGGTGTCTGCTGAAGAACATGCCAGCCACCATCCCGATCAAGCAGCAGGTGCCGCGCCCGCGACGGATGCTTCCGCTGGCCCTCCAGCGAACTCCGGTGCTGGGATGAGCGATGGTGGCATGGGTGCAGGCGGTGGTATGGCTGGCGGTAGTGGTGGTGGCGGCATGGGTGACATGATGAAAGATATGGGCAAGGCTCCACCGTTGGAGCTTTACCCGACATTGATGAACATAACGGATCAAACGCCGGAGCAGCGCACCGAAACTTTGCAAAAAGCCGACGAGCGGATGCGCGCCGCCGTGACACTTCTTTCCACTGGAATAGATCGCTTGGCGACTGCCGTAGGAACCGACGATTATGCGGCCATGCAAAATGCGACAACCAAAATGCATGCTGCCTTAGCAGAGTTTGAGAGTGGCGTTGCCACTCAGCGGGCTTTGAAGGAAGGTCAGCCGCCGCACCAAGTCGCACTTCAATGGTTCAAGAGTGAAATGAGTTTGCAGCCGCCACAAGGAATCCAAGTCAGCAGCGGAATTTGGGGTGCTTCGCCATTCCACTTGTTCTCGATGGTACTGCTAATCTTGTTCGCGCTGGCGATGATCGCCCTGTACTTCCTTAAGATGCGTCGCGCCGCCGCACTGTTCAGTCGCATTGAAGCCAACAAAGGAGCGCCGCCACCTGGAGCAGCACCGGCGCTCGCTGGAACGCCACCGCCGTCGAACACATAGACTGAACGGGGATCAACTACATGAGCGAATCAACTATCCTGAAAGACGCACCGCCGGTGACCGCAAAGTGGAGCGGCTACTTGCGAGTTGGCAGTGTCGTGAACGAAATTGCGAACGTGAAAACCATTCGATTGCTCCCGGAGTCCGGTGAAGGGTTGCTGCCGTTCACCTTCGTTCCCGGTCAATTCCTCAACGTCGCGTTCTTCATCGGCGGCGCAAGGATGATTCGATCGTACTCCATTTCGTCATCTCCGACGCATCGCGAATACCTTGATCTGACGATTCGTCGGGAGCCTCGCGGCGCGGTTTCGCGTCACATCGTTGATTTATTGCGAGTCGGCGACTTAGTCGAGGCGGGCGGTCCGGTTGGCAAATTCACTTTCGATGGCAGCGAAGCGGATAACATCGTTTTGATCTCCGCTGGCGTGGGCGTGACACCCATGCTCAGCATCACACGGTATCTCACGGAACAAGCTTGGGATGGCGAGATCTTTTACATCTTTTCGTGCAGCTATCCTTCCGAATATATGTTCGCAGAGGAGCTAGTTTCACTTCAGAAGAAAAATCCAAAGTTGCATATCGCAGTCACAGTCACCAGACCCGAAGGCACCGACTGGAAGGGGCATCGAGGACGCATCAGCAAAGAATTCCTGACTGAGTCCGTGCCCGACCTAACAGCGAGGCGAATTCATATTTGCGGGCCATCAGGCATGATGGACGCGACCAAGAAACTGCTGGTCGAGTTGGGAGTTCCCGCAGAACAGATCAAGATAGAAGCGTTTGGAACCCCCAAGCCCACTCCGGCCGCTGCGGGTACAACTGCCAAATCGATGTCACCCGCAAGCGGACCGACGGTCAACTTTTCCAGCAGCAACAAGTCCTCCAAGACTCATCTCGATATGACCAATGGAGACAGTCCGCCGGAGCAAACCGTGCTGGAATTGTCCGAGGAACTTGGTATCGGAATCGATTTTTCGTGTCGCATCGGCACCTGTGGCGTCTGCAAGGTGAAGATGACTTCCGGCGAGGTCGACCAAGAAGTGCAAGACTCACTGGATGATGATGACAAAGCGAACGGCATCATTCTGGCCTGCCAAGCCAAACCGAGATCTGAAATCACGGTGGAGGCTTGATGAGAGTTGGGAGACAAGGAGTTGGGAGTTGGTGAGGTCCTCACTCCTGCACTCCCCCTCTCCGTGTCTCCCACCCAAAAAGTACAGGTATTGAAAAAATGAAAGAACATGAAAGAACAGTAATAGGTGGGGGCTTTCTGCTTCTATTGCTGGGCTGGCTCGGCTTTCTGGTACACAGCTCGCCGCGATTCGCCGGAAGCGCGCTTGGTTCAGCATTCGGCATTGCGGGTGCAGTTCTGATGCTGTTTCCGCTCGTCTATACGCTCGCAAAACGCATTCCTGCGGTACAGAACCGAACTAAGAAGTACGTCTCGCTGCAGTCGCTGATGACACTGCATGTTTACACCGGCATCTTGGGGCCGTTGCTAGCGATCATCCATACCGGCCACAAGTACGAAAGTTGGTTAGGGATCACGCTCACCGCGACGATGTTGTTGGTCGTCGTGAGCGGATTTGTGCTTCGCTACATGCTTCAATACGTCTCCCACGAGATCAAAGACAAACTGTTATTGCTACAGACGGCCCGGGGTGATCTCGATAGCGCTTGGGGTGTGCTTGAGAATTCGCCGGACGAAGCCAATTCCCTTTCAAAATCGCGGCTTTTAGTGGCCGGTCTTGAATCCGTAGGCATCGACATATCGACTTCCCGCGAAGCCGCTGCTGATGTCACTCGGCTAGCAGAGTCGGTGGCGGACCTGGAGTATGCAATTCGCACGCATGAGTTCTTCAAACGCTGGTTCAGCCGCGCCCTGGTGATCCACATCGTCCTCTCGCTCCTGTTTTATCTGCTGCTTGGTTTGCACATTTGGGCAGGGATTTATTTTGGATTGAGGTGGTTCTCATGAGCATGAAAAAAGCGACCTTGATCGCGTTAACTCTGTTCGCGGTGTTGTTTGCAGCATTTTATTTTTTGGGTAGTCATGCTGGTGAGAATCCGTCTGGAATCATGAGTGCAACGGCTTGGCAGCGCATGGCCAGTCCGGGAGCGTTATCCGAAGCGCACGCCTTTTTGGAACACGATTGCGCCGCCTGTCATACCTCAGTGAAAGGCGTTGAGGCCAACAACTGTATCGCCTGCCACGCAAACGAGCAGCGTTTACTAACGCGACAGCCGACGGCGTTTCATGCCAACGTGGGAAGCTGTCGCCAGTGTCACCTGGAGCATCGAGGCATCGACCGGCATCCCAGCGGCATGGACCACTTGGCACTTGCCAACATCGGACTGCGTCAACTCGATTCCGAACCATTGTCAAACGGTGTCAACGCCAATGTGAAAAAGGATCTGTTCGATTGGATCAAACAGCACCAACCGGCGAGTCAGGGTTTGGAAGGCCATTCAAGTTTCACCCCCAAAGAAGCGGTGCTGAATTGTGTGACCTGCCATGCCACCAAGGACATTCACATCAAGCTGTTCGGCCAGGATTGTGCGCAGTGTCACACGACGTCGAAATGGACCATTCCCGAATACCGTCACCCGCCGCCGAGTTCAAAGGATTGCGCCCAATGCCATCAAGCGCCGCCAAGTCACTACATGATGCACTTCAAGATGATCTCAGCCAAGGTCGCGCGTCAGCCGAGCGCCAAAGTCAATCAGTGTTATGAGTGTCACCAAACGACTTCATGGAATGATATCCAAGGAGTCGGTAGGTACAAGCATCACTGAGTAGTCGATGAGAGTAGGAGTGCCAATGATGAAGACCTTCTTCAAACAATCATGCCCTGTTTGCGGGCGCCCGCTATACGTTCCAGTCGAATTGTGGGGCGGCGAAGCGTCGTGTAGTCATTGCACGGGAGTATTCATCGCCGACGGGCAAGATGCGAACGAGCGACATGCCAGTTGCGAACTGCGTTGCAACTGTGAACCACCGACAAGCGATTGCGGCTATCGAAATGGCCTCAGACTGGCAGAATGCGGATGCTTCACCTGCCGTGCTGACCTGCTTAGTGAAATCGAGCATTCATGAACGCTCTTTAGACGATAATCGCAGCATCACGCAGTCGAGCGCAGCAAGAACCAACTCAGAGCGAGCGATGCCGTGGTCGAATTCGCCAGCCTCGAATTAAGGATCCTGCGATATCAAAGCGTGGTCCACAAACCTTTGGTTTTTTACGACTCACCAAGCTGTTTGCAGAGTTCGCGACGATGAATTCCATCAAGCGAAACGCAACCGCGAAAGCAGATCACATTAAGGGGACATCTTGATGAACCATATGAACGGCTGGAATGGTTGGATGGGCGGGGGAATGTGGCTTTGGACAGTCGTCGGTGTTTTAGCGGTCGTTCTGCTAGTCGTTGCGATCAACAAGGTATCCACGAAATAGAACACGCTCAGCCGTTTCTTCGCAACACAGCATCGTTGAGCGTTCTTTGCTATGAGCACGATCGCCGCGATCAGCCTGCCATCGAGTTACGGAACTCTGTCCCGTTCCAACAATTCGACGCGGCACCAGAAAGAGCTGAAGAAAAGGGAAGCCTTGCGCATCTAATGATATGAGGGTGATGCAAAGCAAAGTCAACCGTAAATTCTACCCGTTACTGCTACAAACCAACTAAGAAGGAAACTCGACCATGAATGAAATGACAACTATGACCAAAGATCCAGTCTGCGGAATGTCCGTGGACAAAGCCACCGCAATCTACACCGAGCGAGATGGCGAAACATTCTATTTTTGCGGTGAAAACTGTCGGAAGAAATTCCGGTCCACGCCCGCCGATGCCAAGCCGAACAAACTTTCAGGAGGTAACTGCTGTGGATAACAAACCGACGAATGCATTCACCTCTCTTCGACTGAGCCCGATCCGACTGGGGCTGAGCTTTGGCGCGACAGGAGTGGTGTTTTACCTCGCCTGTATGCTGACGATGGCGATCGTGCCTCATGCACAGGCTCTGGTGTTGTACAATAGCATGCTGCACGGCTTTGACGTCACGCCGATCCTCAGGACCAGCGTACCGATCGGAGAAGCTGCATTGGGATTGATCGCCACGTTTATCGGAGGCGGGCTGGCGGGCAGCTTGATTGCTGGATTCCATAACCTGGGACTTCGCAAACCCGCTTAAGTCACTCAACGAAAGACAGCCCCGTACTCCAGATCGCTTCGATGTCTACTACGGGATGGCTGACAGCCGGATCGGCGTTGCTCGCCTTGATGTACCGAAATCCCTACCGGCCGGAGGCATGAGTTTTGAGCTTGTGGTAGGTCCTGATCGCCGAACCGCTGCGTCGTCAGCTACATCTTCATGCCTTCCATCTTCATGCCGCCATGTTCGCCGGGCTTGGAATCGCCTGGTTTCCACGGCGAGCTTGTGTTGGGTGGAATCGGCTCAGATGTCGTCGTTATTTTGTCGTATAGTTCTGGAGGAAGGACGCGAACCACCGTCGATAGACCTTCGATCCCCATCGACCAACCGGAACGCATGCCTGCTGCTTCGCGGCGACCTTCGATCATCCCCATCCAACTCATGTCCATCGCGTATGGACTTTGAGACTTGCCGCTTGGCTTCTTTTTCTCATCCATCTTCATGCCTTCCATCGTCATGTCCCCCATATCCATCGCGACCATGCCAAGCATGTTCTGTGGATAGCCTGGAACCTTCAACTGACTGGGCGTAGAAAACTGTCGCGTGATAGGCCCGGCCTGCGAGGTCATCGAGTTCATCATGTGATGGAACATATGACAATGCAAAATCCAGTCGCCGGGATTGTTAGCAATGAACTCAATCTCGCGTGCTTGCGCGACTCCGACCAAGACATTGTTGCTAGGCATCCAGGCTGGCTCTGGGATGCGCCCACCTTCGCTGCCGGTAACCCAAAACGTATGTCCATGAAGATGCAGCGGGTGGTGATCAATAACGCTGAAATTGACAAAACGGACTCGAACTCGCTCGCCTAGCTTGCAGAGCATCGGAGTTGTGTAGGGACCACAGCGACCGTTGAACGTTAAGTAGTTCCACTCCATCGCCAACGTATCAGGAACCGACGAATTGGGCCGAAGCTGAAACTCTTGTGCAATCAGACAAAAATCACGATCGACGGTCGGCAAGTGAGTTGTCTTGGGATACACAATGAACAGCCCGACCATGCCCATCGTTTCTTGCATGCCGACATGCGAATGGTAGAAGAAGGTACCTTCCTGATGGACGACAAATTCGTAAACGAATGTCTGACCCGGTTCAATCAGCGACTGCACTAACTCTGGCACACCGTCCATTTCGACCGGCACTTCCAAGCCGTGCCAGTGCATGGAAGTTCCTTCAGGCAACTTGTTTTTGGCGACAATGCGTACTCGATCGCCTTGATTGACTTCGATCGTTGGCCCAGGCATGTCGCCATTGTAGCCATAAGTATTCATCCAAATACCAGGCAAAATTTCGCGGCGCACGGGCTCGGCCGTTAGATGAAATTCCTTCGCGCCGTCGACCATTTTCCAAGGAAGTCGGTTTAAGTCAGGTGCGTCAATCGGAATGGGCGGAAGTTTTGGATCGCGATAGCCAGCAACTAACTTGCCCCGATCCGTTGGACTTCCGACAGGACCGCCCAAGCCGGCTTGCAATCGCGGATACTCGCTGTCCGTAGGCATCGCCATTTGCATGTCGGCATGTTCATCTCCCGACTTCGTCTGGTCGCCATTCATCGGCATCTTCATTCCACCATGCGCGGAATGATCGGGTTGTGCTGCGCCTTTGTCCTGAGCGGCGACCCCACGAGCAGTCATTAATCCGCCGGCAGCTACAGCACCGCCGAGAAGGAATTTTCTGCGTTGTTCTAGATTGCTCATGTGACGGCTCTCAAGTATGTGTGACGAGTAAGATGTAGGCGCACTGTACGGGTATGGGCGTGGTTGGTATGCCACTCCGATGACCGAACTATCTTGGCTGGTTGTTAGCGTCGATGTGACCGCCCGCCATCGGTGCGTCTGGTTCAGTTAGGCCGCCCATTAGCAGGTTGCCGCGGATCGAAATATCGGCCAATTGAAAAGCTAACAAGTTGTCGATTTGTTCTGATTCTAAATTCAACAAGTTTCGCTTTGCCGCCAACACGCTAGTCCACGGGGCTCGGCGATCTTTGTAGCTTTGCTCTAAGATCGTAACGGCCTTACGTGACATGGGCAGCATCGTCTGCTCGTACTCTTGGACATGCTGCCACGCTGATATGTAGTCGCGGTACTGCTTCGACAAAGCGTTTCTCAACTCCAGTTGCAATCGTTCCAACTCAGCATGCGAACGGCTTAAATCCGCGCGAGCTTGTCGTACCGTGCCTTGATTACGATTGAAAACCGGGATTGGAAGTCCGGCCGAAAACCCAGCAACCGCCTGTTGAGTTTCAGCATTGTACCCCGTCGTCACGCCAAGTGTGAGATTCGGTATCGGCTCAGCCTGCTCACGCCTAATTACAATTTCATCGTGTCGAATTTTCTGTTGCGCCGCCACAACCTGAGGACTTGATGCGAGCAACTGCGACAATGCTACTTCCCAGTCGATTGGAGTTTGTTCGGTTTCCAGCGTTCCCACAAGCGTTGCTGGCTGAGCGCTAGGAAGTCCGACAAACGACATCAACTCGCGCAATGCTTGGTCCCGATCATTGTTCGCTTGTTGCAGAGTTACCGTTTCGCGCCGCAGTTCCACCCTCGCTTGCAATACTTCAGCCTCGCCAAGCTGACCCATATTTAGCATCTCTTCGTGGGTCAAGACGTTGTCCTTCGCCGTGTCGACCGTCTGTTGATGAAGTTCAATCAGACGTTGGGCGGCCAGGGCTTGGAAGAAGCGCATGGCGACATCGTTGAGTATTCGTTGTTGCTGTGCGGAGAGGTTGGTTTCGGCGATCTGCGCTCGCTGACAATACTTCTGGCGACTCAAACCGAGTTTGTCACCTCGGACAAACTCCTGGGAAATAAATCCACCGTGCAATTCGCCCGCAGTTCCATTGACGCCGATTTGCTCAGCGACGTAGCCGGCATGAGGATTGGGCGAAAGACCTGCTTGCAGAGCAGCACCTCGCGCGGCATCCACCTGGGCTTGAGCTTGGCGAAGCGTCGGATTGTTGCTGAGTGCCATGGACTCAAGATCAGCCAACGACACTGCGCCGGTGCCGACCGGCATATTGGTCGCGTCGAAAACGACCGCCGGCACCATCTGCATGGCGAAGTCGTTAATAGGTTGCTGGGCGACACTCGTCCCAGCGGCCAGCATCGCCACCATCAAAGCTGATGTGTATCTTCTCATCGCGATCCCTTCGCTAGTGAACTCAGTCCCTTAAGACGAATAATCGGAACGAATACGACATGAAATCAATCCATACGAACCAATCCGGATACATCCCAGGGGTATGCGGGGATGGATCGTTATAATCGTAAAAGAGCCCACAAGGAGTCGGCTGATAAATTAGAAGCACCCTCCGAAAATCGGGTGCGTTTGCGTCAATTAGACCTCCTTGCATCACTAGATGCGTCAAAGTCAGCCACAAGAAGCATCCCTCAATGGTCAATACTCAAGGCATTAGCGGAATCGTTGCCAGAATGCGTGAAGAATTACCGGTGCGTCGCATCTAACTTCGCAACCGGAATCGACGTGCTCCTTCGATCCACCAAGATTCGCTGTTACTAATATCCTGTCGAGGTCGTCCATGAATATCATGTATCCATTCCCGACTGCGGCATTAACCATGAATCGACACGTGAATACTGTTGCTAGCAATCAATAGCGAGGTCATAAGTCGGTGTACTGTATAGTTCTCGATATAGGTGGCGAAGGGCGCCACAGCGAAGCGTGGAATCTGAATCCGAGTCGTGTGCGAACGCTTGGTCCGCAGCGTGGACTGCCGATCCCCAACTTCATTCCTGGTCGTGCGGAGGCTATTCCACTGCCGAATCAAAGCGTCGATGTAATCATTATGGAGCGGACACCACTGAGAATCGAAGCGCTTCATGAAATCAGGCGAGTGATTCGGCCTGGCGGAACGATCATACTTCGACACGCCCTACCGCCGATTGATGAGCCTCATCGAAGCGCCTGTGAGTTGCTCCCAGGTTGCGTGTCCCAGAGCAGATACCGAATCTCTGGTCGATGGATGCAAGAAACCGTCTTTCAATGTAGAGGTCGCCCATCGGTCTCGCGTGATTGCTGGGACGATATGGATCAACACTGCTAAGTTAGCGCGTGTGTTCGTGATGAGAAGGAATCCGCGATGTGTTGATTTGCAATAGAGATTATTTTCAATGGATACGATTTCCGTCACGATTGTTTCGCTGGCAATCATTCTTTACAGCCTCGTGTCAGCGCGATTGCGGCAGAGTGTCATAACGGCTCCGATCGTCTTCGTGTCATTCGGATTGCTCGTTGGCAATGCCGGATTTCGCATGCTCGAATTCCGGCTGGAACATGACGCCATTCATCTGCTGGCGGAATTGGCGCTAATTGTCGTACTCTTCACGGATGCATCTCGCATCGATTTGAACCTACTTCGCCGTGAACACGATTTGCCTGTTCGCTTGCTAACGATTGGCCTTCCCCTCTGCATTTTGATTGGAACGATTACTGCCTGGTGTCTGTTTCCTGCGTTTGGGTTTTGGCAAGCAGCGGTATTGGCCGCCATTATTGCTCCAACCGACGCTGCTTTGGCACATGCTGTCGTGACGAACAAACTGGTGCCGACCCGAGTTCGTCAAGCGATCAGCGTCGAAAGTGGCTTGAACGACGGGCTATGTCTGCCATTGTTTCTTATTTTCTTGTGCGGTGCGCGTGTCGCTGAGCATTTGGAAACTACGGCGTATTGGGTGCAGTTCGCCGCGATGCAAATCGGGATCGGTCCATTGGTCGGTATCTGCGTTGGATACGTCGGTGGAAAACTGATTGAACGTTCTGCCATTCACAAGTGGATTAGTCATTCTTTTCTCGAACTGACCACCATCGCTCTGGCATTGGTCACCTATGGAGCAGCGGAGGCAGTTGGCGGGAACGGCTTTATCGCGGCCTTCTGCGCTGGACTGACTGTCGGCAACGTCTCGCGATCGATTTGCCGCGCCATCCATGAGTTTGCGGACGCAGAAGGGCAATTACTCACTCTGCTCGTCTTTCTCTTTTTTGGTGCCGTCCTATTGCCGCAGGCCTACTCGAATCTCACATTTACCGGCATGCTCTTCGCAATTCTGGCGTTGACAGGGATACGGATGTTGCCAGTGGCGATCAGTCTTGTCGGTACTGGATTGCGGGGAGATACGCGTTGGTTCATCGGCTGGTTCGGTCCTCGCGGCGTCGCATCGATCGTGTTCGCCTTGGTCCTACTAAAGGAGATCGAGGTTCCCGCCCGACAAGACATTTTTGCGATCGCAATGGCGACCGTTGCCTTGAGTGTATTCTGTCATGGATTGACCGCATTTCCGCTCGCGAAATGGTTTGCCGGCCGTACCGAGCGAGTGGATGTTGCTACCCAGTCTGCTGAACACGAACCGATCCGCGAAATGCCCTTCCACGGACTGAAATCGAGCGGGGGGAGATACTAAGACGCTGGCCGTCTCAGTTTCTCGCAACTCGACACGAACAAAATCATCGCTCTCTGCAAGATAGCGGCTGGGAAATCGACAAGATAGCTTTCATTCCTTTGCCGAATCAGGTGATCGTTTCTCGAAGTTCTTCAAACTCACTGAAACACGAAGTCCATCGCGATTGGATCGCCTAACCTGTTTTTGTACCGCGAGTATCACGGCAGACGCAGCTTCGACGTCCGCGTCCGTTTTAGCGCGAACGCTACCGTGAGCGCGTTTGATGGAGGCCGCCGAATTGATCGATATTGTCAGCCGCAATGGAATCATGATGATATTGCACTACGTGCATCTCACGGAACACGGAGGGGAAGAGTTCGGCGAAGCAATGATCATCCGGGGCAGTCTCGAACGATTGGCTCCCGTGATGATGACCGCCACACCCAGCTTCATTGGATTGCTGCCATTGTTTTTGGGTGCAGGCCAGACAGGCAAGGAAATTCTGTATCCTTTGGCCTTGGTCGTCTTCGGCGGCATGGTAACCTCAACCCTTCTGGACCAGTTAGTTACACCCGCCTTGTTTTACAGATTCGGCCATAGGAATTAGGGGAGTTGGGAGACAGGGAGTGAAGAAGAGAAGCCAAACGCTCTACCCATCTCCCCATCTTCTTGTCTCCTTGTCTCCTTGTCCCTTCAAAGAGTTAATTCGCAAAAAAAGGAAAACTCCGTGAAGAACCGCGATCACTGTGCATCTAATTCAATATGTCAAGCACGTTTCGTTTCTGGTCGCACATAGAGCTTCCTGAGGTGATCTATTAGCCTCACTTGGTTCGAAACGAGAGCGGAACGGTTTCAATTTCCACGATGTAGAAGGACTTTCCGAATGAGAATGTTACGATTTTTGACTTTGGCTGTAGTGGCAGTAGCTGTAATTGCTAGCGGTTTCGACGCAGCTACTCTCGTCGCTCAAGAGAAGCACGAGCACGCCGCTAGTCACGACCATGAGGCCATGAAAAAAGCCGAGCAGAAAATCACTGACGCGTTGAAATCTCTCTCCCCTGAGGATCAAAAACTAGCTGCAACGCAGCGTTTCTGTCCGGTTATGACCTATGATCGATTGGGCGCAATGGGCACACCGCTGAAGGTGATGATCGAAGGTAAGCCTGTTTTCTTATGCTGCAAGGCTTGCGTTGAAGACGCTCAGAAGGACGGTGCAGCGACTGTCAAAACGGTCGAGAAACTACGTGACTCAACGGCGACGCTTGCCAAGTTACCGATGGACGAACGCATGGCAGTTGAGGCACAAAAGTACTGCGCTGTTGCCAACACTAGTTTCTTGGGTTCAATGGGGGCACCGATCAAGTTAGTGCTTGACGGCAAACCGGTTTACCTGTGCTGTGGTGGCTGCACCAAGAAGGCACAAGCCAACCCAGCCGCAACATTGGCCAAGGTCGAAGAGCTGAAGAAAGCTGGCACGCTTGAAGGTCATGATCACGCCGCACACAAGCATTAAGAAGTCTGATGGGAGAAGAGTGGAAAACGGTGACTCCTAGCCGTAATTGCTCCTTGTCTCCCATCTCAAACAAAATCCCATCCAACCGCAGCCATTGGAACCTTGACGGGTACCCTAGCTGCGGTTTTTTCTTGCTATTTGGTTTGAAGAATGTGCGACGAGAAGCATCTAACTACTGATGAGGTTGTTTGAGGCGTAGATTGCTGAGTGTTACAACTGCTGTGGAAAGCCTGAATCAAAGCCGCGTGGCTGACCCGCACGGTAGTTCTCCGGTCAGCATGGGCGCTTAGCGTCCAGCGGTTCTCTGCCGTTCGTTTGCCTGATTTCGCCATTTGATTTGGTGGCACGATACCCCGGCGCGGTATTTGCACCCCGACAAACTGGTAGGCCAACAACACCGGAAAGCAGGAGGGAACACAAACTGAGTGAGCGTTTCAGAAAAGTCTGGAAAGTACCAAAAGAACAGTCTGTCACTAACCGGATCGGTAGCGATGGGCACTGGCGTGATGATCGGGGCTGGAATCTTTGCCTTGACCGGACAGGTTGCAGAGCAAGCCGGAGGTCTTTTTCCGCTCGCGTTTCTTGCGGCAGCAATCGTGGCGGGCTTTAGTGCTTACAGCTATGTGAAGATGGCGGAACAATATCCGTCGGCCGGCGGAATCGCGATGTTCCTGATGAAAGCCTACGGCAAAGGGACCGTGACGGCTGGCATGTCGTTGCTGATGTACTTCTCGATGGTCATTAACGAGAGTCTCGTGGCCAGGACGTTTGGGACGTACACTCTGCAACTGTTTGATGCGAAGGACAATCAGTATTGGGTGCCCGTTTTGGGTGTCGGTCTGCTTGTTGCCGCGTTTATCGTGAACATCCTTAGCAACAAGTTCATTGGTACGTTTTCGACGGTTGCAGCGGTCGTCAAGATCGCGGGCATTCTCATCTTCGCTGGCGCGGGACTTTGGGTTTCGGGGTTGACCTTTGAAAGCGTGGGTGTGACGGAGCGAACATCCGTTGGCGGATTCCTATCGGCAACTGCACTGGCACTGCTGGCCTACAAAGGCTTCACTACGATTACCAACAGTGGCTCGGAAATCATTGAGCCAAAGAAGAACATTGGCCGCTCGATCATTATTTCGCTCTCGATTTGTCTGGTTGTCTACTTGCTCGTTGGATTCGCTGTGGCGGGCAATTTGTCCATTGCCAAAATCATCGAAAGCCGAGACTACGCGCTCGCCGAGGCAGCTCGACCGGCATTCGGTCAATGGGGTACGTATTTCACCGTTGGGCTTGCGATTGTCGCCACGATTTCGGGCCTGATTGCCAGCACGTTCGCCGTCTCGCGAATGCTGGCAATGCTGAGCGAAATGAAGCTCGTTCCGCACAAGCACTTCGGGATGCCCGGGGACATTCAAAAACACACGCTCGTCTATACCGTGGTGTTTGCCATTACGCTGACGATTCTCTTTGACCTCTCAAGAATCGCATCGCTGGGGGCCATTTTCTACATCGTCATGGATATTGCCCTTCACTGGGGCGTGCGCAGGCACGTACGCGAAAAGGTAGGCGCGAATTTTTGGGTTCCCATCACGGCCATCGTACTGGATGTCGCAATCTTGGGAGCCTTTCTCTGGCTGAAAGCTACCAGCGACATGCTAGTGATTTGGGTCGCGTTTGGCGGCATGGTGTTCATCTTCGCTGGAGAGCGTCTGTTCTTGACTTGGAAGGACGACGAGGAGAGTGACAACGAAAAACAGCATGCAGCGCAACACGGCGCCGACTAACGATATACACCAACATTGAATGAGAGCGTTGAAAACGAGGAACGACATGGAGAAGAAAACAACTACCCCCGGATGGTACAGCTTACTATTCGTACTTTGCCTACTGATGCCCGTTCTCTTTCTGCTGACGATGCCGGGTGGAACGATGATGGGAAGCATCTTTTGGTTCTGGCTGATCTTGTTGCTGTGCTTTTGGATGATGGGAAGCATGGTTGCCGCAGCGGGAGAATGTGAAGGCGAAGCTGGCGTGCGTCCAAGTCATCAGCTCCGAATGCTGTCCGTAGACGAGCAGCCAAGTGTCATTCGCCGGGTGATGGATGTGCGACTGGCTACCGAGAATCAGGGAGTAAGTGTCTTTCGCGGCCCGTTGCTGGAACCAGCCGACCAAGCTTTGAATGATTTGCAAACGGAATTCGAGGGTCGAAACCTTCCTCTCATTCAAGAAGACGATGAACTCGGTAACTCGATCATACTAATGCCACTGGTTGCCGAGCAGGCAGTGTTGGAAAAGCCGACTCGACCGTGGATTCACTGGCTGTTGTTTGGACTGACGTTTCTGACGACAACTTGGGCAGGAGCGATGCATCAAGGTGTCAACCTGTTGCAGGAGCCAGGTTCGTTTACTGTCGGCTTGCCGTACTCAATTGGATTGTTGTTAATTCTCGGTGTCCATGAACTCGGCCACTACTTTATGGCCAAGCATCACAAGATCAACGTCACACCACCGTTCTTCATACCAGTTCCATTTGCGCTCGGAACTTTCGGTGCGTTCATCCAGATGAAGTCACCGACCGAAAATCGCCGCTCATTGTTCGATGTCGCAGTGGCCGGACCCCTCGCTGGACTGGTCATCGCCATACCCGCTTTGCTCATCGGCCTACAAAACTCGCAGGTGCTTCCGCCCAGCGCAGTGGTAGCCGATGGCGGGCAATCATTCATGCACGGTACCTCCGTTGGTTCTTCGATGCTGTTCGCACTTATCTCGAAGGCCGTCCTCGGCGAAGAATTGCAGCACGGGTACATGCTGCAGCTCAGTTCGCTGGCGTTTGCAGGCTGGCTGGGGTTGCTGGTCACCGCTCTCAACCTGCTTCCGATCGGACAGCTAGACGGTGGTCACATGGCCCGCGCGATGTTCGGTCGCCGCATTGGCGAGACGATCAGCAATGTCGCCATGTGGTCGCTGTTCCTGCTAGCGATCTTCGTCTGGCCCGGACTGATGCTTTGGGCAATCGTCGTCTTCTTCATCGCCGGTCGCGGCACACCGCCGCTAAACGATATCACGCCAATCAGCACCGGACGGCGCTGGATCGGGTACGCGACGTTTCTGATTCTGGCGTTAATCCTCATTCCACTGCCGCATGCCTTTTGGCAAGCAGCTGAGATCTATTGTCCCTACTTGTGATTAGGTTTTTGCTTGCTACCTATAGGAGATTGAGAGGGGTTGCAACGCAAGTTAGCCGAGTGCAGGAAAACTCTATTGCGGCACGGCCTACTCGAACATAGAATGGAATCGACAAGGACGGATTACTTACTAGAACTCAAAGCTCTCCATGTTTCGAATCACCATCATCGCGCTCATCACACTTCGTGTGGTTCTATGTCCGCTTTTTTGCGGTGGATGCGCTGATAATGTGTATGCAAGTGAGGTGAGCGACGGGGTTCATCCTGCATGTTGCGAATCAACTTGCGAACCGTGTGGCAACGATGAACGGCCAGTGCCTTCGCCATGCGATTGTCCTGAAGATTCTCCAGTTGTTCCGTGTGACTCGGGCTGCGTGAGTCATGCTGCACCCGAGCTAATAGAACGTATTACAAGTGAGGATCTTGGACTGACGTTCGGCGTAGGTCCCGTCTTCTTTGCTGTGGTCGATTCACTTGGCAACGTTTCTTTTCCTAATGCAGAGCGGTCCCATCGCTTCGATCTCGAGAGCGGACACACCATCCGTCTCGTTTTCGCTTCTCTACTGCTCTAGGCCGCTGCTGGCCATCGCTCGCTAACCAGCGAACATCGCTGCTGTCACCAACCTTGGCTAGACGCTGCGCGTTTTGAATTTGCTTGTCTGGTTGGCCTGCATCCACGAGTCGTGCTTGGGATCGCAACGGTTGCGTTTCGGGCTTGTCCATTCTTTGCCAGCAGGAGTCCATTCATGAGTCATTCCATTGTTGATGCGCCGAAACAGAACCCGTCGCGTCATCCGGCGGAGCCGTCCGTCAGCGGTCGTCACGTTAAGACAGCGGAGCCTGAGAAGGTTAAGAAGCTAGGACAACGCGGACAACTCCGGCGTTGGCTATCCCTCTTGCTGGGCAGTATAGGGCCGACGTTGGTGCTCGCCGGATTCGCGGCAGTTTTCTACTTCGGGCATCAAAACGACTGGAAGATTCCAAAATTTGCCACGCTGACTGGTAGAAGTGAAACGGTCGTCAGCGATTGGTGCGAAGAGCACAGTGTACCGGAATCGATTTGTGTCTCGTGTGATCCGACCTTGATGCCGAAAGGTCCCGACTACGGTTGGTGCGACGTTCATGGCGTGCATAACTGCGTTCTGGAGCATCCCGATGTTGCTCAGTTGAAGGAGATGCCTGTGGTATCGCCAAGCGACTTGGAACGAGCATCACGAGCCTTGGCGGTCGCAGCGCGTAAAGAAAACAATAGTGCATGCCAGGTTTACCAAACGAGGATTCAGTTCGCTTCGGTTGAATCGGTGCGACAAGCCGGCGTTGACGTGGAACTGGTGGAACGGGCTTCACTGTTAGAAGTGATCACGGGAAGCGGCGAAATCGTCTATGACCCCACACGTCAAGCCAGTCTGGCCTCACGCTTGCCTGGAACGGTTTGGTTGGTTAACAAGAATTTGGGCGATCCGGTTGCCAAAGGCGAATTACTGGCCGTGATCGATGCTGCGGCCGTCGGCGAGCTGAAAACAACGCTACTGCGGGCACTTGCCGAACGGAATCTGCAACAGCAGAACGTAGCAAGACTTTACGAAGCTCGCGATGCCGTCGCCGGATCGCGAATTCTTGATGCCGAAGCTGCACTTTCGAAAGCCCAAGCTGATGTGCTGGCTGCAGACCAGTCGCTTCGTAATCTCGGGTTACCTGTCGATGTCGATTCGTTACAGGGGCTAAGCGAAGAGCAGGTGCTCGATCAACTGCGCTTGCTCGGCATCCCAGAGTCAATCCGTAGTCAACTCGATTCGCAATCGGTCTCGTCAAACTTACTGCCGGTTCGCTCGCCCATCGAGGGCGTCGTTGTCGAGCGTAGTGTGGCACCGGGTGAAGTCGTTGATCCGGCGCGGATTCTTTTTCAAGTCGCCGATGTTCGCCAAATGTGGCTGACCTTGAATGTGCCGCTGGAAAACATGAACCAACTCGCTATTGGTCAGGCAGTTCATTTTCGCGCCGATGGAAGTCGCGAGACGGTAGTGGGAAAGCTTGATTGGATCAGCACGTCGGCGGATCGGATGACACGGATGGTCCAGGTGCGCGCTGTGCTGGACAACCCGAATGGACGGCTTCGCAACGAAACCTTTGGCACTGGCGAGGTCATCTTGCGAAGCGAGTCGGACGCGATTGTGATTCCGACAGGTGCGTCGCACTGGGAAGGCTGCTGTCAAATCATCTTTGTCCGTGACAAAAGTTATTTTGAAAGTCCAGAGAGCCACAAAATTTTTCATGTGCGTTCCGTCCGGCTGGGAGCCGTCAATGGCAATCGCACCGAGGTGTTATCCGGCGTGTTGCCGGGAGAAGTCATCGCAACGGCGGGTAGTGACGTGTTGCGCGCCCAATTACTAAAAAACAGCCTTGGTGCTGGCTGCTGCGTCGACGAGTAAAGGACTACCAAAATGCTCAATCTGGTCATTGATTTTTCGCTCAAACATCGCGCGCTGGTGATCATCGTTGCGTTGTTGTTTGCTATTGCCGGTGGTTTCTCACTGGGGCAACTCGACATTGATGCCTTTCCGGACACCACGCCGGTGATGATTCAAATCAATACGGTAGCGCCATCGCTGGCTTCCGAAGAGATCGAAAGACAGATCACATTTCCGGTCGAACAGGCCATCAGCGGACTGCCGGGACTGGATCAACTCCGTTCCATTTCCAAATTCGGATTGTCGCAGGTCGTCGTGATCTTTGATGACGGCATCGACATCTACTTCGCCCGACAACTCATCAACGAACGCTTGTCGACCGTCGAATTGCCCGATGGGATACAGCGACCCCAGATGGGTCCGGTCTCGACGGGATTGGGCGAGGTATTTCATTACGTCTTGGTCTACGAAGGTGCTGATTTCTCGGACGCTTCGCAGGAAGAACGCGTCAAGCGAATGAGCGAGTTGCGAACGATCCACGATTGGGTGGTCAAGCCACAGTTGCGGTCGGTTCGTGGAGTAGCGGAGGTCAACAGTTGGGGTGGATACGAAAAACAATATCAGGTGCGACTCGATCCCGAGCGGCTATTCAAATACGGGCTGACGTTCGAGGAAGTTTCCGACGCGATTGCGTCCAACAACGAGAATGTTGGCGGAGGGACGGTAACCGATGGCAGCGAGATGTTGCTTGTCCACGGCGTGGGGCGAACTGTCAATATTCAAGAGATCGGCGATATCGTCATCACGGCGGTCAAAGGCGTTCCCGTGCGAGTGAGCGACGTGGCCGATGTCCAGCTTGGACACGAGATCCGTCGTGGTGCGGTCACGGCGAACGGTCGCGGTGAAGCAGTTCTGGGGCTGGGCTTTATGCTGATGGGTGAAAACAGCAACGAAGTCACTTGGTCCATCAAGGAAAAGATTGCCAGCATCCAAGCCACGTTGCCTCCCGGCGTCAAGATTCAAACAGTTTACGACCGCACGGAATTGATCGACCACGTCATCCACACAGTTCAAAAGAATCTCTTTGAAGGAGGGTTGCTGGTTGTCGCGGTGCTGTTCATTTTCCTTGGCAATCTGCGGGCAGGTTTGATCGTCGCCCTGGCAATTCCGCTCTCGATGCTGTTTGCGTTCTCGGGCATGTTGAAGTTCGGCATTGCGGCCAGCCTCCTGAGTCTCGGCGCGATAGACTTCGGTTTGGTCGTCGATAGTTCGGTGGTGATGATCGAGAACTGCGTCCGGCACCTTGCGCATGACAAGCACGGCAAGAGTCGGCTCCAAATCATTCGCGATGCGGCCATTGAAGTTCGCAAACCGACCATGTTTGGCGAACTGATCATCATGATCGTGTACTTGCCGATTCTGACGCTCGAAGGGGTAGAGGGAAAGCTGTTCCGCCCGATGGCGTTGACGGTAATCATGGCACTGGCAGGTTCGATGGTGCTATCACTCACCCTGATGCCAGTCCTGGCCAGTCTGTTTCTGCCAAAGAACGTTCAAGAGAAAGAGCCGCTGCTGATTCGAGTTCTCAAACGACTCTACGCGCCGGTGTTGCGATTCACGATGCACCACAAGACGTTTGTCATAGGCTCGGCGCTGCTGTTGCTGGTGAGTGTCTTTGGGCTTGTGGCTCCGAACCTCGGAAGTGAGTTCGTGCCGCGTCTTTCCGAAGGCGCGATCACGATCAACGTGGTCAGACTTGCGGGGACGACGCTAGAAGAATCCATTCGTTACAACACGAAAATGGAGCAGGTGATACTTGAAAAGTTTCCCAATGAAATCGCACAGGTATGGAGTCGCATGGGCACAGCCGAGGTTGCGACCGACCCGATGGGAACCGAATTGACAGACCTTTTCATCACCTTGCATCCCCGTGAAGAATGGACACGAGCTGAAACTCAAGAAGAGTTGACCGTCGCGATTCAGGAAGAATTGCGAGACTTGCCTGGGCCACGGCTTGCGATGTCGCAGCCGATCGAGATGCGAATGAATGAGATGATCTCCGGCGTTCGTTCCGACGTCGCCGCCATTCTTTACGGTGACGATTTGGACCTGATGGTGGAAAAGGCCAGCGAGATTGAGAAGGCACTCAATTCCATTCCTGGTTCCGAAGACGTCAAGGTTGAACAGGTCTCTGGACAACCGCTGTTACAGATTCGCATCAAGCAAGATGAAATCGCACGCTACGGGATTCCCGCCAGCACGGTCATGAATCTCGTTCGATCCTTGGGCACCCACAACGTGGGCGAAGTCTACGAGGGCCAGTTGCGTTTCCCGCTGATTATTCGTTTACCAGAGAAGGCTAGAGCGAGTCCCGAAGCAATCAAACAGATTTTGGTCGCAACACCATCGGGCCAACGCATTCCACTATCGCGATTGGCAACCATCGAAAAGGTCGAGGGCCCCAATACGATCAAACGCGACTGGTATCAGCGGCGGATCACAATCGAGTCGAACGTGCGGGGACGGGACCTGGGCAGCTTTGTTGCCGAAGCGAGGCGTGTTATTGCCGAGAAGGTCCAATTGCCTCCGGGCCGATACCGGGTCGAGTGGGGCGGGCAGTTTGAAAACTTGCAACGCGCCCAGTTGCGTTTGATGATCGTCGTGCCGATTGCCTTGCTGCTGATCCTCGCATTGCTGTACATGACCTATCGCAACTGGATCGACTCGATACGTGTCTTCACCGGCGTTCCGTTTGCGTGGATAGGCGGAATCCTTGCCCTGTGGATTTGCGACATGCCATTTTCAATCTCGGCCGCCGTCGGTTTCATTGCCCTGTCCGGTGTCGCTGTCCTCGACGACATGCTGCTGGTGTCGACGATTCGGCAACTCCGCAGGCTTGGTCGTTCACTTGACGAAGCGGTAGAAGAAGCCGCGATGACACGCTTGCGTCCGATTTTGATGACGACACTGGTAGCAAGTCTCGGTTTTGTTCCGATGGCGTTCAGTACGGGCATGGGCGCGGAAGTCCAACGACCACTCGCAACCGTCGTGATTGGTGGTGTTTGTAGTGCAATGGTGATGAGCTTGCTCGTTCTTCGAGTGCTCTATGTTGTCTTCAATATGCCCGTAGAGAAGTTTGATGGAGATGGAGACGGTGATGACGGTCATCATTGTCAGCCTAATGAACCGACCAATCCCGAAGTCGAGCACGAACTTGAGTCAGGGCATCGGCCCGAACCCAAGCGAGAGTCCGAAGCAGTGACGGTTTAGTTTCCCCCTTTAATTCGGCATTGCCGAAGGAGTTTTGAGATGAGGATGAATTGGATTTTAGCGACACGAGCTTTCACGTTGATAGTGTTGATCGGCGCATTAGCGTTGGTCGGATGCAGTAAAAGCGAGACAGCAACTGAAGGAACCGGCGAATCGGTCGCGGCAACCGACGTGGACAATAGCCACGGTGGATGGTGGTGCGTCGAGCACGGCGTTCCCGAGGAAGAGTGCGCCTTATGCGATAAATCGCTGGTGGCCAAGTTCAAAGAAGACGGTGATTGGTGCAACGAACACGATCGCCCAGAGTCGCAGTGCTTTATCTGCGGTCCCAAACGCTTCGACAAGTTCGCGGCCGTGTATGAGGCCAAGACAGGTCGCAAACCTCCTCAACCGGAGGAATAAGACCGCCCGACGTAGTGGCTGGGGCGTCGCCTGTTTCTGACATAGCGGTCAGCTCGCGCAACGCCTCAGCGACACGTCAAACTTTCAATGCCGGAACGACTATCATGAACTGGTCTGCCAAGCTCCCAATAGCCCTGCTGCTATCCGTGTCTGCGGTTCTCCAAATGGGATGTGATTCTCGCGTTGCACAACAACCATTGGATGATTCACATGCGAATAGCATCAGACCTGTCCAGTTGACCGATGCGAATTTCCAAACGGAGGTGATCGAGTCGGATCTTCCGGTATTGGTCGATATGTGGGCACCATGGTGTGAGCCGTGTATCAAAATGAAACCAACGTTGCGACTGGTCACTGAAAAACTGACTGGTCAAGCCAAGGTCGCGGAACTCAATATCGACGAAAACCCATTTATCAAAGAAAAGTATGGTATCCACAGCTATCCGACTTTATTGATCTTTCGGAATGGCGTCGAAGTTGAACGCTTGGTTGGACAGAAATCCGAATCGGAGCTAATTGCGGCTCTGAGCGAAGTTGACTCGTCAGGAAGCTCTCCTGCTGATCCAGACGAGAATCAGTAACAATGAAGACGAACGAATGACTGACGCGAAAAGTAGCCCGATCGAACTGCGGATTCATGGAATGGACTGCGCTGAGGAGGTCTCGGTGCTTAAGCGAGAACTCATACCGTTGCTGGAAGATGAAGATCGGCTTGGCTTCGATTTGATTGGCGGCAAACTGTCAATCGACATTTCTTCGCTGGATGTGAAGCTAGCCGATGTATTGGCTGCGATCGAGCGCACAGGTTTGAAAGCGGAGCCATGGCAAGATGCCAAATCTGAGCGCGAATCGTCCTTCTGGTCGCAGCATCGCCGAACCATGCTGACGACCGTCAGCGGCGTGTTTGGCGTTACCGGCCTGGTCACGCAGCTAATGCTATCACGCGGAACGAGCGTTACCAGCGAGTCGCTTCCGCTTGCGGCCGTTTTATTGTACGTGGTCGGAATCATTGCCGGTCTTAGCTTGGTACTTCCCAAGGCATGGCGAGCCGCATTGTCTCTGCGCCCCGACATGAACCTGCTGATGACGGTTGCCGTCGTCGGTGCAGCGCTGATTGGCGAGTGGTTTGAGGGAGCGACCGTCGCGTTCCTATTCTCGCTATCGCTGCTGCTCGAATCGTGGAGTGTGGGTAGAGCTCGTCGGGCCATCGCCTCACTGATGGATTTGTCTCCGCCTATCGCTCATGTCCGGGGCGAGGCGGGGGATGTAACGGACGTCGCGCCCGCTGACGTTGCAATTGGTTCTACGCTAATTGTCCGTCCCGGCGAAAAGATCCCGTTGGACGGAAGAATCGTTTTGGGTACCAGCGGTATCGACCAGGCTCCCATCACCGGCGAGAGTGTGCCGGTCGAGAAAGGCGTTGGGGACGAAGTCTTTGCCGGGACCATCAACGGCGACGGATCGCTTGAAATCGCGAGCACAAAAGCTGCGGACGATACGACGTTGGCGCGGATCATCAAGATGGTGGGAAGCGCAAGCTCGAAGCGTGCTCCATCCGAGAAATGGGTTGAGAAGTTCGCGGCTGTTTATACGCCGGTCGTGATGATTGCCGCGGTGCTAATCATCGTCGTTCCGCCGCTTGCGTTGTCAGGCGAGTGGTCCGATTGGCTCTATCGCGGTCTGGTGTTGTTGGTGATTGCTTGCCCATGCGCGCTCGTGATCTCAACGCCGGTCAGTGTCGTTGCGGCGCTGGCGGCAGCGGCTCGCAACGGCGTTCTCATCAAAGGTGGCATCTTCATCGAGTTACCTGCACGTCTCCGTGCGATCGCAATGGACAAGACCGGTACGCTGACCCAAGGCCGGCCCGCCGTTGTAGATGTGGTGCCCCTGGGCGGTCACGATGACGAAGAACTGCTTGCCCGCGCGGGAGCATTGGAACAGAACAGCAATCACCCGCTCGCCCGCGCAATCGTGGAAGAAACAGAGCGGCGGGGCATGACGATTGCGGCAGCGGATGAGTTTGCGACTATCCAAGGCAAAGGCGCTTTGGGAAGATTCAATGGCAAGACCTATTGGCTTGGCTCCCATCGCTATCTGGAGCAGCGTGGGCAGGAGACTCCGGAAGTGCATGAGCAACTCGAAGCGATGCAAGAAGCCGGACGAACCGTCGTGGTGATCGGAAATGATCATCACGTTTGCGGCTTCATCACGCTCGCCGACGCAATCCGCGAAGAATCTCGTGAAGTGGTGAATCAGCTTCATGCCGCCGGTATCGAACACCTTGTCATGCTGACCGGCGACAACGAGGGGACGGCAAACGCAATCGCAAAACAAGCGGGCATTGACGAAGTACGCGCAGAGCTATTACCTGAAGACAAAGTCAGTGCGGTCGAAGATCTTGTCGCCAAGTATGAGCACGTTGCGATGATCGGTGATGGAGTTAACGATGCGCCGGCACTGGCGCGAGCGTCGTTGGGTATTGCAATGGGAGCTGCTGGAAGCGATGCCGCGATTGAAACCGCCGACATTGCGTTGATGTCCGACGACCTTTCCAAAATCCCCTGGCTGATTCATCATTCACGGCGAACGCTCCACATCATTCGCCAGAACATCGCCTTTTCTCTGGCGGTGAAGGCAGTATTTGTGATCCTCACCTTCGCCGGCTACGCATCGCTCTGGGCAGCCATCGCCGCCGACATGGGAGCGTCGTTGTTGGTAATCGCTAACGGTCTCCGATTGCTGAGCGACGATTACGGTAATAGCTGAGCGTGCAATGTGGAAAACAATAAGCTCTACCTCAAAGCTGAGGTGGGGGCCCGTCCATTCGAATGGGTGCTTCACTGCTTTTTGGTAGGCTTGGTGAGGAGTCGGGGGAGTTCGGGCGAATGCCGGAATAGCTGTTGGGCTGCTGCTGGGGCGCCAGTTGGAATTGAGGGAATTGATCCAGGGAAGGAGGGGCGGGGACGTGGCTACGGTCCTGCGGATCCGACGGAGTTGCGTAGGCGTTGCCGAGATTGGAATGAGTGTGATCGGCGTGATTGTGTCCTGAGTGATCATGCCCGTCGTGTGACGGATCGTTCAAGCCTCGCGTTGGCCCGTAGGCAAAACCATCCTGTTGGCTATGCAATGGCACCGGCGCGTATTGCTGACCTAAATCGTTCGGGGCTTGGGAGCAGTAGCCTGAATTGAGACAGCCGTAATCGCTGCCTATCGAATCGACATACACTGGTTCACCATAAATAGGAGCAGCGTACACGTAGGTAGGCGGATGAACTGGGTAGTTCAAATGGTCTGGCGCGTAATAGCCAGCGTGGTAGTCACCGTGGTAGTCACCGTGATTGCTGTGTCCACCGTGGTGAAGCCCGTGATCGTAGTGTGCATGGTGCTCATGATTTACATGAACGTAGTCGTAGTGCCCGTAATACTGAGCATAAGCCAATGTCGCTGTCAAAGCGAAGCCGACGATAAGGAGTCCGGTAGCAGGGATGATTCGGCGCATTTAGACTGGCTCGTTCAATAGTTTTTTTCGAAGGGAAGACTGTTGTCATTTGGTGCAAGTGCAGTGCCGTTGAACCCCTTGGCAGGAAAACCTCATATTTCACGGCGTTTCCTGCAATGACGAAGGCTGGTGCAATGTTGAAGGATGTCAATGTGATGTCTCATTGCATTCGCTTTGACGACATGCGTCTACTTCCTAGTTTTGGACACGCTCAGGCTGGTTTCCAGGCAGAGGCATCGTCAAGCTGGGCGACCAACTAGCGGACATGACTTAAGCCGTCGTTGCAGGAGTTCGCGAAGTCGTCCGAGTCTACCTGCGTAGAAAAAGACGTCATTGATACCGCTCAATTCTTGCCAGTCTGTGCAATCGTGTTGCCCCGTAGCTGTGTAAAGCCAGATTGGCTGCTTTAAACGGCCGAATCTCAATTTACATGCGATCAAGCACCCACTTTCCCCGGGCATTCGCTCGCAAACGAGTATGAGGTCCGGGGAGAAAATTCTTGCCTCCGCCGAGACAACATCACTACTTGCCGCACGCGAGACTTGGCATCCGTAGCTCTCAAAAAGCTCTTTGAGGTCAACATAGTGGTCGTCGCGATATTCGATGATCAGCACACGCTGGTAAGCTAATCCACAACAAGAAATTGAATTAGGTGACAGTGACGATCGACCTTCCAAGTGGTTGAACTGAGGCTTCACCACCGAGGTACGAAGTTGCATAGTATCATTTAACATAGAGAGAACTCCCGCAAAGACAAATCTGAACAGTTGTGGAAACTGGAAGCACAGGATTTCAGAGCAGCGGATCAAGTTTGATCGCGAAGCTCTCGGCAGTGCAGGTTCAGAGTTGAAATCGGGAAAGACCGATACAGCGTTCAAGCGCCGATGTGGTCTCGGATGCAGAAGTATCGACAGCGAGCTGCTTGCAAGCCTCACGAAGCCGAACGGAGGGACCGTTTTGAATAACGCTATCTGTGGACGAATCCTCGTCGGCGACCAGTCTCTGCAGTACACTTACGCGGCTGCCATACGCACGATGACATGCGCAATTATCAAGGCATCGACAATGAGGCGCTGAGCAACAATCGTCGGTGGCCTCGCAATCGCAACAATCAATTGCGTTCGTCCATGGTGCCAAACTAGCGCTATTGCAACAATCGCGATCAAGTCGTAAATCGTCGTGCGAACAGGGGCAACAACTAAAGCTTGGCGATGGTAGCGCAAGCACGATCGCCATCAGCCATACGATGACTGGTTTGGGAATCGGCTTGTCGTACCGGGTAATCATCGAAGAACCGTTTTCAAGGAGAAACGCATTTCAACTATTGCTGGCAATTGAGCATTGGCCGACGCACACATTTGTCATCGACTTAGTAGTATATGGATCTTGAGTGGCTGCGGAAGGCACGCCAGCTAACTCTATTGCCGTGGCCATTGGAATTCTTGCTCTTTCGAAGGCCATTGTGCGTTCTATGATTTGATCACGGCCGACGTCAATGCGGAATCGCTTCCATAAAACCGAACTACGAGTTGATCCGACCGGCGATTGCTTGCATTGACACTTGCACGCCAGTGACATTGACGATTCTGCCGCATCGGCGCCGTAGTGCATCGAATGTCCTCGCCAATTCTTTGCAAGTCGGGTTTTAGGGAAATTCTCGAAGGTCGAACCTGCCGATTCCAAGTGACGATGGCTGAGCCAGGAGGGCAAAGCTACTTGAGTGATAGCATTATCTAACAGAGTGGTATGCCATGGATGGCTACAAATCACCTTTCGCATGGGTACTCGTCGGGCTGCTATTGCTGTTCGAAGTTTTTCCGCATTGCCACTGCGCTAAGTCACCCCTCGATTCAACTCTCAGGTCTCAATCGAGCCCTGATGCATGTCCGTGCTGTCACGGTGGCGAAGCTGATTCGAAAAAGTCATGTTCACCAGCGCCACATGAACACGATTCGTGCATGCTATGTCATGCAAAACGACATTTAGTGCTCAAGTCGATGGTAAGCAACGAACTTTGTCCATGCGGATTCATTGCATGCTCGCCCAGTGCCGACTGGATTTGCGTTGAATCGCCACAATATTATCCGTCGATGGACTTGCGCGATCTATCGCCGTCCAAGCATACGATACCGCTTCGGATTTAGACAGGAATGCGTTACTGGACCTTTGTGCCAATCCTACGTCTTTGTTTCGAAGCGAGTAATTCATGTCACCCGTTACCAAATTCTATGCGGTTACCACCTGCGTTCTGCTTTTGCTTTATTCGAGTGGCTGCGCGACGAGTCGCGTAGGCCACGCGACCAACATGTCGCTAGCGTCGTCTGATAATCCCAGTCGCGAGTCCACGAAGCCCACCAGTGACAGTCTAGTCACGACGGTTTCCTATCTGGACGAAGTTGAGAACGGCCAGGCGAACTTCCCAGAGTCGATTATCGTCGCACCCAACAGCAGTATTTCGGGTATCGATGAAACGCAGCCCGCTATGACTCTTGGCGACTTCGAATCGCTGGCCTATTCGAACAATCCGACGATTCGCGAGTTGGCTGCCACTACTCAGAAGGCGGCAGGCTTCCGTACTCAGGTTGGACTCCGAGCAAACCCGATTGTTGGTTATCAAGCAGTACAATTGGCAGACCGTGGCACCGACCAACATACTGCCTTTATCGAGCAAGAGATCATCACTGGAAATAAACTAGCCCTCAATCGAAACGTGCAGAATGAAGCACTTAGATCCCAGTTGTTCGAGCTCGAAACACAAAAACTTAGAGTTGCGACTGATATTCGCGTTAAGTTTTACGAAGCGTTGGCTGCCCAGCGTCGAGTCGAACTGATTGAGAACTTCCGGTCGGTTACCGACAAGGGACTCGAACTCGCCGAATTGCGCAAACAGGCCTTGGAGGGTTCAAAAGTTGATGTACTGCAAGCCAAGGTTCAAAAGAACGAAATAGATTTGGCATTGCAACAGGCTCAAGTGACCTTCGACGCAACCTGGAGAGAGCTAGCGGCAATTGCGGGCTCTCCGGAATTGGCGTCAGGAACTTTGCTGGGAGAATTGCCGAAATCAGAAGCGCTACTTGATTGGAATGGATTGAGTGCGACCATGATCTCCGCCAGCCCTGAGTACCAGGCAGCTCAAGCTCGCATCAGTCGTGCCCGCGCGAATCTACAACGACAGGGTGTTCAAGCGATACCCAACGTCACCGCTCAGTTGGCCGCAGGTGTAGACAATGGAACCAACTCCGGTTTGATAAATTTTCAGATCGGCGCGCCAATCCCTGTCTTTAATAAGAACCAAGGTAATATAGCGGCGGCTCGAGCCGAGTATTGCCGTGCAGTCATGGACGCGGAGCGAATTCAAAACGCGATTAAAGCTCGTTTAGCTGTTGTGTCACGCGAATTCGATTCGTCGCTTGCAGCCGTTTCCAAGTACTCGCAGGAGATTCTTCCCAGCGCTCAGGAATCGCTAGAGTTGGCAGAAGTTGCGTACAAAGCTGGAGAAACGAGCTTTGTGCAAGTCCTAGTATCCCGTCGAACCTATTTCGATTCCAACTTGCAATACGTCCTAGCGCAATCGCAGCTTGCCCAAGCGAAATCCAAAGTCGACGGATACGTGCTTACCGGTGCTCTGGATGCGGTCATTGACCAAAGCGGTGACGACAGCCTACGTGGCCTGACGTTCAGCCAGCAATAGGTGAGTGAACAGCGTAAGAGTTGAATACCGCCACCAGCGTCGAGGTTTTCCAACCACGCTAGTTGTCAATGGTAACTGGCGGTGGTGCGCTTCCAAGTGAACTCTTTGGGATTGTGTTTTGCAGCAAGTTCGGCGGCACATTAGCCCGTGGTACGGGGCTTTGAGCTTCGATGCTTCGGCCTACATCCCAGCCTGTCTGAGGGGAAACTGTAAATTCGTAGTTGCCGGATTCCAAACGATAAGTAATCGATCTGCCCAAGCCGTTGTCAAACTTGATAATCCAATTGCGATCTGCTTGTAACCGCTGAATTTCGCCAGGTTTGATCGTGTATGAGTAGTTGTTGAGCGAGTAGCTGATCGCGCCTCCACTCTCGCGTGGATTGCGTAATACGGTAGATCCACCAAGCTGCGAACCTATGCCTGGAATCTGATTTACGTTGGGAACAGGAATCTTGTTCACGACGGTGGTGCCGCCTACTGTAGCCGGCGGTGGCGAAGTCACGACAGACGAGCCTTGCGGAAAGTTAGGCGTTGAATAGTTAGGTGTTAGGTAGGCGTTCGGCGCCGAATAATAATAAGAAGGGGATGCATACGCTGGAACCGAGTATGACGGGCTGATATATGTTGGAGTGCCATAGTAGGACGGATGGGAATTCCAACCACGGTCGTACGCTCCATTCTCATAGACTCCGATCGCTCCAGTGTGGCGTCCGTCACCATCAATATGGTGCCCAAAACCATCGGTGAGATGTCCCGCTGCGTCATGCCCGTGCGGAACGTTTTGATGCACGTCAAAGTGATTTCCGTGCTGATGAAGGTGCTGCGCACGTGCAATTCCTGGTCCAATACTTGCAATCACACAAATGGCATACGTAGCAATTAGTACCTTCATCGCGATACTCCCAAGAGTTGACTTTCGGATCCTATGCAGCCAAAACTGCTTCCAACATCAATACTACTCTGAGCATGGATTTAACGGCTGTCAACTCCTCATAGTGAGTAAGCTTCGCCAGTTTTGAGCGGCCTAGTGTCGCGGCCTTTCTCGTTTTGCGCTATCGATTTGAGTGCGGAAAAGGTAGTTTTGACAACAACCAAAGAATGCAAGCAGTGATGATTGCATGGATCTGGTACATGGCACGTCATATGCACAGTAAAGAGGAGCCAGTTGATGAGAACACTTCTCATTCAAAATTCGGCATGCTGTTAGTTTGGAAGATTTCAATGAAAAACGTCTTTGGTTTGTCAGTTGTCTGTCTTGGGCTTTTGTTTGGATCTCAGCAGGCAAATGCGCAGCACCCTGGCTATGGGCAGCATGGGATGGTGCACCAGGGCTATGTGCAAAGTGGCTATGGCCATCATCAGAACTTCCACCACGGTCATCAATTCGCGGTGCCAAGTCCAAACCAGTATTACTCGGGTTATGGCTCGCCCGTTCAGTCCTATGCACCCAGCGGTGGGCTTTATGGCGGCGGAAATGGCTATGGTCAAGTTGTAATTCCACGGACCACTACGAACTACTCGAACAACTACTATGGTCAGCCGACGCATTCGCATCATTCATGGCATCCAGGGCATTACTTGCTCGGCCATCATTAGGGCGACAACGCGAGGTGAAAGAATTCGTATGAATGCAAAGGCCCGATAGATTCTCCATTAGCGGTCATCGTCACAAAGAAGCGGTGACCACTTAAGGGGCTGGTTCTTTCCCGCCCATATCTTCAGAAAAAATGTAGAAACAATGCCGTTGACCCGATGATCAAGTATGCGGATAATTCCGCTGACTCCTACCCTTACCGTTGTTCCAGGATAATTCAGTGTTCGCCAACTTCACTCACATACTGACTCTCGTCGCGTTTGCGACGCACGCGGTATTTGGGTGCTGTGGCCATCATAAGCATTCTGGATCTGATGAATGTTGTTCGCATGCAATGCACGATCAAATGGCTGGACACGCGGATTGCCAAGCCTCTCACGACGGCGAACACGATTGTGAGTCCAATCACGAGCACACAACGAGCCAACTTGTTTCGAACGCTGTCGACTATTTAGGTGCTTCTCATAGTGCCCCGCAAAGCCCGTGCGATCATTCGCATGGCTGCAGTGAAGTTCGCTGTACGTATATGGCAAGCAGCTCAGCTTCAGTCGATTGGGATGCTCATTGCAGTTCGTTGCCCCTGTTTTCGCTTTGCAGCTCAGTCGTAGACTTTGACATGGGCCGAGCTCATGTTGGTGGTTTACGCAGCGAATCTATTTCAACCGCCGGGCAGTCGTCCGTTGCGTGCTGCGCTCTTCTGCAATCGTGGCAGATCTGAGCCATTCTTTCGTTCGCTTAGTGGCAATGGCTAAGCTTCTTTGTATTGTCCGCTCGCACTGCATCTGACCTCGATGCTGCGCGTTCCGAAATCCCCGTGCTGCAAGCATTCGAGATTCTCGCTTGCGTTTGCAAATTCGTGGGACGCCACCGGTTCGTTGTAACAGCCGGAATGTACTCCGTTGACCTTGAAGGATGCTTTCAATGAAGTGGAAACTCCCAAAACTGCCTTGGTCGTCGATTCGGATCGTTGTTGGCATAGCTCTGTTGATTGCTGCCGGCGTCACCTATTCGATGTGGTGGCCGCCGCTTTCGAAGTGGATTGACCACACCTTGATTTCACGACGCAAGGCTCCCGCTGGCGAAGAGAGTTCCGACCCGCACGTTGGTGGTGCGCCCAATGTGGAAGCAACTTCACTCATGCTGACGCCGCAATCCCGATTGAATTTGGGGCTTACCGACGAATATTTGAAACCCGTCGAACTCACAACCTACAGTCGCGCGATCACAGTGCCTGCAGTCATCGTTCCCAAGCCAGGTCGCTCACAGATCGTTGTGGCCTCACCGCTCAATGGCGTCGTGACGCACGTGCACGCGGTTACAGGCGAGGCGGTCTTGCCAGGCGAGCTACTGTTCGAGATCCGATTGACCTATGAAGACCTCGTCGAAACGCAAACTCTCTATTTAAAAACTCTGAGTGAACTCGAAGTTGAAAACCGCGAGATAACACGGCTCGAACAGGCAACGCAGTCTGGGGCCATTTCAGGAAAATCACTGTTAGAGAGACGCTACGCCAAAGAAAAGCTGGAAGCCCATCTACGGTCACTTCGTGAGGCCTTGCGTTTGCATGGTCTATCCGATCGTCAGGTCGATGCCATTGGAAACGACGGCAAGCTGCTACGTGATCTGAAGGTCATCGCTCCCGACATCGACCACCACGACGAGAGCGAAGAATTACGCCTGAGCCAGAATCCGTATCGCCCCGTCTCGTTGACTAGTTCGGGAATGGCTGTTTTGCAAGAATCAGAGAATCACAAGCCGTTGGTGATCGAGGATCTCCAGGTCCACAAGGGCCAGGCGGTTATGGCGGGCGAAAAGCTATGTGCTCTCTCCGACTATGCGGAGCTATTTATCGAGGGGAAGGCGTTTGAACAAGATGTTCCGGTGATTGCCAACGCGGCCCAGCGGGGCTGGACCGTCGACGCGGTGTTTCCTGGAGTGTCGGGCGCTACCAGTGTCACTAGCTTGAAATTAGCTTTCGTCGGTAACTCAATCGATCCAGATTCTCGCACTCTGTCGTTCTTCGTTGACTTACCCAACCAAGTAATGAGAGACGAAACGAACTCAGAGGGACAGCGACATCTCTCTTGGAATTATCGCGTGGGCCAACGACTTGAGCTAAGAGTACCGGTTGAACAATGGGAAAACCAAATCGTTGTTCCCGTTGACGCCGTCGTCCAAGAGGGAGCTGACTGGTACGTATTCCAACAAAACGGAGTTAATTTTTCGCGTGTTCCTGTACACGTTAAGCACCGCGACCAAACGTCTGCGGTCGTTGCCAACGATGGGTCAATCTTCCCTGGCGATGTTATTGCGCTCAAGTCGGCGCATCAGATGCAAATGGCGATCAAAAACAAATCGGGTGGTGGGGCTGATCCACACGCTGGGCATAACCACTAGAACGGAATCAAACCATGTTGAACGCAGTAATACGATTTGCCTTACGCCAGCGGATGCTCACCATAGCCGTCGCCCTGTTCTTCATCGGATACGGTACATGGCAGATTCTGGTGATGCCGATCGACGTGTTTCCTGACCTGAATCGGCCACGCGTGGTGATTATGACGGAAGCCCCAGGTATGGCCCCTGAGGAAGTCGAGTCACTCATCACCTTTCCAATCGAAACGACCATGAACGGTGCGAATGGTGTTGAAGCCGTGCGTAGCTCGTCTGGTGTTGGTATATCCGTAATCTATGTCGAATTTGCTTACGGCACGGATGTCTACACAGACCGACAGATCGTGGCGGAACGAATGCAAATGGTGCAGGACCGGCTGCCAAAGGGAGTTGCTCCCCAGTTGGCTCCGATCTCGTCCATCATGGGGCAGATCATCATGCTCGGCATGTGGAGCGATGACCCCAGCGTGGACACTATGTCCCTAAGGACGACGGCAGACTGGGTCGTGCGGCAACGTTTGCTTACCATTCCAGGTGTCTCTCAAGTCTTTACGATGGGGGGACAACGCAAGCAGTTTCAAGTTCTAGTTGATCCCGATGCCATGCTGCGGTTCGGCGTCACCCTAGAACAGGTCGAAGCGTCGGTAGCGGCTAGCAACGAGAACGGTACTGGGGGCTATCTTGACCGCCAAGGCCCCAATGAGCTGTTGGTACGGTCGCTAGGTCGGCTGAAGTCGATCGACGAACTGCAAAAAGTGCCAGTCACCATTCGTGATGGTCGGCCGGTCCTGCTCTCCCAGATAGCGCAGGTCATCGAGGGAGCACAGGTCAAACGTGGTGACAGTTCAGCATTTGTCAGAGTTGAAGCAGAGGACGCTGAATCTCAGTCAACCTGGTCTGGCGGTCCGGCAGTCGTGCTGACCATCAACAAACAACCCGGTGCTGATACTCGCAGTGTGACGAATGCGATCATGCAAGCGATTGAGGAACTGCGACCCACGCTACCTAGTGGCATTCAGGTCATGCCAGTCTACTCGCAGAAAACGTTTATCGACCGTGCGATTGAAAATGTGGTGGAAGCGTTGCGAGATGGCGGCATTTTAGTCGTAATCATTCTATTCCTATTCTTGATGAACTTGAGAACCACGTTCATCACGCTGACGGCCATTCCGCTCTCGCTTGTCATGACGGCGATCGTGTTTGCTGTGTTTGGGCTCTCGATCAACACGATGACACTGGGTGGCATTGCCGTGGCCATGGGTGAATTGGTCGACGATGCCATCGTGGACGTCGAGAATATTTTCAGACGGCTCAAGGAAAATCGCATCGCGGGTAGCCCATTAAATCCGCTGCTGGTGGTGTTTCGTGCCAGTACCGAAGTTCGGCGTTCGATCGTGTTCGGAACGATGATCGTCGTTCTCGTCTTCATCCCGTTGTTTGCACTCGGAGGAATGGAAGGCAAATTATTTGCGCCGCTCGGCATTGCCTACATTGTTTCAATCCTCTCCTCTTTAATTGTCTCGCTAACTGTAACACCCGTGCTTTCGTATTGGTTGCTGGGACTTAGTAAAGGAAGCGGCCATGAGAGGGACGGCGTGGTGCTTCGTGGACTCAAGTGGTTAGGGTCAAAAGTCATCGAATTCAGCTTGGCCGTACCAAGATTCAACATAGCCGTGACACTTCTGTTAGTTGGCCTCGCGGCCATCTTTCTGTCACGACTCGAAAAAGACTTCCTGCCGCCCTTTAACGAAGGGACTATCCAACTCAACGTTGTGCTTCCGCCTGGAACATCGCTGGCTGCCTCGAATACGATTGCGCAGACGGTGGAGAAATCGCTCATGCAGATTGACGATGTTCAGCGCTTCGCCCGCCGTACCGGACGTGCCGAGTTAGACGAGCACGCTGAGGGAGTGAACATGAGCGAGATAATTATCGAACTCGATCCAGAATCACCCCGCTCGCGCGAGGAGCAGTTGACGGAAATCCGCGAGGCCATGGAGGACATTCCGGGGATTGTGACAGCCGTCGAGCAGCCGATCGCACATTTGATTTCACACATGATCTCTGGCGTAAAAGCGCAGGTGGGTATTAAGGTCTATGGCGACGACCTTGATCTCTTGCGACAGAAAGCTGAGCAAATCAAGGCCGAGATGGAGCTTGTCCCCGGTGTCGCGGACGCATTGATCGAACCTCAAGTCATTATCCCGCAATTGCGAATTGAGCTCGACCGTGACCGTATGCTCCAATATGGATTAACGGCCGCCGCCGTCAACGAGTACATCCAGACAGCGATGAATGGCAAGGTCGTTTCGGAAGTGCTTGACGGCATGCGTACGTTTGATTTGATTGTGCGCATGAAAGAAGATTACCGTGAGGACATCGAGCAATTGAAGCGACTCTCGGTGCAATTGCCGGAGGGCGGAACACTGCCGCTGTCTGCTTTGGCTCGGATCTATGAAGCGGGTGGACCCAATACAGTAAATCGTGAAAACGTTCGCCGGCGCGTCGTCATTCAGTGCAATGTGGCCGATCGCGGCGTCGTCGATGTAGTGACAGATATTCAGAATATCATCAAGCCGATCACAGACACACTTCCACCCGGATATTTTGTTGAGTTTGGTGGCCAATTCCAGAGCCAGCAGTCGGCCAGTCGCATCATCGGTGTGCTGTTCATGATCTCGCTGCTCGGCGTGTTCATGGTGCTCTACACCTTGTTCCGGTCTGCAAACTTGGCATTGCAAGTCATGGCCGCGTTGCCAATGGCCTTCATTGGAGCTGTCGCTGCTTTGGTCCTCACCGGGCAGACCCTGACGATCGCCGCGATGGTCGGATTCATTTCGCTAGCAGGTATCGCTTCGCGCAATGGTATTTTGCTGCTGCAGCACTATTTGCATCTTGTGGAACATGAAGGTGAAAGTTTTACAAAATCAATGGTCGTCCGCGCTGGAGTTGAGCGATTGGCTCCTGTCTTAATGACAGCACTTACCTCCGGGATTGGCCTCGTACCGCTCGTGCTATCTGCGGGCGAAGCAGGCAAAGAGATTCTATATCCCGTTGCGACCGTAATCCTTGGTGGACTGGTGACTTCCACTGCGTTGGATTTCCTGGTGCGACCCGCCTTGTTCTTGCTGTTTGGCATGAAAGCTGCCGAGAAAGTCGTGCACCATTCACAAGACGAGATTGAACTTGAAGAAGAATTGAAGGATCGAAGTGGTCCTAAAGAACATGGCGATGCACTCGCTGCAAGATCGACAGTTGCAACAGCAGTCACATCGTCGTAAATCGATTGTTTCTGAGTCCCCCTGTTTCTAGTTTTACGGAGAGAATGATGAAAATACAGTCCTGGATTTCCACAATGTTTACTTTGGTAATGGTAGCAGGAACCGTTGCGACTATTGGCAAAAATGCTTCAGCTCAAGCTCACGACCATGCTCATGAAGGCCATGCGCATGGTGATCATGCTCATTCGGGCGAGACCCTTGCATTCCAATTGCCTGAATGGAAGACAATCCACTTCGACGACGCGCAGAAGGCAGCTCAGCATGCGGAGACAGTCAAGAAGTTGGGTTGCGAGATGAAGCAAGGCAGTCACGCAGGGCATATCGATTTGAGCTATCGCTGCGCGAACTGGAAAACACTCGAGGTTGCCGATCACAAGTTGGCGGACCAATGGTCGAGCTGGCTTGCAGCGTCTGGCTTTGATGTCTCGCACAGCCATATCGACCCCGCCTTTGGCGCGGGACCAGAGGCAGTCGAATTCAGGCTGGTGGCGTGGAAGCAAATCCACGGTAATGGCTCGCCTGAGGAAGCACAGTTAGTCGACCAGCTCAAGAGAATTGGCTGCGACGTGGTAGTCGAAAAGCACCAGGGCCACTCGGACATTCGATTCCGCGCCCCTACATGGCGAGACATTCACCTAGCCGATCACGCTGCCGCAGGCCAGTGGACAAACTGGCTGAAACAAAACGGATTCGAAGCAAGGCATGAACACTAGTCAATGGTAACTGTTTGAGTTTCTCACTTTCACTTTGGAGACAATTATGCGTGTTCATTCTCTAGCCCTCGTTCTTTGCGGCGGGTTCTTTCTAACTAGTCCTGGTTGCGGCGGCAATGCACCTTCGACCGCAGGCAATTCATCTGTAGCGGTAGATGGTGCGCCACCGGCCACAGTAGACGTTCATGCTCACCCGTCGGAAGGACCGCATCATGGAACGCTCGTAGAACTCGGTAACGAAGAGTATCATGTCGAAGTCACTCACGACGCTGCATCGGTCACTGTCTATGTGTTAGATAGCACTGCCAAGAAAGCGGTGCCTGTTGATTCCAGTGACCTTACTATTAACATTTTGCACGATGGAAAGCCCGAGCAGTTCAAGCTACTTGCAAGTCCTGAGCAAGGCGATCCAAGCGGAAAGTCATCTCGATTCACTCTAGCTGATGCGGAATTGGCTGGACATCTTGATGAAGAATCCGCATCGCCAAAACTTAGCGTGACAATTGGTGGAACTCCTTATCGCGGCGAGATCAAGCATGACCACGATCACAGCGGCCACGCACACTAAGATAGTCAGATGATTAACGTGAAGAAAGTCAAGCTTGACCTGACGTTACTGATTCCCAACGTCCCTAATGCGCAAGATGCGTGTGTGGGACGTTTGACCGAATTGCTTCGCAGTAAGGTGGGGATCGATGACGCTCATGTTTCCAATGAGCCGCAGCAGGGGCCTGATCGTCTGTGCATTCATTATGACGCAAGCAAAGTCTCGTTGTCTGAGGTACGCGAATTTGCGCAGCGCGCTGGAGCAGAACTGGAGCGTCACTACGGGCACGTCATACGGCGAGTCGAGTCGATGCACGAAGGCAGGGCCTCAGCCATTCAATCGCGACTAGTGCGTCTGGAGGGCGTGCTGGAAGCTGTCGTCGCATCCGATGGTACAGTGCGCGTCGAGTTTGATCGCGAGATTACAGACGAAGATAAGATCGCGCGGGTACTAGCGGCTTGGTCCCGCAAGCCTCAGGAGCATGATCATGAGGCTGAGAAACCAAGCGGTGACCATGAGGGACCCTCGCATGCAGGCCACGACCATGCCCATGGCGGGATTTTTGGTCCAAAGTCGGAATTGATTTTCGCCATCCTGAGTGGCGTGTTCTTGCTTGTCGGCTGGCTGCTCGGCCAATTTATCGAATTGTCAACTTGGATTCCGCTGGGCTGCTTCATCGCTGCGTATTTTTTTGGCGGTTATTACACGGTAACGGAAGCAATTGAGAAACTTCGGTCAGGGAAATTCGAGATCGACTTCCTGATGCTCGTGGCCGCCGCCGGTGCGGCTTCGTTGGGTGCGTGGGCCGAAGGTGCGTTGCTGTTGTTCCTGTTCAGCATCGGTCACGCGCTCGAAGGCTACGCGATGGGCAGAGCTAAGCAGGCCATCGAAGCTCTCTCCGAGCTGGCCCCACGAGTCGCACGTGTTCGGCGCGACGGAAGTGAAACCGAAGTCTCTGTCGACGAGTTGGTCATAGGTGACGTCGTGATCGTCAAACCCGATGAGCGCATTGCCGCAGACGGATTTGTGGTATCGGGCGAGTCGAGCGTCGACCAAGCTCCAATCACGGGCGAGAGTGTGCCGGTTGACAAACAAGCGGTATCGGACGAAACGACGGCGGCAAAGGATCCAGACAACTTGCCTCCGGAGCATAGAGTGTTCGCGGGTACTATCAATCAATCGGGCTCGCTTGAAATTAGAGTCAGCAAGCTCGCCTCACAATCAACGTTGTCTCGAGTCGTTACGATGGTTAGCGAAGCGGAGACACGAGTTTCACCGACGCAACAGTTCACCAAGCGGTTCGAGCGATACTTTGTTCCCGCCGTCATTATCAGCGTCTTGTTGTTGCTGTTTGCTCCACTGGTCATAGACGAAAGTTTCAGCGCTTCGTTTTATCGAGCGATGGCAGTGTTGGTTGCGGCCAGTCCGTGTGCACTCGCGATCGCCACACCGAGCGCCGTGCTCAGTGGAGTAGCACGTGCAGCTCGCGGAGGCATCTTGGTTAAGGGTGGCGGACCACTCGAAAGTCTTGGCGCCCTTGACTCGATCGCCTTTGACAAAACTGGAACCCTCACTGAGGGCGAACCCAAGGTGACGGACGTGCGCACGGCGGAGAACGTCGATGAATCCGAATTGCTCCGCATAGCAGTCGCTGTCGAGAATCTCAGCAAGCACCCGCTGGCCAAAGCCGTTGTTCGCGACGGGAGGGAAAGATTGCGAGAGCGAGAGATTCCTGAAGCAACCAATCTACAAAGCATCACGGGCCGCGGGATACAGGCGACCGTTGAAGGCGACATCGTCCACGTTGGAAAGGATGACTTGTTTGCCGAGGTGGGTGGCCGCGAAATGCCTGATGAGATTCGGGCCATTGTCGATTCGCTCGAGCAGAACGGCCGCACCACCATGATTGTCCGCCGCGCAGATCGCTATCTGGGAGTCATCGGATTGATGGATACGCCTCGCGAAGCGTCCAAGCGAACCATTGCACGCTTGCGCGAGCTCGGCATCAAGCGAATGATCATGATTTCCGGTGACAACCAACAAGTCGCGGATGCAGTCGCCAAAGCGGTTGGTCTCGACGAAGCTCGCGGCGAATTGATGCCAGAGGACAAAGTCGCTGAGATTAAGAAGTTGCAAAATGAAGGGGGCGTCGCCATGGTCGGCGACGGAGTCAACGATGCCCCAGCCATGGCCTCGGCCACCGTTGGCATTGCCATGGGCGCCGCTGGCAGCGATGTCGCACTAGAGACCGCCGATGTGGCCCTCATGGCAGATAACCTTGACCACCTACCACTCGCCATCGGACTCAGTCGCGCCACTCGCCGCATCATCCGTCAGAACCTTTGGATGAGTCTCGGGATGGTTGCATTCCTTGTCCCCGCCACGATTCTCGGGCTCAACATCGGCCCCGCAGTCGCCCTCCACGAAGGCAGTACGCTAGTCGTCGTCTTCAACGCTTTGCGATTATTGGCGCACAAAGATCGATGATTGATCGAGTGATTGGTTCAGTTAGCGGTCGGCGTATCGAGAACAGTTTTATGGCAAGCACTAATAAGCGTAGTTTGTACATTTTGAAATACCTTTTTCGGCTAACGGGAGTTGTGCGTTGCGAGTCCCGCGTATTCCAAAACAACGATGCTGCGTGGGCTGACTCGGTAGGCACTTGCCTGAAGTGGGACTCGTTTGCCTGGGCCTGCAATGTCAAGCGGGCTGGGGAGTGACGTGTCTATCGCGCGGAGCCAACCATCCGCTGCGCCCGTGTGCAGATTGAATGTTTGTTGTGCGCTAGAACCGTTAATCATCACGTACAAATCGCGTCCGCTGGGCGAATCGGCACGCAGGTGATAAGCGAGAAGTCGGGACTCCGCAGACAGGTTGACTTCGGGCAGCTCTGAACCAAACCAACGAATGTCGTCGCGCCAAAAGGTCGAACGTCCAAGGGATGGATGCGACTTGCGAAACGCGATCATGCGTTTGAAGAAGCGAAAGACTTCTTGATTCTGCTCCAATCGACGCCAGTCCAACCAACTCGTTTCGTTGTCTTGGTTGAATGGGTTGTTGTTGCCCCCTTGGGTCTGCAGGAATTCGTCGCCCATGCGGAACATGGGAGTTCCGGCCGAAAGCATCAGTAAGCAACAAAAGTTCTTGACCTGCCGCTTGCGTAGATCCAACACTTCCTGAGGAGCATCTTGGTCGCCTTCCCAGCCGCTATTGCAACTGAACTCGTTGGGTCCGTCGCGATTATCCTGCCCATTCGCCGCGTTGTGTTTTTCACTATACGACACAAGGTCAGCCATCGTAAAACCGTCATGCGACGAAAGGTAATTCACGCTTTGAAAGGGCCGGAAGGCGTGGAACACGTCATCTGGAAACAGGTCACTGCTCCCATAGATTCTCGTCATTAATTCGGGAATCTGCCCGCGGTCACCACGCACGAACCTCTGAAGACTGTCTCGAAAGCGTCCATTCCACTGCATCCAAGTGCGCCCGGGAAAGGCGGCTCCCAGTTGGTACAGGCCAGACGCATCCCACGGTTCAGCAATCAGACGCACATGTGCCAATTCAGGGTCACTGGCAATTTGATCAAATAGCGGCGGTTGGCTCAAATCAACCTTGCCATCCGATGTTCGCGAAAACACGGACGCCAGGTCGAAGCGAAAACCATCCACGTGCATTTCCTTAGCCCAATAGCGCAGACTGTCCAAGATAAGCCGCCGGACAGCTGGATTGGAAGTGTCGAGGGTATTGCCCGTTCCGCTGAAGTTGGCGTAAGGCGATTCGCGGTTGCCAGTTTCAATGTAGTAGGTAGCACTATCAATTCCTCGGTAGCTGTAAGTTGGTCCTTGATGGTCACCTTCACAGGTATGGTTGTAGACAACATCGAGAATCACTTCGATTCCAGCAGCATGCAGCTCGCGAACCATTTCGCGAAATTGGCTATGCTGCTCGCAGGAGGATTGATCTTTGGAGTAAGCGTGGTGAGGCGCGAAGAAGCTCAGCGGCATATACCCCCAGTAGTTCCCATCGGCCGGATCAAACTGAAATACCGGCATCAATTCAACTGCCGTAACACCAAGCTCTTTCAGGTAGGGGAGTTTTTGGACGATGCCCGCGAAGGTCCCTCGATCGCAGTCAGCCAAATCAGAGGTGGGGTGTCTCGTGAAACCGCGCACATGCATTTCGTAGATAACCAAATCTGAACCGTGCCGAATACGTTGCTCATCTCTCCAGTCAAAGGGGCAGCGACAGACGTCCAGCCGTCCAAGAGGCGCCCGACCGGCGTTGGAGCCAGATGATCTCGCAGCTTCTCGACTGAAGCTCTCAGGAAAGAAAATGCTTCGTGAGTAGGGATCGAGCAGCACTTTTTTTGGGTCGAAAGCATGCCAAGGCAGGGCCGCGCCATCAACAGGCCCGTCAACTTGATAGGCGTAGTATTCAGCGTCACCCGCTGCGCGCATTGGGACACGACAATGCCAGATCGGTCCCGATTTGTTCTTCAGCGGATCAAAGGTCACAGATAGGTGCGGAACGCGCAGCTCGTCTTTCAGATACAACTGCAGAGTAACTTTCGATGCATTACCGCCATAAAGGGCAAAGTTGTAAGCCTGTTCGTGTTCTAACCACGTGACGCCAAGCGGTCGTGGTGTGCCGTCATTCTTCTCCCAGTTTGGGACTCTTGTTGGCCGAACCGCCGCAGTGTGAGTGATATCGGTCCCGCAGTGACGACAATGAGACTGAATCGATTTCGGCAAGTGAGATTTCCTCTGGGGCAATGGTCCGATTTACGCCTCGTAGTAAGCTTTTAGCACGTATTGCTGGACCATTCGTTGCGTATTGAAATACGATCCGTTAAGCGCAATGGCATGGGACATGATCCTCCGCCATTCGTCAGGTTTACGGTAGTACAGCGGTAAGACCGTCCGTTCAAGTGCCTCGTATAGTGCAGACGCATCGTTCGTGAATCGGTCGCTCTCCGAGGAATCCGCAGGCGTAGAAGCGCCAAAAGCCCAGCCCGTGACCCCTTCCACACAACCCTCGATCCACCATCCATCGAGAATGCTGAGACTTGGAACTCCGTTGAGCGCTGCTTTCATCCCACTAGTACCGGACGCTTCCAGCGGCGGTTGCGGCGAATTGAGCCATACGTCGACTCCTGCAACGATCAGTCGAGCGAGTTCCCAATCGTAGTTTGCAAGATAAACCAGTCTAACTTCTGGCGTGAGCTTATTTTGGCTACGTATGATCTGCTGGATAATTTGTTTTCCACCTTCGTCACGAGGGTGTGACTTGCCCGCGAAGACAATCTGTATGGGACCAGTCTGTGCAGCGATACTTTTTAAACGCTCTGGATCGCTTATTAACAGGTTCGCCCGTTTGTACGCTGTTGCACGACGTGCGAAACCGATCGTGATGGTCTCGGAATCGAACTGAAGGTTCTGCCGCGCATTGATTTCGTCGATTAGTCGTAGTTTAGCGGTTTGATGAGCGTTCCAGACCTCGCTTGCGGGGATCGCCAAAACACCACGCAGGCTGGCGCTATCTTCACGCCAGCCTGTCAAGTAACGATCAAACAATGCAGCAAATGCCGGTGCAGTCCAAGTTGGAACGTGAACGCCGTTCGTGATGTGGTCTATGTCGTAGTGATGATTCGCGTCCTTGGGTACCAGCATGTGGCGTGAAACTTCACCATGTTTCTTGGCAACACCATTGACGTAGTGGCTCAGGTTCAATGCGAGGTACGTCATGTTCAATTCGCCCGCACAGCAGAATACCTCGTGCATTTCAAAGATATCGGATCGACCAAGCACTTGCTCGACGAGATCAAAGTCAAAACGATCGTGACCAGCCGGAACCGGAGTGTGCGTCGTAAACACACACTGACGACGAACCGCCTGCACGTCTTCACCATTGAACGTATTGCGCCCGAGAGACTTTGCTCGCTCATCCAACAATTCCAACCCAAGCAAAGCCGCATGGCCTTCGTTCATGTGAAACTGGACGAGTTTGTCAAGCTGAAGTGATCTAAGCATGCGAACGCCGCCAATTCCCAAAACGACCTCTTGGCAAAGTCGATGGCGTTGGTCACCGCCGTAGAGTTGCTGCGTCAGCGCTCGGTCAGCGGTCGAGTTGACATGCAAGTCCGTGTCCAACAGGAGGACGGGGATGACATGTCCACCACAGCCAACGACGTCAAACCTCCACCCACGAATATAAAGATTGCGTCCCTCAATGCAAACCTGGACACGCGAAGGCAATTCGCGGCAATAGTCTTCAACATGCCATTCGACGATTGACTCTTGTTGCCAGCCATCTTGATCAATCGTTTGTGAAAGATAACCTTGCCGATGCAACAGCGTGACGGCGATCATTTGAACACCCAAGTCGGCGGCCGCCCTCAGCGTGTCACCAGCCAACACACCTAAACCGCCACTGTAGGTCGGCATCGCCGGATCGAGTGCAATCTCCATCGAGAAATAGGCAACGGTTTCCGAAGCGGACAGTGATCCGTTGGCTTCAATCTTGCTGGTTGTCATGCTCACTCTTTGTTGTGGTGCGATAGGACACAGTTAGCTCGTTGACGATTCGCTCGACTCCATCAATCCTTCGTGCTAACTCCTGCGCGATCTGCTTATAGTAATAGCTGGAAACCGAGCCGCGAATGACAAGGACGCCATCCTCGAACCGCCCCTCGATGCCTCTGAGAACCGCATAGCCGCTGGACGACCAACTGCGTCGAACACTGGCGATAACGCAGCAAGAGCAAAGTGGCTCGTGTAACGATTGACGCTCAACGTCTGCCAACCCGTTCTCCGCGATTCCTTCAAATTCACCAGCCGCGACGGAGTGTTGGCCACGAAAGTTTTTGATCTGCCCCGCTTGATCGTCAATCTCGGGCTGAGATTGAGAGCAAGACGCCTGTATCTGGCGACTGCTCAAGACCATTTCATGCGACTCGAATGATATTGCTGTCTTCATACGACACCCCCGACCTGTGGGTTTCTGAATCGAAAGATCGCTAGGAGACCTCCCATTCCTCCGGAAATCAGAATTGACCACGACAGTTGCAGTCATTTGTTGCGTTCGAGCGTGTACGAGCTGCCGCAGCAACTGCGTTTGACGGTGCAGCAGTAATCGCGTTTCGCGCAGCATGTCGGCTGAGCAAATTCAGTCGATAATTCGACATCTTGTGTTTGTAAACCTGCCGTTGGAGGAAAGGTCGGGGCGACATCTGCAGCCAAAGCGAATGCCGCCACGCCGAGAAGACCAAGAGCCAACGAAACAGCAGCTACCGATTTCAATAACATGACTTCGACCTCTCGTTGTCAGGGATTGGGATAAAGACGGCTCTGGCAAACTTGTCCGTCTTGGTTCGTCTCTACGAGTGATACGATGCGTCGAGCAACTTGCTTCTTCACGAAAATCTCGCTGATCATTCCGATTTTGGATTGTTTTTCCTGTATTTTGGTTTTTTGGGAAGAAGTGGCGGAACAAAGGCATCAAAATCCGAAGTCCGACGCATTGTCGGGCGTTTTCGATTCTCCGATGGAGCCGCAAACGGAGCAACGCATGTTTACTCGCGACGAACTGATCGCGCTCTATCGACGCCGGGCAAAACGGTACGACTTGACCGCGAACGTCACTATCGAAGAATACTTTCTCGGCTTCACGTACATTGCAAGTGGCGTAAGAGTCGGGGAAAAAGACTCATTCCCCCATTTCTCGATCAGTCAACATCGCACGGATACTGGCAAGGAACTTCCCGTAGTCCGATGAATCAGTTGCAGAGTAATTCAAATTGCGAAAGGCACTGGTCAGCCGGACAAAGAAAGTGCGAGCTTCTTCTTTGTCGTCGAACATGAATTCTCGTTCTGTTACGTCTCTGATCAATCTAAGAATTGCCTGCTGTCGATCCAATGGTGTCGCCACGTCGACTGGGTCGAAGGCGTCTTGCTGCAAGTAAACCGTGTCTAGAAATTGTGCTTTCTGATAGATGATGAAGTCACTGAGCGAAATGCCTTCCTCGCCGGTAACTTGCATCATCTGATAGATCGCGTCGGCTTGCTGAAGTAAGTCGAGCAATGTCTCTACGTTTGCCGTCCAGCCGGAACCAAGCTCGCGATCGAGGAAGTCGCGCAACTGCTCTCGATAGCGTGACCAAGAAAGAAGTGGGTCGATGGCTGGATAGAATCGTTTATAGGCGCGGTCGTAGGACAGACCAAGGAACGTTTTCACGGTGCCCAACGTCGATTGCGTTACTGGTTCCTCAAAGTTTCCACCCGCAGGAGAGACTGTTCCGATCATCGTTAAACTGCCGGTGGAACCATCGCTGGTCCTGAGTACTCCCGCTCTTTCATAGACACCTTTAATGGCTGAGTCGAGATAGGCAGGAAAGGCTTCTTCGCCGGGAATTTCTTCCAAGCGGCCTGACGTTTCTCGCATCGCCTGTGCCCACCGCGAAGTGGAGTCGGCTAAAAGCAAAACGTCGAGTCCCATCTGACGATAGTATTCGCCCAGTGTAATACCCATGTAAATGGAAGCTTCGCGGGCAGCCACCGGCATCGACGATGTGTTGCAAATGATGACGGTGCGATCCATCAGCGAACCACCACCTCCCTGGTCTTGCGCTTTGGAAAATTCATTGATCGTATCGACGACTTCTCCCGCACGTTCGCCGCACGCAACAACGATCACAACATCGACGGCTGAATTGCGGGCGATCAACGTTTGCAAAACCGTCTTGCCGGCACCAAATGGACCTGGGATACAGGCGGTGCCTCCACGAGCGATTGGAAAGAAAGTGTCGATCGTGCGAATGGTTGTGACCAGAGGTTCGGTCGGATACTTTCGCTCCACCAAATGTCGCATCAACAAGTCTGCTGGCAATGGGACGCGGACTGGCCATTCCTGACGCATGGTCAGGGGACGTTCGTCTTGTCCATCAAGGATGCGGGCAATCGGTTCGTCGATAACAAAGCTGCCTCCCTGAATCCACGTCAATTCGGCTTTGCCGACCAAATCAAACGGCACCATTATCTTGTGGTCGATGCCGCGTTCCTGGACGGTTCCCAGGACATCACCAGCGCGCAGACGATCTCCCGTACGGCGGATTGGTACGAACGACCATTTGTGCTGACGATCAAGTGCGTCCGCGTAATGGCCACGCTTGAGAAAGAATCCGTCGCGGTTGGCAAGCGTTTCCAGTGGGTTCTGTAATCCATCAAAGACGGTACCTAACAGGCCGGGGCCGAGCGAGGCGGACAACATACGATGCATCAGTTCCACATGGTCGCCAACCTTCACGCCTTCGGTATCCTCGAAAACTTGTAGGTCGGCTTCATTTCCGTACACCCGGAGAACCTCTGACTTCAATCGCTTATCACCAAGCAGAACATAAGCCACCTCGTTCTTGACGATGTTCCCGTCAGGTACTTCGATCGAGACAATATTGCCGTTGACCGCCGTTACCGTCGAATCGATCGTTGTTACTTGTCGGGTCACGCTACGTCTCCATCAGATTCCAGTGTCTGTGCCAGAAGGCGGTCGAAACGCTGCCGTCCAGGGGCAGCATCGAGTCGTGTCCAGCGATCGACGATTTCCCAACGCGCCAAGTAAAGCAAAATCGTTTCAAACGAGAAATGAAAATTGTCTGCGAGTTTCACCCAGCGATTCCAGGTCGCAGTCAGAAGTTCACGTTCGACATCCAGAGGTTGGTTGGATTCCAAATGTTTGCTTACTCGCGGAATCCAAGTGTGTTCGCGAGCCAATCGAAAGTCGGGGTGCTGCCAGTTCTTTTGAATATGACTGACGTACTGTCCGACAGCGGATGGTGGTTCGAGGCTCAAACGACGACGACGCAGCGCACAGGTGACGGTGCGGATGTCCATGCGATGATTGATAATATCGCGGACAAGCCGATTTGCGATCGAATTCATCAACCGCGTATATTCGCGTTGCACATCTTCGTCGGTGCGTTCGGATTCTTGCCGGTCCCAATGGAGGAATCCCTGCACCTGTTCGACAACACTCTTGTCCCTTTCTCCCAACATTTTCAAACGCTGCTCCAAACGAATCCGTGAGATTGGAACTTCGTCGACATCGAACCAGCGCGGCATGTACGGCAGACTGGCGACGAGTGAGTAGTAATTTGTGGATGTCGTCACTGAATGATTCCCTCCATGATCGCCCGAAATCGTGGAACTAAATGCCGTAACAGCAAGTCTGCGATGGCCTGGTCGGTCAGCTCAATCTCGATATCCTCCTCCTGCAAGCGGATACGAATGCCGGCTACCTGATCGTCTCGAGTTCCGATTTCGAGACCTTCTCGTAGCATGTCTTTCGTAACGGTGGCGACAAAATGGCTGAGCGTACCCTCTTTCACTTCCTCTGGATCACGCCGCAATTGTTCCAAGCCGACAACATCCTCGGGCAGTAGAAGTTTGGCAAGCTGGCCAACGGGGGGCGCTGAGCGTCTACTGATTTCGAGAATCATCTGCTTTAAGAAATCGCTATCATCCAGTTCTTTTGTCACCAAGCGACGAACTCGGTCGGCGAACTGCTCTACCATTTCCGATTTGAGCCGAAGCATTGCGTCACGGACGGCCAATTGCACCGCCTCTTCGCCAGCTCGCTTCGTTTGACTGGCTTCTTCGCGTGCTTTCTGCAATATCGCATCAGCCTCGCGTCTTGCATCGTCCAAACGCTGTTCGGCACGCAAGCGAGTTTGCTCCATCAGCTCGTCAGCCTGAGCCTTGCCGGCCTCCACTCCCTGCTCGCGCAAGCGACCGATCAAATCCTCTACGCCGGAAGATTCCTTCGAATTGGCCATCTGTTGATCTCCTTAGTTTGCCGGGCCGCCGGGAATTCCACCGCCGACGATCATCGCAAAGATGAATGCAAAGACGGCAAACCCTTCGACAATTGCGGCCGGTGCAATAGCAAGTCCAAAAACTTCCGGCTTTGACTTCGTTGTATTAATCGCTGACGCGCAGCATGAACCTTGCAGAATAGCGCTGAATATCAATGCCAATCCAACCAGTAGTCCGACGGCAAATAGGCCCGGCGATGCTTCGATTGTCACGACGCGATTCAACTGCATCGTGACGACGATGCCATAAATCGTTTGTGACGACGGCAATGCTGACGCACCTACCAGTCGCCCATAGCCGCCTTCGACGTCAAGCAATGCTCCGCTAGCTGCCTGACCGGCGCGGGCGCATCCGACGATGCTACCGATCGCTCCCAAGGCAGTAGGCAGAAAGATGCCCGCCCAGCCCAGTGACAAAATGACAAAGGTTTCCATGATTAGATCGTCCTCTTGTTGAATGGTTGAAAAGGATAGCCTTCGTCCGGCAGGCCCCATCCAAAGAACTCGATGCAGTTCAATCGCAGGCCATGCACCACGCCGCTCATGATCGCCAATGCAAAGTTCAGACCGTGACCAAAGACGACCACAGCGACCGCCAGTAGGCTCCCAATGCCTACACAGCAACTCGCTTTGTAAGTTAGTTCGTTGAACGTGCCAGCCAACTGAGCACTGGCCAGACCCAAGGCGAAGAGGCGCAAATAACTCAGTACATCTCCGAACGCGCGAGAAACGCCGGTGAGCGAAAGAAAGCCATCGACTAATCGCTGACCGTGAACTTTCGCGCTCAACGTTAACAGTGGTTGACTGCTACTAAACAAGAGAATGCCAAGGATGCCTGTGCCGATTGCCCAGCTCCCGTAATGAATCAGCGTTTGCTCTGGCTCCGAGCCACTCTTGCCCAGCCCTAATGCTAAACCACCGACAAGTGCAGTGACCCAGCCAAAGGAGGACAACATCATCGGTGACCAACGTCGACTCCACGCCAACGCCAAGTTTGCGATTGCCAGATGTGCAACTCCAATCGAAACGGAAATCTGCATCATCAAGGTTGTGTTTGAGGCGTCGATCACATGCAGCTTGCTTAAGATCGAACCACTGCTCGGAGGGAATCCGAAGTAGCTGCCGACAAGAATGCCGTAGGCAATGGAGGCGATCGCAATCGCGACAAACAGCGTTCGCGATCTCAATAGACTCGGCGACGTTCCCATTCGACGCCAGAACAATAACAAAAGTATCGCCAACAGTATCGCGTAACCGGCGTCAGCCATAATCATGGCGAAGAAAACGCTGAATGAAAGAAATACGATGCCCGATGGGTCCCATGCCCTATATGCCGGCGTCGTATAAAAAGTAACTGCGTCTTGACCACCAGCAGCAAGCCCGAGGTTTGACAGCAGAGTGGGAGGGGAATCCTTGGCAGTTGGCGGCTCGAGGGTCACGCCCAATCGATGGTCGCAGGCAAAGGCACGAATCTGCTCGGATGCAGATTGGGGTGCCCAACCCTGAACCGCAAATATCGACGTCTCGTCGAACGCTTGCTCTGCCGCACGCACACGCGCAACCCGATCTTCGGCTACGCCAATCGTTCTCGAAAGTTGGTAAATCCAACGTGTTAGTCGAACGCGTTGCCAATGCATTTCCTCCAACTCAACCTCGATCGCCTCGTATCGACGCCGCAGGTGGGTCAAACCACGATCGTCCAAATGCGACCTCGGAACAGGCATTCCTTCGGGTTCATCGGAACTCACTACAATCACGTACGCAAAGCGAAGATCGCGAGCGGCAACGTGCCATGCCAGAGTCAATCCATCGAGCGCCCGCAATCGGTAGTGGGGGATGACGTAAAACCAGAAACGTAACCCTCCAATTTCTTCATTGATTGGAAGTTTGAAATCCCCCCACGGAGCAAGCGCAGCTATCGGCTGCTTCAGCTCATCACGTTCGGCCTGCAGCTTCTGCGACTGCTGTTCGATAGTCAACGCTTGGCCTACCACGTCGTCAAAATGAAAATCCGTTTCGTCTTTGATAGCGCGTCGATGAATCGGGCACATGCGCAGATACTTCAACGCTGCCGCCGCATCGGAGGAACCTTGTTGCTTACCTGAGTTTTTGTCGTGGTCGTTGCTCAAATCGAGCAAGTGCATGCAACCCAACTCTTGCAGCCCGTCTAGAACCTTCTCCTTCTGATCAGCTGAACCGTAGAGAGTCACCTTGGCGACAGGTACAATGGCCATTACACCGTCCTCGATGTTGTGTCTTGGCGATTCTGCTTTGCCTTGGCAAGTTTGGAACGAACGACGGCGGCCCGTTCCGTGTCAGCTAGATGAATCTTGATGCGGTGGATATCTTTTTCCGCCTGCGGAATCAGTACCTTGTCAAAGAGGTTGACTCGTTGCGTGATCCGGCGCACAGCTTCATTCAGCCGTGTCACTCGCGTTTGCTCGTTTTGCAGGCGTAGCTTCAGCAAGGCCATCTTCTGTAACAACTCCACCAAGAAGTCGACCCAGAACGGCTTGGCCAACATCGAGTATTCCCTGACTGAAAATCGTATTTCACCGAGGACCGGCAACCGCACTCCGAGTACGTTTTCCTCTTCGATTGTCAGCTTCTCAATGCTTACCAAGCCGCTTAGTTCTTGTTCGCTCGCTCCTAACAACGCGAATAGACCAAGCTGCGAATTCAGCAGTGCTTCAATCTCCTTTCCAATCTCGACCAGGGTATTTTTAGAACGCTGCAAGTCTGCGATCAACTGTTGTCGCTTCAAATCGAGCGATGGCAGAAATCGCTGAAACAGAGTGAGTTGATCGCGTCGTTGTTTGAGGGATGTCTTGTTGAGTGCCAGCGCCATTGGGAGTCTGGGAGTTGGGAGTCTGGGAGTTGGGAGTTGGGAGTTGGGAGTTGGGAGTTGGGAGTTGGGAGTTGGGAGTTGGGAGTTGGGAGTTGGGAGT
>JAGQPR010000500.1 GCA_020426625.1 Planctomycetales bacterium
CCAAGGCGCAACAAAGCCTTGGGCTGAAGGTCTCCCAGCCGCTCATCGACACCGGGACGATACACAACCGCCTCCTCAAGATCGGCCTCAAGGAGGCTGACATTTCAAAGATCCTCGACGACAACGATCCCGAGGTCGTCAAGGATGCAGCGTCCCAGACCGAGGCTCGTTTGCGCCGGTCCGATCTGAATCCGCTCGGAAATGTGACAGCCTACTTCGTCGACGCGATGAAGCGTGTGCGCGATCAGATCAAGGAGGCCCGCGAGAAGAATCAGAAGCTCTCTGGCCCTGATCAAAAGGGTAATGGAGCAAAGACTGACGCCAGCGGGGTCGAAATCCTAGACCCCGAGGTGCCTCAGAAGGGGCGCCGCAGGCCAGATTTCGTGAGAGAGAAGCGCGCGGTGAAGGAAGGCTGGGAAGAGATCGAGGATCACTTTCGCCAACTCCCCAAGGAGGAGCGCGACGCCCTGGTCGAGAGGTTCGTCGAGTCCATCTCGGAAAATGCGGCACTCATGCGCGAGATCAACCGGCGTGGGTTCGAAGGGCCGCTCGTTCGGGCATCGTTTGTGCCCTGGCTCAAGCGCAACATCGAAAATTGAGAGTTCGCTGAAATTCGCCCGAGTGTTGAGCGAAAGCATTCAGAGCGTTCACCAGGACAGAGATGCTACTGGTGAAAGGTGGCTGTCTGTGTCGGTAGCGGCTGTCCGACCGACCAACTGCGGGCCAAGGCTTGCCCTTCATTGATTTGCTCCGGGGTCATTTCCTTAATGACCAATTCTCCGGAATTATGTAGCAAACGCACAAAGTCAGAAGCCCGCAAAATCGCGGGCTTTGTGCATTTAATGAGGGGCTGAATCCATCGCAGTCAGTACGTCCTCTGCGAAATAGGCTGGCCCCCGTCTTGGCGACAAGCGGTGTCCGCTGCATCGACCAAGGCATCAATCGCGTCCGTCAGTGCGCCCGGAGCCGCATAAGACACCGACAGCATCCCATGCTTTTCCTTGATGTCCAGCCAATGAAAGCCTTCTCGTAGTTCGCCTTGAATCAGCACATCGACATTGGTGCACAAGGAAGAAATGGCCGACAGCCAGCTATCCGGTACGCTGTTATCGACTACTCGCCCGGCTTTGAACTGCCAAGAATAATGCCGATGAATGTCTTCACGCTCCATGCGATCTCCTTTTGAAGCCGACGATGCTTACTGCAAAAGCTGGCCTACTGTTCGTTGTACAACGTCGGCAATTTCTCGCTTCCAGGCGGGAGCTTCATGTGTTGGTCGCAGGCTGCCGCATTGTTCAAGTAGCTCTCGAATGAGGGCAACATCCACTTGCCCCGAAGCAAACAGCGCTTCAAACACGTCTTTGAACTGCGCCAAGGTAATCGGGATGATATCCAGCCGCATTTTCTCATCGGTATTGGTGTACCAGATACCAATACGGAAGGTTTCAGCTGTGTTGGAGTCGATTCTATTGGCGATGAACAAGCCGTAGACTGGTTTACCGGATTGCTCTTGGTAGAACGCCACGAGATCCGCCACATGGCGTCTTACCGGCTCTCCTTCTGCCGCTTCCTGGCGCGAGTTGGCCGTCAACGTGACTTCCACCACCAGCACAAAATCATCGAACTCGAAGATCAGATCCGGGCCATTGCCTGGAGCAGTACCTACCGGCAAGAAATCCTGATCGATCTTGAAGCGGCGAGCTTCATAGGGTTTGTTGGCCAAGCTGTTGATAGCCAGGAAGGCTCGCCACAGCACCCACTCGAAATATGCTGGAGCCTCGGCCTGTGGCACTTCAATCTCTTCGCCATTAGAAAGAGTCTTCCTGTTGCGGCGTGTGATGATCAGTTCCATGTAAGCAGCGATCTCTTCCCACACTGCTGCTTGCTGGGCTGCGTAGGCTTCTTCGTTCGCCTCAGCCAGAAGCGCCTCGATCTGGTGCCGGATAATCTCAATATCAGCCGGAGTATCGGTCGGTTTACCACCAATATCGAAAGGAATGCCACGGCGTCTAAGTTGCAGCAACAGATCAGCCAGTACGGCCAGTGCCGAATCCTGGTTGTCTGTTGGCAAGGCAGCACCGTTACACAGCGTGATGAAGTAAGCCCGATCAGACTCTGGCACACCGGTTTCGGCAGTTAGCCGTTCTATGAACAGATGCTTCTCCGGCACTAGCGAGAGGCCACGCCCCTTGCTTTGCACAAGCCCCGTTGCCTTTAGATAACGAAAATTTGCGTCTGCATAGTCGTTAAATGTCTGTACCTTGTAAGGCTCCCCATCCGGCTTGAGAATGCTCCGTGCGGTGGCTTCAAGCTCCTCACGATCAAACTTTTTTTTGTTGAGTGTCGAAGAGGCCCTTCTTTCCCGCAGCGCTAATACTTTCTCCGCAATTACAGTCAGATCATCATCAGGGCTTGTGGCTTGCACCACCGTAGCCATCTCGATGAAGTTCAGTCGGCTTTCACCTGTTTTGCATTCAAGCTCAAGCATTACGGAGAGGACATGCCGCAACGGCGAGAAAGCCGTGCATTCAAACTCATCCTCCAAGACTGACGGAAGATAATGCGCTGCGAGTGCTCGCAAAAAGCACTCCTGCATGGCAGGAACACTTTCGGCTCTAATAAGACGCCAGCCATTCGGTGTGATCGTATCAACCGGACCTACGTCATTCTGTGGTATACCACTCGCTGCTGGTATCTGGGGAAATAAGAATCCTAGCTTAGTGAGTGCTGAGCGCCATTTCCGCCCGACACTATTGGTATTGTCGCTACCAAGGGCAACAATACCGTGCTCACCCAGCAAATTGCGAAATGCAATATCCTGCGCGGAACCCCGCAAATTACCTTGGAGCGAAGAGGTAGACAATGCAACAAGCCCTTCCCGTAACCGGAAAGGGCTGCGAACTGTGGTATTACCCAGATGCCACGGCTTCATACGATCACTTCTCTCAACAGAACGTGGTCATATTAATGCCTTTGAGCTTATCGCGTGAGGGTTTCAAGCCGTTTCAGTCGTTGCTCAAGCTGGGATGCCTGCTGCAATAACTCAATAGCCAGCTCGGCCAACAGCGGATTGTCGGCCTTGGCCAAGGCGTTTAGATCTTGCACCAGAAAACTGGCTGCATGGCTGGATTTCAGCAAATTCTCTTGATCTTGACTGTTTAGCATGGGGCAATCTCAGTAACCTACGAACAAGTATTCCTGTACCGCATTATTGTTGTCGCCAACCTTGTGTCCCTGATTGCCGAAAGAATAGCGGTAGTCCACTGGCACCACCTCAACATGGCGCTTGTGCTTCGCCATGATGGCCACCATCTCGTCCAGAGTTGGCTGGCTATTTGACGAGTAGGACACGACAAGCACGCTATCCCTGAAGCGCTTGAACAGCAGATCAAACGCCTCGGCAGCTCCCTTGCGAGAAGAGAACGGCGTCGGGTAGGACTTGAACTTTTTGGTGACCGTGTGCTCCTGAATCTCGACACCTTGCCAATCACGTGCCAGGCCTTCGACAAAGTGATAGCGACGCACGTATTCGTTGTCTGATAGCGGGGAGTAATAAGGCGGGTCAATATAAACCAACCCGGACTCCTGCCGCTGCAGGGTCATAGCGTCGCCGTTTCTTGCCTTGTTCTGTTTGCCATTATCGAAGACCGCAGCATTAACCATGCTAACAGCTTCCAAAAATTGGTCCCGGAACGACATTAGCAAATCTTTACGCCCGTCATCATAGCGATGCCCAACATAGGTAAAGATGCCACGCGGACGCTTTTTCAAGCAAGCGCGAACTAACGAGGACATGGCAATTGCCCGTTTGTACGGATTTTTAATCGCCTTGATGTTGGCACGCAAAATGTCAATTAGACGATTATCCTCATCAGAGAAGTACAACCCCTGGAATTTGGTTTCGACGAAGCGATCTACCGGTTTTCTAGGCTCAAACAGTGCCAAGGCTTCGTCCACACCAAGGGTGATGGCGTTGTTTTCGATCATCGCCTTGGCGAAGGTAGACGACATGGCCATGTAGTCGTTGCTGATAACCGCCTTGCCATGCGATTTCAGCATGTACCCCACGATACCGGAACCCGAGAACAGGTCTACCGCTGTCTCAAACTCGAACTGAGACGCGACAGCCCAAATCTCTGACAAGAGCTTATTCTTCGACCCCATATAACGGGTTGGCGGGTATAGCAATGCTTGTTCAGATAGCGGGGCCGGAACCAAACGAATATCAAAACGTGGTTTCGGTGGCACGGTCACGATGACATCTTCACCAGTTCGCCCCTTACCATTGCAAGAGATATAGCGCTTGGTTTGTATCACTTCGATGGCGAAAGCGCTGTACTGCTCATGCACCAACGGGTGGTTCGAGTTGGTCAGAATGACATGGCAGCCTAACTCGTGCAGGCGCTTCACCTCGGCGGCAAGTTCTGCGTGGTCTTCCTCGTAGAACTGCTCTTTGGTGTAACGCTTGAAATCGGCGTATTCCGAAACGGGCAAATACGGCGGGTCCAGAAAAATGAAGTCGCCAGGCCGGGCCTGGTCCCGCAGTACGTCCTTGTAATCCCCGCAGAGGATGGTGGTGCCCTGCAACAAGAGGGATGCGGCTCTCAATCCTTCCTCATCCAGAACCTTCGGATTCTTGTACCGTCCAAACGGAACGTTGAACTGCCCCTTTTTGTTAACTCGGTACAGGCCATTAAAGCAGGTTCGGTTCAGAAAAATGGTCCGGGCGGCGGCTTCAGCACTTGGAAGTTTCGTCCAGTCTTGGGCGCGGACAGCATAAAACACCTCTTCGGTATTCTGATACAGACGAAGCTGTGCCATCACACCATCGACGTCACTTGCCACGGAACGGTATAGATTGACCAGTTCCGGATTGCTGTCAGCGATCACTCCACCAACAGGTCGCACAGCAAAAAACAGTGCGCCACCACCAAAAAACGGCTCGATGTAGCGACCATACTTCTTGGGCATCTTTGGAATAATTTCTCCCAGAAGCTGGGTCTTGCCCCCGGCCCATTTCAGAAGGGGACGGCATTCCTGCAAGTCCCCCTGAACGAATAATTCTTCTTGAGCTAACACGGCATTACTCCATCGGCAAATCTGTTTGCTTGCTGCCGCCAAATCGTCCTTTGGCTGCGCCTCCACGCGGCTTCTTCGGTTCAATCTCGATGCTATCGAGAATGGAACGGAAGTCCACCTTTTTATCCGCCATCGCGCCAAGCAATGCCGCAATCACCGCCAAATGTGACGGAACCTCGCCGAGCTTGGCGTAGTTGGTCACAGAGTTGCGGTGCATTTTTACCAGGTCGGCAAATTCACGGATGGTGAGTCCGGCCTTGCCGATCTGGCGTTGAAATTCATCGTAGGTCATGGCGCGAGAGGATACACGTTTTAATGAGTATAGCACACTTATTTATGCTTACAAAAAACAAATTAATGTTTTTTATTAATAAAATAATTTGCAAAGTCACTTGACGCGAG
>JAGQPR010000501.1 GCA_020426625.1 Planctomycetales bacterium
CTTTGCTTGAGGAATCGACAGAACTTCTCATCGCGGAGCTGACGCGAAATATTCTCCAGAGCCCGCAGGTGATCACCCGGACGGTCGGGCGGCGATACCAGCAGGAAGAACAACTGAACTTTTTCGCCATCAAGGCTATCAAAGTCCACTCCCTGAACGCTTACTCCTACAGTACCGACTAACTTGTCGACACTGGGGTGCTTGGTGTGGGGAACAGCAATCCCTCTACCGATTCCAGTGCTGCCAAGCTCCTCGCGCTTCATAATCGCTTTGATTATGTCATCGCGATCACCTTCTTTGATGTCACCCGCTGCCTGGAGCGCGTCTACCAGTTCGGTAATGACACTCTCCTTCTCGATGGAAGTCAGGTCAGGACAGATGGATTTAATACTGACAAAATCCGAAAACTTCATTGATCGTTTCCTTTCGGGAAGCGCCCGTTGAATTCCGTGTAATCTCGGGGTCACCCCCAAAACAACAGCGTAGGAAGTCCCAAATCATCAGCGACGCTGGGAGTATGATAATTCCTACCGCCTGGAACTACTCTGCTTCTTCAATGGGCGAAATATGTTTGACTGCAGTGGATTTGTGGCCTGTAAGTTTTTCTTTATGCTTGCGCAACTGCTGCTCGATTTTTGCTATGGCCGAATCAAGAGCACTGAGTACCGTGCTTGACGAGGCGGAAGCAACAAAGTCTGCCGCGTGCTCTGCCGAGGCATTGATTTCGACATGCGGATTGTCCTGATGCTGCATGTCGACAGTCACGTCTATGGCATTGATTCGGTCAAACAACCGGCGAATCTTTTCCGCCTTCTCAGTGATGACCTCATGATCGTGTGTACTTAACGAACCGTGTCGAGCAGATACGTTGACTTGCACTAATGGGACTCCGTGTGTGCGTTCTCTATAGCGACGTGTGCTATCTCTTAGAAGAATTGACCCCAGCCGAACCACATGCCTACCGGCGATTTGCCAGCTCGGTGCTAAAAACGCAGCTTAGGTGCGTGTTCCGTTGGGTTCGACCCCTCCTGTTCAATGCGGCTATTGTATCGTGGGCGGTTCAGGCCGCCAAAGGCGCTACCGGCCAAACGTGAAAATTTGACGAAGGTTGTCTTACCTGGGGCGTGGACGCATGTACACCTGTGTAGCGAGACTGACCTCCCGTCGAGTCGAGCGGTTTGAGTACAGTTGAAGCCTAGATCAAGTCCAAAGACGCCGTTCTTACTCGGCGCTCGACCCGGCATAAGTTCAACGACTTTGCATGGCACACCTCCAATTGCGACAATCTGAATCATATGTCACCAATCCACTTCGTATCGGGCTTGTTTGTTTTTTTGGGTGTGGCAACCCTGTTGAGCCTCTTGCGTCGCCGTCAAAATCAGCTGCACTCCCTCTTGAGGGAATACGTGGACGCTCAAATGGAGTGGGCTATCAAGAAGGCTAAAGCCAAGCGAGTGGCAGATCGCACGGCCCGCAAATTAGCCTTGACCGAAGCCGAGCTGCAAAACGCACAAGAATCCCAAGAGTTCCAATTACCCGCCAGCAGCCCTGAAGAAATCGCTGCGACGGGAAATGCTTTGGCCAATTTCGCCGAGCGATCCGAGGCAGCAGAACAGCAGAAGCAAACAGTGGGTTGATTTAGCGACTCCACATCACTATCAAGAATCTAGAAGATTATGGTGAATCCTAGGGGTTGCCTGCCTAATCCATGGCCAAGCCCATTCTGCCGCAACCGAATTCAATTTCTTTAGTCAGCATTGATCTCAGGTGTACACTTTTTGGGGCCCTCGACAAAATCCTGACCCCCTTCCCTACACCTTAAAAGAGCCATAAGGGTGCCTGGTGTGCCGCCGGGCGGTGTTTGTGTTATTCAAACCGCCATTAACGCTGGCGCACGAAGAACTGCTCAGAGCCCGCGGCGTCATAAGCCGCGTTGGACTACTTGCGTTTCTTGAAGCTCTGATCAAGATTGCGCCATGGACGTAAATCGACTCAGTGAATTAAATCAGTTGTTCCGCGACGGCCAGCCCGTTGTGCTACCAAGCCTTCTGCAGTGCGATTTTGGGAATTTGGAGCGCGAGATCAGAAGCCTGGAGGAGGCGGGGATCCGCGCACTGCACTTGGATGTCATGGACGGACATTTCGTGCCGAATTTCACTTATGGTATGCCAATTGTGAAAGCCGTTCGGCAATTGACCGAACTGACCATCGACGTTCATTTGATGATCTCCCAGCCAAGCAAGTACATCAGCCAGTTTGTGGATGCGGGTGCGGATTATCTGACGATTCACGCAGAGATCTCCGAGGATGTTTCGTCAGTGCTTGAGCAAATCCGTCATCACGGCGTGGGAGTTGGGTTGGCGGTCAACCCCGCCACGCACGTTTCAACGGTCGCTCCCTTGCTCGGCAAATGCGACTTGTTTTTGTCGATGAGCGTTGAAGCAGGCTTTGGAGGCCAAACTTTCGATCCAATCGCACTCGAAAAGCTGCGATTTGCCCGTGAGAATTATCCAGAACTGTTGTTAGAGGTCGATGGCGGCGTCAATATGGAGACGGCTGCGGCATGCACTCAAGCGGGCGCCATGTTACTCGTTGTGGGTTCCGCGATTTTCGGTCACAGTGATTATGGGGAGGCGATCAGAAGTCTTCGCCAAGCATTTGCTCGGTAACTGCCTAGCAGGCTCCCATCACTTTGGCATTTCCCTTTTTTGTGGTTATCAAATTGCAAGTACTCTTGATTCGGCCTGGTTCAACGATTTTCGACCAGGAGGGACGCATTAAAGGCGCCCTGGACATTCCCTTAAGCGAAGCTGGGAAGCAGCAGGCAGACGCGCTTGCCAATCATTTGGCGAATGTCAAAATGGATTGTTTGTTTGTGTCGCCCTGCGAATCGGCCAAGGAATCAGCCGCATACATTCGGCGAAGCAACGTCAGCAAGCAGAAAGTGGTGGAAAGCTTAAGGAACTTGGATCACGGTTTATGGCAGGGCAAGCTGGTGGCAGAGGTGAAGCGATTGCAACCTAAGGTTTATCGGCAATTTCAAGAACATCCAACAGATGTGCGTCCACCCGAAGGCGAGACTATATTGGAAGGGCTGCAGCGAATTACTTCAACTGTCGATCGACTTATCAAAAAATACCGAGACGGTCGAATTGGCTTACTGGTCCCCCAGCCCATGGCCTCAATTGTCCGGTACGCCTTGGTCGGTGGAAGCTTGGGAGATCTTTGGCAATCAGAGCTGGACTTTGGCACATTTGAAACCCTGGTCGTCGAGCAGCACCAGCGTAGAGAAAGCCAGCAGCTGGTCACGACTTAATAAAACAGCCGCGAGGAGTTGTTATCTGTAGCGGCACAAATCGGCGGTGCCATAAGCGTTCAGATAATTTCGACGCTATACGCTACTTTCGCTGAAGAGTTGCAAAGATGGATGGAATTCGTTGTCGGCAACCATCGAAGGGAAACTCACCATGGCCAGTTTTCAAACCAGTGAAGTGATTGAAGTGATTTCGCAGTCGATCTCGACAGCTGGTTCAGTTACCGACCGGGTGAATCGAAAACGCCCGGTGCCTGACGGTGTTTGGGTCAAGTGTCCAGGGTGTTTGGCTACGATCTACCGCAAGGAAGCAGAGCGGCTACAGAACGTTTGCCCTAAATGCGATTACCATTTTTACGTTTCCGCCGCAGAACGCATTCGGCAAGTTCTGGACGAAGGCACGTTTCAGGAATGGGACGAGCAACTGCGCCCCACCGATCCACTGAATTTTGCCGACAAGAAACGATACGCCGATCGCTTGATTGATGAACAGCAACGGACAGGTTTAAGCGATGCTTCCCTAACTGGCTGCGGCATGATTCGAGCTCGCCGCGTGGCTATCGGCGTCACCGATAGTGCGTTTATCATGGGTAGCATGGGATCGGTCGTCGGCGAACGCCTAACGCGGTTGGCCGAACGCGCAACCGTGCAGAATCTTCCTTTGCTGATCATCAGCGGCTCCGGTGGCGGAGCTCGCATGCACGAGGGAATTCTTTCCTTGATGCAAATGGCCAAAGTCTCGGCAGCGCTGTCTCGCTATCACTCCAAAGGCGGACTGTTCATTTCCGTGTTGACCAATCCTACTATGGGTGGTGTTGCCGCCAGTTTCGCGTCGCTGGGAGATCTGGTGTTTGCCGAACCGAAAGCTCTCATTGGCTTTGCCGGTCCAAGGACGATCAAAGCGACTATCAAAATTGAACTGCCCAACGGATTTCAAACGAGTGAATTCCTGCTCGAGCACGGCTATATCGACCGAATCGTGGAACGCAGCCGCTTGAAAAGTGAAATTGCTCGCGCAATCGATTATTGCGGGAAGTGACAAATCGTATGGGATTCCTAGAAAAGCTTGGTTTTGGCAAGGGAGGGAAATCGACGGCGGGCAGCCCGCGATCGACTCGAAAAATCGATGTCGACGAGCGATTCGAACGCATCAGGACGGCAGTCAGCGGGACGATGAGCAAGTTCTACGCCGCCCGAGACCGGCAAACGGATAAGCTCGTTGGACTAAAGCTCTGCGAACTGGAGAAGTACACATTTTTTGAAAGCCGCTTCAAAGGGATGAACAAACCCAGTGAAGGGGAAATCGCCGCCTCGATGGACCATCCCAATATCATGAAGACATTGGAGTACGGCATGACAAATCAAAATGAACCGTACTTGGTAATGGAATTCATCGACGGTCCCGGACTGAACACTTTGATCCAGAATAGGGACTTAGAGCGGCTAGGTGACAAGCGGTTGAGTTTGATTGTGCAAATGGCCGATGCAATAGCTTACGTGCATAAGAAGGGGTACATTCATCGAGACGTGTGTCCCCGAAACTTCATTTGCTCGTCAGACATTGATTTGATCAAGCTGATCGACTTTGGGCTAACCGTTCCGGCAACTGAGCCATTCATGCGACCTGGTAATCGCACGGGCACTCCACTGTATATGGCTCCCGAAATTGTGCGCCGCCGAGCGACCGATCATCGGCTGGACATTTTCGCCTTTGGTGTATCGTGTTACCAGCTACTGACGTTTGAGTTTCCCTGGCCAGGTGGAGAAGTGAGTGGACTGGCCGCCCTAAATCATGACACGTCCAACCCACGTGATATTTTCGAGTACCGCCCCGACCTCAATCGCACGTTAGGCAGCTTGATCATGCAAAGCGTCCAGCCCAATCCCCAGGATCGCGTGCCTTCGATGCAGCAGTTTGTGCAGACGCTGGGCAAGGTAGATCGTGAAGTTGCCCGAGCCTGAAGATCTGCGGAACAGCTACTGCAATAGGCAATTCACGCAGAAGTTTTCCGCATAATTAGCCGCTTTGCCACTTTAGCCACGGTTGTTCAAGTATCAGAAAACTTGTGCGTTGGTGCTTATTGGCCACAACCCGATGCTGGGCATAACTGCAATATTTCCGACACTTGTCGCTTATCGCCACCACGGTTTGTAAATATTCGCCGA
>JAGQPR010000502.1 GCA_020426625.1 Planctomycetales bacterium
CGATGAAACCGTGGTGGCGATTAGCGGGAAGTGTCGAAAAACTTCTACGAGGATGCTTATGTGAGCGTATCCAATCGAGGCTTTGGGTCCTGAGGTTCAAATCTTCAACGCACCGGTAGGAAAGCCGCCGTGAATGCGAGCGAGTTATTCGGAGAATTGTGCCAAACTGGCCTGCGGGCGGTTGCAAAGCTAAACGGAAATCCGGAGCTAACGGTTCGCGGCTGATTGATCGCGCGCGTTCTGGCTCGCGTGACAGCGATTTAGCGGCTTAGCTTCGTTGCCCTTGTCCATGCTTAGTAACGACAAGACTATGCCGAGGGCGTTTCTGTAGGGCCTGACGGTTTCCATATCGTCCATCGCCAAGCCAATTGTGGATACTGCGATTACCTCGATCGAAAAATGCGACTCGTCAGCACAGCGACAACTATGTCGTTCAACGCATAACCGTGCTGCTGAGCGTTCTCGAGCAAGTCATCAATCTCATACTGGTCGGCGCGTTCCATATGGCGACCGGTCGCATAGACCAGCAGTTTCTCGATCAGATTGCGGGCAAAGCGATCGCTACGACTAGTCGCTAGTGCTGATTTGTAGCTAGAAAAGTCTGCATACGCCTCTCCTGAAGGAAACTGGCCAGATGCGTCAATTCTTGATCCCCCTTGCGCCTTGGGGTAGTCGTCCCGCCAGCGACCGATGGGATCAAAATTCTCTAGTCCATAACCTAGTGGATCGATCTTGCGGTGGCAGTTTGCACAAGTCGAATCCTGGCTATGCAAGGCCAGTTTCTCACGGATTGTCTTCGCACCCGAAACGTTGGCATCGATGGACGGAACATCATCTGGCGGCGGTGGCGGCTTGATACCGAGGATATTCTCCGATACCCACACACCACGTGTGACTGGAGATGTCTCCACCCCGTTCGCGCTGGCTGTCAGGACACTGGCCATACCCAGCAAACCACCTCGTTGCATCTGTGAGTCCAAGTTGACTTTCTGAAAGCCATCCACCAATCGCCATGAATTGCGCTCGGGCAAGGAGTAAAGCTCAGCAAGTTTCTTGTCCGCAAATGTGTAATCCGCATCCAGCAACCGCAGCGCAGATTCGTTGTTGTCCAACAAGTCTCGAAAAAACAAGCGGGTTTCCTGCTTCATCGACGTTGGCAGATCCTGAGCATAGTATTCCCGCGCCGAATCTCGTGGCGGGGGAAGATTACCGATCTCTCTCAATCCCAGCCAACTGTCCAAGAAGCCAGCAACAAATTGATCCGAGCGAGGATCCTTGAGCATCCGCTGGATCTGTCGCTTCAAGTGTTTCGTCTTGCGGAGTCGACCGGACTCTGCCGACGCATACAAACGCGCATCTGTGGGGCCGGCCCATAATGCATACGACAAACGCGTAGCAAGATCGTACGCGTTGAGTCGATCGACGTCTGGTCGCGTGATTTCACTAAAGTACAAGAACTCGGGAGAGCAGAGAACCAGTTTGATGGTATCCAACGCGGCTTGCCGAATCTCTACTCCGTTTTCCAATTGCTGCAGATACATCGACTCGATGGCTGCCTGGTCAGCATCGTTCAGTGGTTTCCGGTAAGCCCGTTCGGCGAATGCAAACAGCTGCTGAAGTGCTTGATCGGGTTGAAAACCGTGTTTTCCGAAGACCGCAATTTCTTCAGCACTACCATCGGGCTCTTCAAGTGGACCATGGATTTTGATCTCACCGATGCGAATGTGAGGTAAAGCCCCTTCGCGCAGGATATGTGCCCGTACCACGCCATCGCGAAAAGATTCTGGATCAAATTCGTCCTTGTATCGCTTATTGATTTGAATGACAGACTCACGAGACTCGAAAGGACCATTGGGAAAGATAAAGCGGGGAGTTTGCCCTACTTCTAGCCAAACACGAAACTTCAGCCACTCGGGATGGTCGTCGGGCACGACCGCACAATCGAGCAACGGCTCGATCGCCTGCGGATAGTGGATATGTCCCTTGGTGACGTCCCCGGGGACAACGCCGAGCTGAAAGGGCTCGGAAAAATCGATCTTGAATATATTGGGATCGTAATGAGTGTCTCGATGCATGGCCTGCGCGTGAACTTCGATTTCGTACATTCCCGATACGGGTACTCCTTGCAGGAAGTCTTCGATATGCCCGTAACCGCCCTGACGCGTGTCCGTATTTGGCTGCTCGTAGAGGCACAGGTACTCGAAATTGAATACACTCTTATGGGAACCGGTCAACTCTTCGTACTGGACAAAATTATCTTTGAAATGCCAGGTGCGAGGTGCGAAGCTCGGTTTGGCCAAGCGAGTTTCCACCAGACGCTCGGCAGCTTGAAAGTACTGGTCCAGCAGGAAGCCGGAAGTCACCAAATTTTGGCCGATGTTGTCAAAATGCCCGCTCAGGTTGTCCTTGGGAAAGCTGGCGGTCAAGCCCAGCGTATCAACACGTCGGCCAAACAGACTGGCGAGCGTGTTCTCATACTCGCGATTGGAGAGCCGCCGCAGCACGGTTCGCCCACCGGTGCTTTGCAGTGATTCCCGAGCATCTGCGATGGCCTCTTGCAGCGTGTCGATCATCGCGATTCGCTGGTCATCACTGGGCTGCTTGGCGTCTTCCGGTGGCATGTGCTTCAAAGTCAATTGCGAGATGATCTCGTCAGTTGCAATCAGCTGCTCCGGCGTTTGCAGCGGGATTCTGTACATCAGAAAGTCCCGTTCTGCCTCTGCCACCTCACTGCCGTGGCAAGCGAGGCAGTAGTCCTCAAGAAATCGCTTAACCGAAAGCGGTTTTACTACCCCGTCTTGGTCGGCGGATTCATCACCAGCCTGTAATGCCGGGTGATTCGGCAATACAAAAGATAGCCACAACATCAGGATGCACCAGCGAATATGGCATCTCCGCCACTCGCTCAACCTGAGCTGCTTGTGCTGTCGTCGATTTGGTCCATAACTCTCGCCAATCCAGTTCATGTGCAACTGATCACCTATGAGTAGACTCCGGTACTGGTACCGAAAGAATCGGCGTGAATCCCCATGCGATGCGCCAGTCCGAGCAACAAGTTGCAGAGCGGAACTTTATTGGGGCCTTCATCGGTAGCCATTCTAAACTCACCCCGGCCATAGCCACCACCAGCCAAAACTATTGGCAAATCGCTATTGGTGTGTTTGTTACCATTGCCCATGCCGCTGCCGAACAAGACGGCAGTCGAATCGAGTAGAGTTTGTTCTCCATCTTGGATGCCAGCCAAGCGCGTCAGGAAGTTGGAGAACTGTTGGATTTGATAGTTCTCAAGTGTAATTAGATGCTCGACGTTAGCTTCGTCGTTTCCATGGTGCGAAAGGCTGTGATAGGATTTGTCGATACCCAGATTCTGCGGCAGAAAACTACCACCGATTTCAAGAGTCGCCACGCGGGTGGAATCGGTTTGCAAGGCTAATGCGATCAACTCATAAAGGATCGGCAAGTCCTCGACCGTATTGCGATCCGCTGGTTTGTCGAATGGTGCCATTGGTTTAGGCTGGTCGTGCCAGTTGCGACGCGAGGCGAGCCGCTTTTCCACGTCGCGAATCGAGGAAAAGTACTCGTCCAGTTTGTGCTGATCCTCTTGGTTGACAACTCCGGAAAGTGCCTTCGCCTGACCATGAATCAAATCAAGGATCGAGCTCTGAAGTTTGTTGGCACGCGCCTTTTGAGCGAGCATCACTGCTGAATCCGTCACGAACAGCTTGTCAAACAGCTCCGCTGGCCCGGTGATTGGGGGAACTCGAGTACCCGACTTGGTCCAGGAAAGTTGACATCCGCCGTGAATGCCCCCCTCTGAGCCAACTGTGAGCGAAGGGAATCGCGTTTGCCGACCGACCTCGTCCGCGATGAACTGGTCGATCGTTACGTTAGCGTCAGCACGATGTTTCGACTCGTGATGCAGGATGCCAGACAAGAACGTATGTACTGCAAAGTGCCCACCACGGAGTCCATGATCCAAGCCACGGTAAACCGTCAGATGCTCGCGATTGTTCATCAACGGTTTGAGCAATCGCGTCTCCTCGAATTGCTTACCGGCCGTTTCTGGAAAGAAATGCTTTTGCTGAAAGCCCAGCAGGTTAGCAACAGCAACAAATCGAGCAGCTCCGACGCCAGCTCCACTGGTCTGTAGAACTGGCACTGCAGCTTCACTTGCTAAGCTATTCAGGACCGGTAGCCCCAGCGAGACCCCCAACGTTTGGATAACAAATCTTCGCCGTTTCATGGGTTCGTTCATGCGTGATCTCCAAGATGGTCCGGCTTGCGGACACAGCGGCAGGTTTGGGGCAAGGTGGGTGGGGGAGACTTGATTATATCGACAATTCTTCCGCAAAGCGATGGAAAAAAGGAGCCGGAATTCCACACTTCTCGCTGCTCTCCGCCGATTCAAGTCTTAAGCCGTTTATCTACATACAGTTGCGGGTTGGTCGAAATTTCTCGTAGTCGAGTCTCTCTGAGACTCGGAGAAAAACGCTGCGCCGCGACATCAGCCTCGGAGTGGCTGACCAACGAGGTGGCGATCAGCGAGAAGTGCCCGGAAATCCCAAAGTTCCATTGACCAGCATCGCGCCAAACTGGATTCCCGCCTACGCGGGAATGACGGACCGACGCAAAAAAACAACATCATCCCGTAAAGGCAAGGAACCAGCGGCGGAACGTTGGGCGGAGCCCTCGTTTCAATTCTGCTCGGTCACGGCAGTCACCTCTGTGGGCTGGTACAATCGACGAATCCAACGTACTGCAATCGGTGATTATTGAAGTTACTAGCCCTTGCACATTGATGAGAACGACCAGAATGAGTCTTGGAAAACCTGTCCGGCGGCATATCTTGAAAGGAACGTTGGCGACTTCCTTGGGATGGAAGAATAGTCTATTCGCCTGGACGAGCCTGCCTGCGGACGCTGAGAAGAATTTGATCCAACGTGAAAACGAGCTGCCTGGCTCAACCGATTGGCAGCTCACGCGGGTGCGTGTGGACCAGAGCGGCTATCGCTCGCCATGGATCGAAGGCTACTGTTCAAAACAAAGCGTTGCGGCTGGTGAGTCGATTGACATCATGGTTTCCACTGATCCAATCCAAGATTTTAAGATTGAGATCTTCCGCACCGGATACTACAACGGCTGCGGTGCCCGGCTGATGACCACGTTGGGGCCCTTCAAGGGAAAGTCGCAACGCATGCCGGAGATGGGAGATAGGCAATTGCATGAATGCCGCTGGGAACCGTGTGTCTCCCTGACGATTCCCCATGATTGGACCAGCGGTGTCTACTTGGGCCGTTTGACAACCACAAGCGACGCTTCGGGACATGGTTACTGGCAGAGCTACGTAGTATTCATCGTCAGGGACGACCGTCCAGCAGACATTCTTTTCCAATGTTCAG
>JAGQPR010000503.1 GCA_020426625.1 Planctomycetales bacterium
GAAACACCCAAGTTATTTTTCCTCAGTTCCTAATTGCCATGGGACGACGATCATTGATCGCCATTCAAGATTGGCACAAAATGTCTCCACTCTTATCCCTCGGAGTGGGCGAAATGACTTTCACAATCAAGCTGCCTGAATGAAGACCCGGAACTGGATATTGTGGACTGACTGTTTGGGCGGCTTATTTGTAGGACTGCTGGTACTACTTGTTCATCGGCTGCTAAGTCAACTCGAAGGCTTGCCAAGACTAGTTGTAATTTCCATGGGAATCGCGAATTTGATTTACGGTTCCTACTCACTATTCGTGACAACTCGCACGCGTCGTCCCATCGTACTGATTAGAGTGCTGGCAATCGCGAACGTGATTTGGCTTTTTGTCTGCGTTGCAATCCTGTTCCTTTGGTTCGATACGGTAACAGTGTTTGGAATGATCTTGATCCTTGGCGAAGGCATCTACGTTGCAGCGCTCGGGCTAGCCGAATGGCGCTGGCAAATCTCCTTGGCGACTCAGCAAAGCGGCCTCCAGGGATAACCATGATCGACATAGAGTGCGAATTGGATTTGCGATGCTGTAACTATGGAGTGCTTCAACTTTGTCAGAGCCTTGGTCTTCATAGCATTTCTGTTTACCTTTAGACATTGCCTTCGTCGAGCCTCGTCCGGCGTGTCGATCTCATCAGCCAAATCACTTGGATGTGCAGCTGCAACGAAGTGCTTGTGCAGGAAGCAAAGTTTGTCACGGATTGAAATCCTCTACCACTGGTTCCAAATGCAATGATTCCAGATAAGTTCGACTGGCTTTCTGCTCGAGAACTTGCAGATGCACTAGCGCGTAGTGAAACGCTGGCCAAGAAGTTTGTGGAGATGGTAGGGCCGAACGACTTGATCGTGGACTTGGCATGTGGAACGGGTGCAAACTACCGCTATTTGGACCGTTTTTTCTCCAGCAGGCACCAGTGGCTCGGAATCGACTTCGATCCCCAAGCACTACAGATCGCTTCGCAATGTCTCCCGAGCGATCGCGCGTCGTTCAGACAAGTTAACCTTGCCTCAGAGTTGCAGCAAGTTCCCGCTGGAGCTGGAATCGCAATTACGGCCTCTGCTTTCCTGGATATTACTTCCGAGGATTGGCTGGCTCAGTTGGCAAGCCACTGTCGAACGATGCCTCTGTTAATATCGATGAGCGTTGTTGGTCAGCCCGAATGGCAGCCTAGCCATGATCTGGACGAACTTATTCGACAACAAATCGAACGGCATCAACGTTCCGATCATGGTTTTGGACCATCGCTGGGACCTGACGCTGCCGGGCGGTTGGCAAAATTGCTTGGAGAATATGGTTGCCAGGTAACCCTGCAGTCCAGCGATTGGGTCTTGGATTTTGCGGATAGTTCGCTCGTAGCCATGCTGATTGGCGGCGTCTCAAAGCGGGTTCAATCGTTCTATGAGTCCAACGACCTGCACACCCTGGAGCTGGTGCAAGGCTGGGAAGAAAGTCGTCGCAATCAGCTTCAGCAAGGCAACGTGCGAGTGACAATCAGACACCTCGATTTGCTTTCGCTTCCAACCATGCAGTAGTCTGTCCAATATGTTTCCATTATTCATCAGAAAGTGCGAGGATGAGCCGCCAGTCTGAAAATCAGCAAGATTCCGCAAAATGCGCTACTTATCTGAAAGGGTTGGCGGATACTGTGCGACTTCAGATCGTGCGCGCGCTGCAATCCGGTCCGCTCAGCGTCTCCGATTTGGCTGAATTGCTAGAGCTCGACTTGGCCAATGTATCGCACCATTTGCGTGTCCTTTACCATGCAGATATCGTGACCAACCAACGAGATGGCAAGTATATCTATTACACGCTGAACATTGGCTTCTTGAGATCGCACGCAGCTAGCAAGTCGTTGGATTTTGGCTGCTGCAGTATTGATCTTCGCGGTTAGCCGAAAAAATCTTGCAGGTAGCCAAAAATAAAGCATGAAAGGACACGTCTCACTGATCGCCACTCATGGTGGCGGGACCGCCGCCCTGAAATGCGTGTCTTGCTTGTCCAAAGAGCCGCCTGCGATTAACGCCGGATTAGTATTACCGAAAGTGCATCATGCGAATTGATGCGGACTTGCCGCGATAGCCGAGTTCTGATGCGTGGATCGCAACTCGGAGCACTTTCAAGGCTGCTCCAAGGTGATGCCTTGGTTCTCGATTGCGGTGAAGCGACGGTTCGACTGGGCGGCGGGTATCTCGTAAGTGTCGATTGCGCCGCTGGGCCACGTGATTTCAAGTGCTAGCCCGCCTGCGCCGTGTGGCAAAGAAAACGACAGCATGCGTTCATTGCTGGCTTGATAACCTGAACCACCAGTCAGCTGCAATGTTTGCAGATAGTTTTCTCCGGAAAGCCTCGCGACAGTACCTATCGCATTGCGGTCCGATTGGACTCCCACCAAGCGCAACGTCAGGCTATTCCCCTCGGTCTGCGACCGATTGAGCAAGATAGCGGTGGGCGATTCTAGGTCGGTACAGACAACATCGGTCAAGCCGTCTCGATTCAAATCGGTCTTTGCAAGTGCTCTACCCAAGCGAGGTTCCGCAAAAAAGCCGCCCGCCTTTTCTGCGGGAACGTCGGTAAAACGGGGACCAGGCATCCCGACAAAAAGCTGAGCTGGCATCTGTTCGGCAACGCCAACATGCGTGTGATCGTCGATGTGTCCGTTCAATACGATCAAGTCTTGGAAGCCATCCAATTGGCAATCTAGGAATTGAGCGCCAAAACCGAGCATGTTCGTCGTCTCGGCCTGAGTCCCAGAGCGGCCAGTAGCGTCTTCGAACAGTCCGTTACGCTGAAGGTACAGCGTGTTGTACTCCAAGTAAAAGTTAGTGACCAGCAAGTCAATTTCCCCATCGCTGGTGATATCTCCCGCTGCGATTCCCATACAAGCCTGCGCGCGGCCAGCGCTATCGTAAGCGATGCCGGTCAACAACGATTCATTGTCGACGGCCAACTGTCCGTCAGGCGTTGGCCTCTGTCCAATGCGCAGCAGCAAATTTGCTTGCTGGTCCACGGAAACAAAAACATGGGGAAGCATCTCGTTGGCAAGGCGAAATACTAACAATCCCAAGCTGTTAGCCGCCAATTGAGGAGCGAGCATCGATGTGCATGGAGAAAAGCTGCCATCACCACCGCTCAGTAGAATAGCATCCTGGGCTGGAGCAAAGACGAGGGGGGAGCAACCGCGAGGCAAGCCAGCGACTGTGCAAATCCGCGTGTATACATCTGGTCCGGTGACATAGTTCGCGTCGTAGATATCAGCGTAGCCATCGAAGTCCAGGTCAGCGATGGCTGCGCTACTGGTCCATTGAGCCGATTGAACTGGTAGTCCGGCCGAATCGACTGCAAGCATCGGACTTCCATCAACAAAAGTTCCATCGCCCTGGTTAATCCAGAGTTGGTTGGGACCAATATTGCAACAATAAATGTCATCGAAACCGTCGTTGTTGATATCACCAACGGCGACACCTTGCCCGAATGCCCCTTCGCCAATTCTGGCTAAAACTGATGAACTATAAAAGCTGGGCAGACCAGCGTCAGTCGTCTCTGCTAAAGGAACGCTGCGAAAGAGCTGGTCGACGGGTTGATTGCTGGATCGATCGCCAAACTTTCCACCCTGAGCAAGAAAGTAATCCGGCCAGCCATTGCAGTCATAGTCGATCACGCCAACGCCGCCTCCAGTCGTCTCAAAGATATGTCGGCCTTCCGCAGCAGCGCCAGCGATGTTGTTATCGAACACAAAGTTAACACCAACACTGCCGGCTACATTCTCAAACCGAATTGCACTGGAGTTGCTTACCAATGGCGGACCTGCAGTGCCATCGGTTGCATGAGCCGGTGGCATGGATTTCGAACGGTCCAATGCGCTGAAGTCGGGGACGGGATAACCCTGTAACCAATTGTCTCGCATGGCGAGATTTGCCCAGGCCATCGTTGTCGGGCTATTTCTGTCGAAGCGAGCATCCGCGCGAACTTTTGTTAATGTCTGATGAGGCCAAGTAAGTTTGGTATCCACCGAAGCAGCGTAACCGCTCCAACTGATTGCCTCCCACAACCGGCCGGTTTCCAGCATCAAATCGACCACCTCGCGAAGTGGAGTCACATATCGTTTCGACTCATACACTTGCTCCAGCGCAATATTGATTTTTTGAATACGATTGGCTTTGTCCGCAAATGCAGCTGCTTGCTCGGCATCCCCCAACTGCTTGAGCAGCTTGGCGATGGCGTTGTGGGCCATCAAATGGTTTGGATCTAGGCGAATTGCTTCACCGTTACAGCGAATAGCTTCCTTGGGAGAATCATCTTTCAACAGCTGGCCTCGCAAGTACCAAACGTCGGGAAATCGATCGGCACTCTTCGGCAATTGCTGGTTCCAGCTGAAGAGTCGTTCGGGTTCGTTTGTGTTCCACAGGAATCCAAGCGTGACATGCGCTTCGACCAAATCAGGGGCCTGCTCCAAAATCGCATCTAACAAGGGCTCTGCCAGTCCGTATTCACCGTCTCGAATTAATTTCTTGGCCGAGGCAAGTGTAGGCAGTAGATCGTCAGGCTTCGCGGCCAAGAACCGTGCGACCTCCGTTGGCGCGTCAAAGGCCTTCGCCAAATTGCCCAATAAGAGTAGCCGATCGAGATTGATTTGGTTCGTTCGACAGAGGAATTCAAGGTGTTGCGCAGTCTCCCAGCGACGGCCAAGGATGTTGAGCACGTCGATCAGACGCTCGTGCGCCAACGCGAAAGTCGGGTTTAACGTCAGGCTTTGTTCGAGTCGCCCGAGACACAGCGAGACATCACCCAGATGGTAGTAGATTTCAGCAGAGGCCCAGCGGGCGGTAGCCGCGTCGGTAGACGAGCTATCATCCACTCGATCGTACAGATCAATGGCTTCATCAAAGTGGTTCAGCTTGGTTGCCGCCTCCGCCGCTACAAGCAAAACCGCTGAATTGCTCGAATCGTCTTCGAGCAGCTGCAGACATATGCGATAGCACTCTTCAAATCGATTCGCTTTGAGCGCTTGGCGCGCTGCAGCGATCGATTGCCCACGGGATGGGGGGGCTTCAAAGACACCGGCGTAGTACAGCCACAGCAGGAACAATGCCACTAGGACAAGAGAAGTAGAGGCAAGCTTGAAAGCGCGAATTCGATTCATGTGAACGCATGCAATTGAGACTTTTTTCAGTCAATCATCATGGCGGAACCTAGTGGCCGCTAAGAAAGCGCCCAAGTTGTTTTTCCGCAGATCCTTAAATCGCTTCGTTTCTTGCGATCCTGCATGCATTCTATCACTTCAACAGATGTGGTACAGAATCCTGACTTAGGGCTGAATCGCCACCGATAACTGCCGCTTACGGGCGAGGC
>JAGQPR010000504.1 GCA_020426625.1 Planctomycetales bacterium
CCAATCCCGAGCCAACGGTCATGCTGGCGATGGCTTCCTCGCCGTCCAAGTAGGGAAATGCGCCTCCTTCCAAGGGGCCTTCGCGATTGGGACGAACCGCAACTTCTTCTGGTAAGTTATCGTCCGTGACAACCAAGTCATCACCCTTGGCAACCGCCCAAATACGCTGATCGCGATTGGCGGTTTTGACGTCAAAAATCTCCATCTCGCGCATCATCACATCAGCATTGGACTGTCCGAACCAAGACAGTTTGGATCGGCCACCAAAAACGTTGTATTCATCGACAACGCGATAGCGGCTGAACCAGTGGTAGTTCTTGTCCAAGACAGCCTCACGAAGCTTAGCGATTTGCTCATCGGTTGGCAGTTGAGCATTGGGTGCCACCGTTTTTATGATCGCTCGTGCCAGGGCGCGATTGCCGTGATCCAGCAAGTGGATTCCATTCATGGTCAGCGGCTGGTCGGACTCAGCGTACAATCGCGAAGAAATCGAGAATAAGTCGATAAAGGGTACCTCGGCGGCTTGGCAGACTTTCCGCATTGCTTCGGTATAAAGTTGCAGATTCTGGTTATTGGCCGAGCCGTCAGGCAAATGCGGACTCATCAGGTTCTCATGGGCTATCGGTGAAAACACAATGATGCGAGGTGGTGAGCTTCCGTTGTAGTGCTGGCGCTGCATGTGCCCCAGATTTTCAGTCAAGTCTTTGGCAAACTGAGCCAGGCCAGCGCTGCCCTTAAGCGATTCGTTGTAGCCAAAGAAGCAAGCGATGACATCCGCTTCGCACTTGGTGAGCCATTGATCGGGATCTCCAAAGTTGTCGGCGCGCTGACGCAAAGCAATCTCATCGCCGGAGAATCCTAAATTGCGAAACGTCAAGTCGTGATTCGGATGCAGCGCGTGGATATAAGACTCCAGCCAACCATGATGCTGCATGCGATCGGCAAGCGTATTGCCGATGTAAACGACGTGATCGCCTTTCTTGAAGGGGCTTTCTTGTGCGACCATTGAATGGCAGGATGCGATTACAAAAGCGAACAGCACTAGGCTGCGAAGGCGGGAGAGCAACATGAGGAACTCGCTTTGGATATCATCAAATTAAGCGTGTGCCAGACAAGCACGACGGGCGGAGAAAGTTGAAACCGGCGGGTCTAAAATTATAGCGGAATTTGGCCCAACCGGGGCAGCGTCCGAGCAGAACGTCCGCAATGGATTTTACTTCAACACCAGATTTACCTATGCTTTTAAGCAATCCCAACGGGAGACCAATGCCGAGAAAATGTAAGACACCTACGCACAAGTTTTCTGATACTTGAAGAGGTCCGACCATGGACGATCCGCCGATAGTCTCGCCAAGTCCCAATCAGCCTCCAGAAAGAAGCGAAGAAACCAATCCCTATGAACCGGTGAAAACTGTCGCTGCCGACGACTCTGGGAAACGGCTGCCTGGCCGAACCCAATTGGGAGGATGGTACTGGGGCGGTGTCGCAGTCGGGCTTGTGCTTGCGCTGTTGATGATGGCGTCTCAACCAGGGGTGGGCATGGTGGCGCTGATCGGACTTGCTAGCTCAGCGTGTCGCGTGCCTATCGTACAACGTCGACTGATGAGTGATAATCCGGCGCGTGAGCTGCCAAATTCACTGCTGATGTTGTTAGTCTCGGGTTTGCTAACTTGTGTTTTCGCCACTGCCTCGCTGATAGCGTTTGGCGTGGTCTGTGTGCCGCTGGCATTCTTGGCTTTTTCGACAAACGAGAGCAATGCCATGATCGCGTTGGTTTTTGGCGCTTCCGGGTTAGTGGCTCTGGGTGTCTTCGGGTTTCTCTACTACCTATCTCTTCGACTGTCACTATGAACGCTCCCACGGATCAGATGCGCAAGCGTGTTCGGCATCGAGATTATACATTCCTAGGGTTGACGCAAAGCCTGTGCCCCGAGTGTCACGCTGTGGTGCCAGCCAAGATTATCGCCCGCGGCAAGCGAGTTTACTTCCGCAAGAAATGTCCCACCCATGGCCATCGCGAAGATTTCGTCTGTAGCGACGTAGCTCGCTACGACCGCCTAGACACCAGTCTGCCAGCTAAGCTACCTGCAACAACTTTTACTCAGCCCAACAAAGGTTGCCCTTTCGACTGCGGCCTTTGTACCGAACATGAGCAACACACGTGTATCGGAGTGATCGAGATTACAGACGGCTGCAATTTGACTTGTCCGATGTGTTATGCGGGAAGCGCGCCGGGCAGGCAGGCCAAATCGGTGGATGATATCAAACGGGCTATCGATGCTTTGGTTGCCGCAGAGGGACGGGCCGAGGTGATACAACTGTCGGGCGGAGAACCGACATTGCATCCACACTTGTTAGAGATTGTGGACTACGCCTTGAAGCAGCCCGTTGACTACGTCATGATCAATACTAACGGCATTCGGCTGGCGCATGATGTGCCGCTGGTAGCGGCTTTGGCTGAACATAGGTCTCGACTGGAAATCTACTTTCAGTTTGACTCATTGGACGATGGGCAAGTCGCGGCACTACGAGGGCAAACGGGACTAGTCGAAATCAAGTTAAAAGCGCTGGAACGTTTGGCTGCCGCGCAACTCAATGTAACCCTAGTTGCCACCTTGCAAGGAGGCGTCAATGAATCGGCCGCGGCTGATTTGTTGGACTTTGCCAGTAATCGACCCGAGGTCACCGGCCTCAGTTTCCAGCCAGCCACATACAGTGGACGCTACGTGCTACCAGAGCAACTGGAGAAACGAATAACCTTTCCCGATGTGATTGATTCGATCGCCGCCGATTCGCGAAATGAATTTGCTGCTGAAGATTTTTTTCCGCTGCCGTGCGCCCATCCAAATTGCCATTGGCTCAGTCTAGCTGTTCGCGATGCATCCAAACTGCGGCCAATTACCAAGTTAGTCGACGTCAAGCAAAACCTGGACTTGCTGGCCAATGGCATTAGCTTTACGCGCGGCGACTGCCAAAAGCTCGCGCAACAGGTAATCTCGCGAATGGCCTGTGGAGAATCGGGATGTTGTACGGCGGGCATTAGCGATGCTGCATTACCGATCGTTGAGGATTTAGCGCCGCACCGGTCTGAGAACGAGTTGATTGAATCCTTTTTGAAGCGGGCGATCGAGCAAACGGCAGGCGCTCGAGACATGCTGCGAATCACAGTGACTTCGTTCTTGGACGCGTATAACTTCGATGTCCGTAGAGTGATGAAATGCTGTACGCATCATGTTTTGCCGAGTGGACATATCATTCCTTTCTGCGCTTACAACGTGTTGTATCGCGATGGCAAAGTCCCTTTGCCGGAACTCTCGTAACCATCCGCGCCGAAGTTTTTCTACATAATTAGCAGCTTTGGCATTAGCGACGGTTGTTCAAGTATCAGAAAACTTGTGCGTTGGTGGTTCAAGGTTTGAAGTGTCAATTTCAAATTGAGGGGCAGAGCTGGAAGAGTTGGCAAAGCTGGCAATGGCCGACGGGGGAGGCATGGCAAATTTCTGAACGAGGGAGTTGTGAGTGATTTGGCGGGCACTGTATCCATTGGTCATTGTGGGCGGGTTGACCATCGCCTACTGGCAACTGCGGAAGCGATATAAGAAAAGTCCGCTTTCGGAACAAGAGCGAGTGGCCGTTGGGTTGGCAGCTTTTGTGGGTGCGATGCTCGGTGCCAAGCTACCGTTCCTCCTGGCGGAAAAGCCCATGGGTGCCGCCAGCTGGTTATGGCTGGCAGACGGCAAAACAATCTTGGGAGGCATTTTCGGCGGCTACACCTCAGTCGAATTGACGAAGATCTGCCTCGGAATCAAATTCCGCACAGGTGACCACTTTGCCGCTCCGGTGGCGATAGCCATCGCCTTCGGCCGTTTAGGCTGCTTCGTCGGTGGCTGTTGTTATGGCCAAATCACCAGTTTTCCGTGGGGCATCCATTTCCCGCTGGCCGGTGACTCAGCACACGTCCTCAGACATCCAACTCAACTTTACGAAGCAGCCTTCCATTCGGTAGCGCTCGGGTGCATATTATTGTGTGAAAGGCGAGGCTGGTTGGGTGGCCGTCGATTGACCGTATACCTGTTGTCCTACCTGGTGTATCGGTTTGTAACCGAATGGATTCGACCTGAGACCGTAACTGCGATCGGGTTGACCAGCTACCAGATCGCATGCATCGTGCTGTTTCTCCTGCTAGTCGTTGCCGAGCGCGTCAATCGACATGTTCCAACGCAGGCCTTAAGTTCCCAAGTCGCCGAATAGAGGTGTCGACAGGTAGCGTTCACCCAGGCTGCACATGATGGTGACGATACGTTTGCCCTTGAATTCCGGACGTGCGGCAACTTGTGCTGCAGCCCACATGTTGGCACCACTGCTGATGCCTGCCACAATGCCTTCCTCGCGTGCTAGTTTGCGTCCCCATTCGAATGCATCCTCATCGTCCACCGTAACGATGTCGTCTACGATGGAAGTGTCCAGATTTTTGGGGACGAATCCCGCGCCGATGCCCTGGATCCGATGCTTACCCGGAGCTCCGCCGCCGATGACGGGACTGTGGATCGGTTCAACGGCGATCGCTTTGAAGTTCGGATTCACGCTCTTTAAGTATCGGCTTACGCCGGTGATCGTACCGCCGGTCCCCACGCCAGCCACGATAGCGTCGATGTTGTGGCCACTGTCCTCCCAAATCTCCGGTCCAGTGGTTTTCTCGTGAATTGCCGGGTTCGCCGGGTTTTCAAACTGCTGCGGCATGAATCCGTTTTTGTCTTGCTCCAGCAATTCTGATGCCTTGGCGATGGCCCCCTTCATACCCTCGGCGGCCGGTGTCAGGACCAGGTTGGCCCCCATCGCCCGCAACAGCGCCCGACGCTCGACGGACATGGACTCGGGCATCGTCAGCGTCAGGCGGTACCCCTTGGCCGCGCATACGAAGGCCAAAGCAATTCCGGTGTTGCCGCTCGTCGGTTCGATAATGTGGGTTTCGGCGTTGATTTTTCCATCGCGTTCACCCGCTTCGATCATCGCCGCGCCGATACGATCCTTGACACTATTGAGCGGCTGGAAGAATTCGCACTTGGCGAAGATGGTGGCGCCGCCCTCAGGGGCCAAGCGGTTGATCTGAATCATGGGGGTGTCGCCAATGGCCTGAGCCGCATTGTTGTAAGTTTTACCGCGTGGCATAAATATCTTCCCAGCCGAAGAGCTAAAATGGAGACCGAATTCCGAGTCGCCCATCTTCCTGGAAAAGGTGGGATTCAATCAACCCCATCAACTTGTCTAGCTGGACTATTTCAAATCAAAAGTCCGATTTCGGGGCGCTAATTCTGGGGAACAGTGCTCTGCCCGAGCTGCAAAGCGGAAAAAAGACACTCCTCGCTGAACGCCGTAAGT
>JAGQPR010000505.1 GCA_020426625.1 Planctomycetales bacterium
GGCCATAACATGTGATTGCTTTGGAACCGAAGGCTCCTACCCCTCCCACCTGCGACCATTTCGTGGCATGTGTGTTCGCTCCCATCTTTCGGGTACTGGAAAAAATCGCATCGATTTGCGAAAACGACATTCCTTCCACAGGGTTGTCTTTGTTCACGTAGACGGCAAGCATGTCGATACTTGTCGGCAGCAGCATCGGTTCATAACCATACTTGCTGCTAAACTCTTGCAGCTCAGAGGCCTTGGGCTCCCGACTCATGGGGCCAAAAGAAGCCTTTCCGGCGATCAAAGCGGGAATCGCATTGGACGAGCCCTTGCCGTCAACCGAAGGTTTAATGCCAGGGTACATCTTCTTAAACTCTTCGGTCCACAAAGCCATCAAGTTGTTCATGGTGTCAGAGCCAACCGATTCGAGCGTACCACCCGAAATTCCACCCGTGCGAACATAATCCGGCAGATTTGCGTCCACCGCCACTTGGGCGTTCAGTTGCGTGGAAAAGATCAACGCGAAAAATAGGAAAGCAATGGCCTTCATTTTCCTTAGCCTTTGAGTCTCTATGAGCTTGAGTTTCGGGTGAGCTTGTAAGTGAATTGGATTGTGATTGCTAGGGGTAGCTTCAATCGCCAGAAAGTTTGGCAGAGGCCGCAGTTAGGGCCAAACTGGCACTTGTTAAGAGTTTGTGAAAAACTGGAAAATCCGGTGTGCCAAGATCCGCAGCTCCAGCAGTTGCAGCAAGATCATACAGCAAATTGCAATCTTTGTAGCAGAATCCACAAAAACAAAAAGCGAGTTACCAATCGGCACTCGCTTTGAGTAGTTAGAATTTTAGGTCTGTCCCTGCCGAGGCCACCATTTTCCATCGACCTCCCGCAGTCTCGTCAATTAGAGGGGACAGCGGTTTTCAATTCCGACAGGTGGCTTCGAAGCACATAGCCTTCCGCTCTGCTGGCGTGTTAATTAGCGTCTCCACTGGAATCAACCGTATTTTCGCTTGAACTGCTGCTTGATGAACTCTCTCGCAAATACTTTTCGTACTCGAATGCAATCACATTGGAGACCTTCTGGGCGTACATCAATTCGTCGCGATTGAAAAACCTAATGTTGCCAACAAACTGGGATTCGATGCGATTCTTGAGTGACAATTCTTGCCAGGAAAGGCCGTTGGCCATGTGCCAGGCAGCCGCTTGAGCCGTGTTTTGTGGGATTTCTCCATAACCAATCAACTCACAAAGCTTGCTAACCCGCGGGTCTTTATTGACTTGCTCGATCGGCACAATGCGGTATTTCATGCGTGGGTTAGGGTCGTGCTTTCCATGCTCCAGGCAGACCGTTGGCACTTTGAAGCGGATAGTTTTGTCGGCTTCTACGCGGAACATACCTCCGCCCATTCCGCCCATGCCACCCATACCTCCGCCCATTCCGCCCATACCACCGCCCATTCCGCCCATACCGCCGCCCATTCCGCCCATACCGCCGCCCATTCCCTGGCCGCCGCCCATGCCTCCCATGCCACCGCCCATTCCGCCCATTCCGCCCATACCGCCGCCCATTCCGCCCATACCTCCCATGCCACCCATGCCGCCCATACCCATTTGGCCTAGCACGTGAACGGCTCCAAAGGACTTCGGCAATGCAACATTAATTGCAGCGTCGCCGTTGTTGCGGATGGTAATGGTGGCTTGAGTTGCATCCTTCGGAATAAAACCGACTTCGATTTTTCCTTCATCGATGGCTCGGAAAAGCTCGACCGTGTCGATCTCCTTGGCGGCCTCTTTGTTGGCGGACGTGACCGGTTCGGCGGCAATTCCGCATACCCCTGAAGCCGCGATGGAAAGAAACGTCAGCGAACACCACAGTCTTCGTTTCATTGGATTCCTCAATTCTTTCTACCTACACTCTGTTCCGGATGATTCTTAGCCCGCACTGTACGAGCACGCGACCTAAAACACTCGCAAGCCTCTAAATTGCGAAGTTCAGACCTCACGTCGAGCAAGTTGGATGCCGAATTCTTAGACCAATTGAAAAAGTAGCCTGAGACCTGGTCTTATATTAGTCGATTTTCAAGCCGAGACCAAGCGATTTTCGTTGCTGGAATGATGGGAAATGTTGCGTTTTTGACCGTTGTGCGGAGTTTCTCACACCGAAAAGCAGGCGGAGCATGGCAAAAGGAGCAGCACCACTTGCACATGCCACAACGTTTGGTAGTCTCTGACCGACCGGCGGCGTAGGCACCCAAAAGCAATGCGTAGCCTCGGTTATGACCGGCAATTCTACGTTGAGCTGCGTTGATCACCGGCTTTACCGAATTTGCAACGCAATTGTAGTCAAAGCCCAAGTCTCACTGGCCTTGAAGCCGGTCAGCCCAGCCATTGCACTTGACTCAAGATCGAGTTTGTTGGGCACGATTTCAAGTATCTCATTTTTTAAATCGAAGAATCTCAAGGAGTGACCATGTCTCTTTACGTTGGTGAATCATTGGTTGGTGATGGAAATGAAATCGCTCACATTGACCTCATGATTGGCAGCAAGGATGGACCAGTGGGAGCTGCATTCGCAAACGCGCTCTCGACTCAGAGTGCTGGTCACACGAATTTGCTCGCCGTGCTCGAGCCCAACCTGGCAGTTAAGCCATCAACGGTCATGATTACCAAGGTGACAATCAAGGGCATGAAGCAGGCAGTTCAAATGTTCGGTCCTGCACAATTTGCAGTTGCCAAGGCTGTCGCTGACCAAGTTGCTGCTGGCGTGATTCCGGCAGATCAAGCCGAAGATCTTGTGATCGTTTGCGGTGTGTTCATTCACCCGGCTGCTGAAGATAACGCCAAGATCTATCAGTATAATTACGAAGCGACCAAGGATGCGATTGCCAATGCCATGCAGAGCAAGCCAAGCGCTCAAGAGATGGTTGCCAAGAAGGACACTGCAGCACATCCTTTCAAAGGCTTCGACGCTTAGTATCGATTGATGCGCTGGCCCTTGAACTGGCAATAGTTCGGTCCGGTAACGCAGTCGGGAAGCAGTTCATGACTGCGTTGCCTTTTCCAGCGGGGGGCATTTGTCGTAGAATGGTTTCTCAACCACGACTTCTTCCGCCTCAAAAAAAGATTTGATTGCACCGGCAGTCGCTAGCGCCCGAGACATTTTCTCTGCGTCGGTCTGCCCCGCTGGAGCACTTGGTGCTAGCCCCACAACAAAAAAGGAATTGCCTCCGAGCCAATTGCGCGCGTTCTGCCTGACAGCTGCGATCCGAGCATCCCGCTGAATGGTGTCTCGCCTGCTTTGCCCGAGCGAAGATTTACAAGGAACCGGGAATGTCGCAGCCGCGAGTATTGATTCAGTTGGATTCGGATCCGCATCCCAGTGTTTTTGACGCGGTGGTTGCTGTGGATGCTGGCGTGGAACACCTTCTTCAATACTCCAGCATCACCCCGGGTAATGTGCAAGCCTTAGTGCATGGAGCCATCTTCACGCGTGGTCCGGATCAACTTAAGAATACAGCGATTTTCGTAGGTGGCAGCGATGTCGCCGTGGGAGACTGCACCGGGCAAGAAATCAAACGGATATTCTTCGGGCCGATTCGCGTTTCTGTGATGCTCGACGGAAACGGCTCCAACACGACAGCGGCTGCTGCCGTACTGTGTGTGGCCAGGCATCTGCCGCTGGAACAAGTTAATGCACTTATCCTGGGAAGCACCGGCCCTGTTGGACAACGCGTCGCGAGACTGCTGCTATGCCAGGGAGCCAGCGTTTGCTTGGCATCGCGAGACAACCATCGCGCTCAGGAATTGTGCGACAGCTTAATCGAGCGCTTCGGAGAGGGTTGGTCGGCCCGGATATCCACGGCCAGTTCCGGCGACGCGTCCAGCCTCCACAGCAGCCTTGACGGCAAAAACGTGGTGATGAGCTGTGGTGCCGCCGGGATTCAACTATTACCCGACAAAATTCTGAATTCGAATCCATCGCTCTGTGTAGCGATCGACTTAAATGCAGTTCCGCCATCTGGCATCGAGGGGATTGGGGCGACAGATCGCGCAGTGGCCCGCGGAAAAAGACTGGACTATGGGGCAATAGGCGTGGGAGGACTAAAAATGAAAATTCACCGCGAAGCTCTGCAGCTGCTCTTCAGCCGCAATGACTTGTTTCTTGACGCTGAGCAGATTCTCGAGATTGGCAAGAATATTGAATCGGCCCTCAAGTCGTAATGGCAATCCTGGACACTTTTCATGATTACTCAGCCAGTCAAGATTGGAAATATCCTATGCGGAGGACCGGACCAACCGCTGTTGATCATCGCTGGACCCTGCGTGATTGAGTCACTGGACTTGACGATGTCGATCGCCGACAAGCTAAAGTCCGTCTCAAACCAAGTCGCTCTTCCCTTGGTTTTCAAGGCTTCCTTCGACAAAGCCAATCGCACCAGTGCTGGGGCCTACCGCGGATTGGGAATCGACGAAGGGCTACGCGTTTTGGAAACGGTAGGTCGCGAATTCGACGTTCCCACCGTTACCGATGTGCATCTGCCAGAGCAGTGCCAAAGCGCTTCCGAAGTTTGCCAGCTGCTACAAATTCCCGCATTCCTAGCTCGGCAAACTGATTTGTTGACAGCCGCCGCTGCAACCGGACGGGCAGTCAATGTGAAAAAAGGACAGTTCATGGCCCCGCAGGATATGCAATTCGTCCTTGAAAAATTGGTCAAGGGAGGAGCTGGCGGTGTCTTGCTTTGTGAGCGAGGCACCTTTTTTGGCTATGGTCGGCTGGTCAATGATATGCAGGCCCTTCCTCAAATGCGCTCGTTCGGTGCGCCGGTAATCTTCGACGCGACGCATTCGGTTCAGCAACCCGGCGGACTGGGTGGTGCAACGGGCGGAAATCGCGAAATGGTGTGGCCTTTAGCTCGTGCCGCTGTCGCAGTCGGCGTAGACGGCGTATTCTTGGAAACACATCCCGAACCCGACCGCTCTCCCAGCGACGGCTCGAACATGGTTCCCCTAGCAGACGTACATAGGCTATTGGAACAGCTCAAGGCGATATACGAACTGAGCACTACCTGGAACTGACTCAACCGTCGTCAGCTGCAAAAGTCAATGTAACATTGTCGCCTTTTGCTTCGCAAGAGTGCGTTGACCGACACTGCTTTCACGAAGAGGCTGACATTGTTTGGAGAATCCACGTAGCACCGTGATTCTCGACTCCGTTAGGAATATGAAAAGAAACACACTTTCGGCGGAGCGAAAGACGACTATAAAAAAAGTGTCAGCCTCGGAGCGAAAGGCGACTGTGCAAGAATCAACAAGCTCTAGCCTAGTGTCACAAATCGTAATTCCGATGCCACATCAGCCTCTAGCGCGATAGCGCGCGGTTCCGTCAAAA
>JAGQPR010000506.1 GCA_020426625.1 Planctomycetales bacterium
AGGGATGTTGCGAACTCAGAGACGCAATTTGTGATAATCAAACCACCGTTCGTTCGCCCTGCGCGCTGTTAACTAACCTGGGGTCGCGCGGAAATTCGAGTTACTCGTTAACTGTTTACCCCAGGCTACAATCTGCCACTGCTCCGCAGTTCCGGAGGACAACTCGCAAATAGATTCCGCTTGTCGAGCGCAATCAGCGCTGTCGAGCGGGAATCAGATGTGCGGTAGGAAGAATTTCGGCAAAGTGAGACGACCGTCCGCGACAAAATACTTCCACGTTTGAACTATCAATTCCACCCACAGTAAGCACCGAAGTTATTTCTCCTCAGTTCCTTGAAGAACCCAGCAGGATGCCCAGGCTACGGCAACGCTGAACCCAGCCAGGATGCTTAGGTACGGTAGACCCAGCCAGGATGCCTGGGCTACGGTAACGCAGGCTCGCTGCTGTTTGGTCACAAATGAGATAGTCGTTCAATAACCGTCGCTCGGACTGGCAACTGGACTTTGCTTACTCAGCAGGCCTTGCTGAGCGGCAAGACCAAATGTCGTGCCGACTAGGGCAATTGCAATTACAGCTACGATCACCACGGTAGTCACAGACTTCACGCGAAAAATGCGTCGATTGTCTTCGCTGTAGATGAAGGTGGTCAGCAGGAAAATTGCCATCAGCGGTAGCATGCCTACGAAGAACCGAGTTTGGGTGAATTCCGTCATCAGTAGGACGCCGAAGGTAATCAAGCGATCGAGCGTGGCGAATGTGATCGAAATAGTCGCCAGGGCCCATCCCCAACTCTTCTTCAGAAACATTCCCAGCCCACCGACAATTAGGAATGTGCTTGAGACACTGAAGAAAGTTACAGCTAGTCCTTTATTGAACTTGGCTTCGATGACGTAATCTTCGATTTGCTTCACTGCCGAATTTCCAATTCCACACATCACCGCCAGAGCAAGTGAGCCTGCTCCCAACAACAGGCATAGCAGTGCGATCGAGATCATTGGAGCGTTCAAGACGCCAGCTTTGGCTCGCTCCTTCTTCGCTTCTTCGCCTTCGAACTTCCTGAGCGTTTCCAGTTCATTCCCGCCCGCTTTCTGTTTCGAGTAGACACGCCGCATTGGTGACTGGCGATTGAAGTCGGACTCGGTGAGATCATCAAAAACTTCATTCAAGTTAGACGGACTAGCTGTCGCCGATTGCTTCGCCGAATTTGCGTTCTTACCCGCCGTCGCGACGACAGCCTTTTGCTTTGGAATTGGAATGGTGATGGCGTTTCCGCATTTGCACTTACCCTTCTTGCCAGCCAAATTGTCGTCCACACTGAGCACAGCGTTGCATTTAGGACACTTCAAATTGATAGCCATAAGGGATTCTCAATGCAGTCTGTTTTGTGGGAACCAGTCTAGTGGCAGTCGCTAAGCTATTACTGGCGCTTGGCCGGTCTGTGGGCTCGAAAAGGGAATCAACAGTTTAATCGCCAACTTGACGTCTGCACCTCATTTATTTCTTGAGGTTGTGCCAGATGAGGAGGAATCACAGCTCGTTGAGTGAGCAGATTCTGAGTACCAGCTCTCACGGACGACATGGGTTAGCAACCGGTTCAACCGCCGAAGTGCGTTACACTTGGTCTAATAAGCGGGGAAGCATCAGCACCCGGAAATTTGAAAGAATCGGCCAACAACGCGCGTATTGATTGGAAAGGAAAGTCATGGACACACCCTCATTATTGTCGTTATTCGACGTGACCAGGTCAATTCCCGGCAGTGTGATAACTACCATGTGATAACAGACCAGACAATCAAAAGGGTGCAATTCTGCGGAACCGGGCATTCAGGCACCGGTTTTTCGTATTCGACGGATAGATACACGTTTTGACGTTCGGGTGCGGATGATCCAGTATTCGGGAATCGTTCAAAGCGATCTTGGCTATGAGCTATGGCAACAGCAAATCGCGGAGTGCCGAAGAAGTGATCGATTCCACAGCCATTTGTCTTTCGTTGCGCAGCGCAGTCACCACTTGCTCTAACTGCTCTTCAGCGGTCAAGGAAAGATCAACGTACAGCACTCGCCGTTGACCAATGCGGCATGCTCCTCCGACGGATTCGCTCAGCCATTCATGCCGAACCTCAAACCCTGAGTCCTTTGCAACTTGAATTGCCTCTTCGAGTAGATCAACGCTGAACATGAACGACCATTTTCCCGTAAGTTGGCAGCACTACCTGAAAGTGAAAAGTCTGTAGCGACAGTTTCGATTGTTCCGACCGGCAGAAAACTCAACCGCAGAGATGAAGTGCAATTTCTTGCCCCGGCCGAATGTGAAGCTTGCGCGATAATGATTGTCCGATAAAACCATCAAAGTTGGACGCGAACTGCATAAATTCAGGACTTCGAATTCTCACTCTCGCCCCTTGACTTGCTAGCTATCGAGGATTCCTCTAGCATAGGAAATGCAGCTTGGCGCAGATGCCATAACCTGGCTCACCACGGCCGATGCTCATTGTAGTTCAGATGGGAATCCCCAAGAAGATCGCATGAGCAGGCTACGGAGTGCGTAATTCACCGTTCAACCGATCGGCTTGGCGCTGGTTAAAGAGTTTGCCCCAAGTTGATTCGTATTGCCGCATATGATTCACAATGCTCATGTGCAAATCAACGATCGCTCGTCAACTATACGCAAGATACAGCATTCTTTTCCCGTGGTAGGGTAGCAGCATGACCGAGAGACAGCATATTGTCGTGACGATTATTGGCGAGCTGGCAAATGTTCGATTTGTCGATAAAAGAATTACCGACAGTGCCAACATCGAGGATCTTGGCGAGGAGCTGTTTTCCCTGGTGACCCAAGACCGCATGAAGCACATATTGCTTAATTTTCTTGGCGTGGAGTTCATGTCGTCTGCGGCATTGAACAAGTTGATCACATTGGACAAGAAAGTAAAAGAAGTGGGTGGCATATTGCGTCTTTGTTGCTTGAAAGACGAAATTATGGAGGTGTTTGTTCTGACTCGCCTCAATCGTGTCTTCGACATTCGTAAGACGGAGGCTGAGGCTCTGCGGGCTTTTGGTGCGGAGAGTTAGGAACTCTTTGTTATCATGCACCTTTCCGCAGGTTTTCAACCTCAAGCGTTCATTTTCTGGAGCTGATCATGGTTGAGCCTACATGGAGCTGGACGCTACATCGGCATATGCCCAGCTCGGTTGAGGCAGGTCACAAACAGATCGAACAACTGTTGGCGGCACTGACTTCCAACAACTGGGACGGTCGCGATTTTTTCCATGTGCAGATGGCGGCGGAAGAGGCCATGGTGAATGCTGTCAAGCATGGCAATGCCGAGGATGTCAACAAATCGGTTGAAGTTGAGTTTAAGGTGAGCAAGGACTGGGTTTACGTACGATTTCGTGATCAAGGTAAAGGCTTCAAACCGGAACTGCTTCCCGATCCACGCGAAGGCGAGTATCTGCACAGTCCCAATGGCCGTGGAGTGATGCTGATAAAGGAGATGATGACCCGCGTACAATACAACCACTCAGGCACCGAAGTCGTAATGTACAAACAACGTAATCAACCCTTGCCCTCGGATCAGGGCGAGTAAATCCTTAAGGCAATTCTTGAACATTTGTGGTAGGCAGCGCTATGGCCTTTCTCAACTCGAAACGTCACTTGCTCTGGCTGATCGTCCTGTTCATTCTCCGCCCTGCGGCCCATGCGGATCAGACTAAGGTGCTGATTGTGGTTGGTCCAAGCAATCATCCGGCCGGCACGCATGAAGTTGCAGCTGGAGGCAGGTTGTTGGAATACTGCTTAGAGCGAGCTGCGGGTCTGCCGAATATCAGTGCGCAGGTGATCGATGGTTGGCCGAAAGATAAGCGGATTCTGCAGGATGTGGCTACTGTCGTTTTTTCCGGGGATCGCTTTCCACTGGCCGAAATGTCTGATACGCAGCAGAACATGAGCGAGCTGGCGGAATTAATGGACCGCGGCTGCGGTTTGGTGTGCTTTCACTACGCAACAGGTTTGACCGCAGGTCAAATGCCTGATTCTGGGGAACACCCGTTGTTGCAGTGGATGGGTGGCTACTTCGCCACGCGATGTGTCCACCACCAAAGCGTGGCCAGGATATTTCAATCGGCTGAGATCGAACTGGCTGCACCTGATCATCCCGTATTACGTGGATGCAATCCTTTTACGATTCATGATGAGCCTTATATCAATAACTACTTCGGCCCGGACGGTATTCAACCCAACGTAACTCCGCTGCTAACATCAATGCTCCCTCCCGAGGCGCCAAAACGCGAGGTAATTGCGTGGGCGGCTGAGCGGGCGGAAGGGGGCAGGGGAATGGGGATCGTTATGCCTCACTTTTATAAAAATTGGCAAGTTGACGATTTGCGGATGATCATCCTTAACGGCATCGCCTGGACTGCTCATTTGGAAGTTCCCGAAGATGGTGTTCAAATCGATCTACCGGACCTGAGAAGCTTTGCTCCAGAGGCGGTCGAATTCACACCGCGAGCCAAGTAAGACGAAAAGGAATGCTTCCGGCCATTACTTTGCATCTTTGTAGGAGTATTTCCATATGCGTGACGACGGGGGCAATTCCTGGCTGTTTGTCATTTTGATTTTGCTTGCGCTACTGTCGCTGGGTGGACTTGGTGCGTTCGCCTACCTACAACAATCTCGAGTGATGCAAGCTCAAGCGGTAGCTCGCGAGCAAGCGATGCTCGCCCGGGAAAACGCGAAGCAAGCGGCTGAGCAAGCCGAGCAGGTCGCATTGAACCAGCGGGCTGCAGCCGAGCACGCTAGGCAAGCGCAGGCCGACAATGATCAATTTCAAAGAATGGCCGAAGAGTCACGGATGGCTGCGAAGCAAGCTGAAATGATTGCCAGGGAATCCGAAAAGGCTGCTCAACAAGAGATCAAGAAACTTCAACAGCGAGTGGCGGAGTTAGAACAGAAGCTTGCTGAAGCAGAGGACGCGCTGAGCAAAGCAGGGGCAGGAAAGTAAACTCAACACTGACACGGTAGGAGGCGAATAGCACGATGCCGCCTTCGAAATCCAAGTTAGCGCTCTAATGGCACCGAATTCTGAACCGGGCATTTCGGTCGGCGATTTGCTGATTCAGAGTGGCCACTGTTTCAATACCTCTGTACGGGTGAGTAGGTAAACACCTAAGTGGTTTGGTCACTAGCACTATCCGAACACAGTTTCAGTAAATGTTTTTTATCTAGTGGTCTGTTACAGCCTAATTATTAGGGTAGTGGGATTCGCCAGAATTCCTCTCAATCCTAATTTTAGGGTAGTGGGATTCGCCAGAATTCCTCTCAATCGGGGAATTCTGGCGAATCCCACTAAGGACCAATCCTAATTTTTAG
>JAGQPR010000507.1 GCA_020426625.1 Planctomycetales bacterium
TAATCAACCACAATTCCCGCAACCCAATCTCCAGCCACCCCGCCAAACTGGCCCGCGTTCAAACCGCCATCGGCAACAGGATGCGTGAGACGAATGTGCCAGGTGTGTTCGAGTATCCACTGTCGTATATCGCAAACTATGCGACGGAATTGCTTGCGTGCTCCGACGATCCCGACGGGAAAGTCAAATTTGGAATCGGAACCAACGTTGCATTTCCGCCAAAGTTCACTTGGTATGTTTCAAGATACTCGCACGCTCTTGACCGAACGAAAAATCTAATGCAAGTAAATGGTGATGAGGAAACGACTGGAATCTGTGTCAAAGGCTTAGCAGTCGAAAATTCCGCTCAATCATCTGAGTGCGAGCTCAGTATCGTTCCTCTTGGAAGTCCAAACGACCAAATGCCCGCTGATACAATTAAATCAACGGGGCCAGGCACATGGACGATTAATCATTCCACATACGAACCGGGGTATTATCTCGTCGTCGCTCGCGATGCGAAAGGCAACAGCTACCGTCCCCTGCGTTTCGTAGTAAAGGCGTCGACTCTAAAGGCTACACCAGAAAGCGAAGATGGAAATCGACCTGCATTTTGGACAGTTATGAACATGTATGACAAGCCTACGCGCCTACGAGCGTGGGACACTTACTTTGAAGATGTCGCCCAGAACCCTGGCCATCCTGACTGGGCACAACTTGATGATTTCGTGAACTCGAGCGAAACGTTGCCAGTAACAACGTTTGAGGCTGTTGCGGCAATCTCTCGGAATCACTATGCGGCAGCAAGATACGGAATTCTATTTCCACACCGCGAACGACTGTGGAGACGATTTGAACAGCTACCGTTTCTGTGGTCAGCCATCCCGATCCACGCTTGGCTATCAACGGCACTTCGGTGTTGGAAGTTTGTTGAACAGCGGTTGTGTGACGCCGGGTTTATGGAGTCTGACTTGCAGGAGCTGCTTGGAAAACAACGTGACCTTTTTGTGAAGGAGTCTCCCAATCGCTCATTGCATATGTCGTGTGTTGTCCTATCGATGTTTGCTTCTGAACAATTTGGAATTAGCGTTTCTCAATTGACGAATCTAAACTCTCTCAATTTTGATGTTCGAGAGCGTGAGCGAAGCCGCCTAATCGCACATCATCACCGCTTCGACACGCGATCGACTTGGCCTAACTTCCGGATCGACTGTTCACAGGACGAACGAGCGATTCTGCAACAAGCGGATCTCCAAATAAATGATCGATTCCAAAACGAGTGGGCTGTACTAAATGGACCTGGGATTGCAGCTGTAAAGGCAGTGTATGGAGATGGAATACCTGCTGAAAGTATTGCCGGATACAAACGCCTTCGAGCACTAGACCCCGATTGGTATGACATCGCGAATGCTGTTGCGATGAGCACTTTGCTCGACCGAAGGTGCAAGACGGAACCGAATTTCTTATCAAAGCTCCTGGAGTGGTCAGTCTGATGGTTGAACCATATTTCGAAACACTTTTTGACCAACTCAACCAACGTGCCGCGCGAGCAACGATCGCCGATCGGACGCCCTCTCTCGAAGCTCTTCGTGAGTACCTGCGTAACCAATTCGAACTTGAGGGTGGAGAAGCTGGAAGCTTCCTTGGTCAGCCAGTTTTTGAAGCACTGTTCGAGTATGAGTCACAGCAAAAAACTCTTGCCGATCTCGAGTTCTTGCACGTAAAGACAGTTGATCTACTGGACAGCCCTCCTCGAGAGCACCGGGAGCGACGATTTGCGAAAACAATACATCCTTACAAACATCAGGTAGAGGCTTGGAAATCGCTAAAGGCGGAGCCATGCCGCTCCGCCATTATTAGCACAGGAACGGCCAGCGGTAAAACCGAGTGCTTCCTTGTCCCGATCTTAGACGATTTAGTGCGGGAGTACAGCAGAACGCAACGTCCCTTGTCTGGAGTGCGGGCACTCTTTTTATACCCCTTAAATGCGTTGATCAATTCGCAACGGGAACGACTGGCAGCTTGGACTGCTGGGCTCAATGGAGGAGTCCGATTTTCGCTTTACAACGGTGCAACACCGGAGCGCATCCCAAAGGCGAAGGAAGATGCTACGCCAGAAGAAGTTCTCTGTCGGCGGACCTTGCGGGAGAATACACCGCCAGTATTAGTCACCAATGCCACTATGCTTGAGTACATGTTGATCAGGAGCGTTGATCAGCCAATCATTGACAATTCAAAAGGCAAGTTGCGATGGATCGTTCTGGATGAAGCGCACACGTACCTTGGTTCGAATGCCGCTGAGGTTTCACTTTTGCTTCGAAGAGTGATGCAGGCCTTCGAAGTTGATGCATCGAACGTGCATTTTGTTGCGACCTCAGCGACAATCGGTGGTCAGGAGGCTGTGTCGCACCTACGGAAGTATCTTGCTGATTTGGCGGGCATTCCGCTGGAGCGTGTGGACGTCATTGGTGGACGTCGCGTGACACCTCCCCTGGAAATGAAAGGTGTTACAGACAAGGCACTTCCAACCGCATCGGAACTTGAGGCTCTAACTGATTACGAATCACGTCGACACCGGTTGATGGCCGTTCCAGCGATTCGGTCATTAAGAAATGAGTTAACGTTGAAGCCCATGCCGCTTCGGGCGATTCGCGAGAGACTGGGCGCAGGTGTTTCGAACCACGAGGCGCTAGAGATTCTTGATGTTTGCAGTGAATCCACTCCCAAGGATTGGAAAGAGCAACCACTTCTCCCGCTTCGCGGCCACTTCTTTATGCGGACACAGCCAGGAGTTTGGGCCTGCTGGAACGAGCAGTGTTGTGGACGTACCGATCAACTACTCAGCAAGGCATGGCCCTTCGGCGCAGTTTTCTTCCAACATCGAGAACGCTGTCTCCACTGCGATTCGCTGGTCCTTGAGGTTGTTCTTTGTAGGGACTGCGGAGAGGTGTACCTTTCGGCGGAAGAAAATGACAAGCAAAAACTCTCATCGATTCCGTGGAAGCAATCCACCATTATCGATGATTTTGATGTTGAGATTGAAGATGACGTTGACGAAGAAGATGAAAAGATTGAATCAAGGAGCACCGCGAAGTTGCGTCAGTTGGTCTGTTCGCGACCAGCGAACGAGTACATGGACTGTGAGTCAGGCTACGATCGAAACACTGGAGAGATACTTGGTGGGGTGAATGAGGGTGCTGTAAGGATTCGACTTGCTAGGCGTCATGATCCAGACCATCGGATACGGTGTGTCACGTGTGGTGAGCCTGACTCTCAGGCCTACCAGCAATTTCGATCTGTTCGCGTCGGTGCCCCTTTCTATCTAGGTGTTGCAATTCCGACGCTTCTTTCGCATGCTCCAGGCAAAGAGAAGGCCACTGCGGCTTTGCCTTATGAGGGGCGGCAGCTGATTACTTTTACCGATTCGCGGCAAGGAACTGCAAGGTTCGCGGCTCGAATGGAGTTTGAGGCAGAGCGCAACTTTGTAAGAAGCTTCGTGTACCACAAATTGTGGTCACTTTCGCGACGCGATAAGCCAGTCGATATCGATAAACTTCGTGACGAAGTTTTAAAGCTTAGGCCTGTGGCGGCATCGATAGGACTCGAATCCTTGCTACAAGAGAAGGAGGAAGCGCTTAATAGAGCAGAAACCAGTGCCAATGCTCCTAAGGGATCGATAGGCTGGAACGAATTGATCGAAGCACTGAGCAAGACAGATCCAGTTGCCTATTTCTTGCCCGAGTCAACGCGTGCTCGATACTCGCAAGCTTTGAGTGATTCGAAGAAGATATCAGAGATGTTGTTGCTTCGCGAATTCGTTCGACGGCCGCGAACTGGCAATTCTCTCGAAACGTTAGGCCTGGCGTCGATTCACTTCAATAAACTTGAGACCGCAAATCCGCCTGAAGACTGGCGAAGGAAGGGGCAGAATCAAGAAAGTTGGTACCTCTTTCTAAAGGTTTGCGTCGACTATTTCTTGCGGACAAATTACTGCGTGAGGATCGCTGATGATACTCGACGCTGGATGGGGCTTCGATTTCAAACTCGCTATGTTCAGAGTCCTGACTCGGAGAGAGGTGGAGCAGTAACACGTACTTGGCCAACGCTTCGAACGAATCGTCGTGGCGATCAGAGGCTGTTTACGTTCCTTCGGCTTGTTCTCAACCTTAAGCCTCAAGCGTCCGATGATCAGCTCTTGCTTGAGCGATTGATGCGAGATGCGTGGAAGGCGATCTACAGTAAGATTTTGGTCGAGGAGCAACGTGGGTATCAGTTGAACTTTCAAGAAGCGGAGATCCGACTAACAAATGTGACGCACAAGTGCCCAGTTACGCAAAAGCTTGTTGACGCGTCAATCGCTGGCGTCTCTCCTTATCACAATGAGTTGACTTGGAAGTCCCTGGGGGCAGCAAAAAGCATTTGCATGCCATGGGTTCCATTTCCATTCAGGCGTTCCATGGAGGATGGTGCGCCCGTATCCATAAATGAGGTAAATGCATGGCTTGAGGAAGACGGAAAAGTACGGGCCGCCCGAAGCGCAGGCGTTTGGAATGAATTTAGCGATCGAATTGCCGAGGATCACAGCTACTTTGAGACAGCAGAGCATTCGGGCCAGCTGTCGAAGAATCGGCTTCAAGCACTCGAGGGTCGGTTCCGCGCGGGAAAAACCAATCTTCTCAGTTGTTCGACAACTATGGAGATGGGGATTGATATCGGTGGCTTGTCTGTCGTCGCTATGAACAACGCCCCGCCTGGGCCAGCAAACTGGCTACAGCGAGCCGGTCGAGCCGGGCGTCGAGGCATATCGCGAGCTGCGTCATTAACCCTATGCCAGAATCAGCCCCACGGACATGCTGTGTTTGCTGAAACCACCTGGCCATTTGTAACGCCAATTAGTATCCCACGAGTTGCCCTCAATAGTGTTCGCATTGTCCAGCGGCACATACAGGCCTTCCTGCTCGGGCGTTTTCTCAGCAAGAAGAATCCAGAGAATGCTACGCGTCTTACGAATGCATGGATGTTTGTTGGGGAGAACCCGGTGTTTGCTGAGTTCGTTGTTTGGATGCGAAAGAATGCAGAAGTAGACGCGACTGTATGCAGTGGAATTAAGGCGATTACGCAAAGATCCGCGCTCGAAACAGAATCAGTTCGACTTATTCTTGATCATGCAGCCTCGCATTTGCATCTTACCGCGACCGAGTGGCTCGCCCAGCGAGAAACGCTACTTGAGGAGATCAAAGCAGTCGGAGGGATCGATGATGATGCACATGCTGCTCCAGAGCAGCGTGCTTTGACTGCTCAGCTAAAGCGTCTTGATGAAGAGTTCTTACTGAAGGAATTGGCGAGTAGAGGTTTTTTGCCAGCTCACGG
>JAGQPR010000508.1 GCA_020426625.1 Planctomycetales bacterium
AATTGCTCCATTCACCCCTTCGGCGTAGATTTACGTCGAATAGGACATAACTTTCGGTGGGAGGGTGAGTTGCGATGAAACCATGGTGGCGATAAGCGAGAAGTATCAACTTTCTTACAAAATCCAAATTTCTGACGGCCAGCAAGGTTAGACCGACGACGTGGGGCGAAAGTTGGCATATCCAGTTTTCATCGGTCCTTTAGACCGGAACGCCAAACAAAGATTTGCGATTTGCATCAGTTGGCAGCAAATTGCAGGCGTCTGCAATTTGCTGCACCCGAGATTTGCAGCCGCTACCATTTCAAGCCGAATTGCTCGCCGCCAGATGGCCGCGTCGTGCCACCCTTCAGCGGACCGCGGTGCTTGGGCAATACCGGCACGGGACGTGGTTCTTCTTGGACCTTTTCTTCGGCTTCCGTTTCTGGTGCGGGAGCTGCTTGAGCTGCTTTCAAAGATAGCCCAATGCGTTGTTTCTCTGTGTCTATGGACAAGATCTTGACATCGACTTCCTGCCCTTCGCTGACGACGTTGGCCACATTGCCCACGCGATGATGAGCCAATTCGCTGATGTGGACTAAACCCTCTACGCCAGTCGCTATCTTCACGAAAGCGCCAAATTCAGCGATCCGCGTGACAGTTCCTTTGACAATCGAACCCACCGGAAAATTTGCATCAATATGGGACCAGGGGTTTTCCTGAAGGGAACGATACGAAAGGCCAATCTTACCTGTCTGAGGATCAATCTGGTCGATTCGGACCTGGATCTGCTGACCTTCTTCGAGTACTTCGCGTGGATGCTGGATACGATCCCACGACAGTTGGCTCACATGCAGCAAACCGTCTAAACCGCCAATGTCCACGAAGGCGCCAAAGTCCATGATTTTTCGCACGACTCCGTCGACTGCAGCGCCGATCTCCAGACTTGCCAAACGTTCTTCTCGTTTTTCTTTCTTTTCGCGTTCCAAGACAGCACGGTGTGAAAGTACCAAGTTGCCGCGCCGCGCGTTGGCTTCGGTGACGACGCACAGCAGTTTCTTTTCAACCATGTCGCCCAGGTTTTCGATTCGGTACTCCGAAGCTTGGCTTGCTGGAATAAAGCCACTGACGGAGCCGACCTTGCATTCCAGGCCACCTGTATTCGAACCTGTTACTAGGGCTTCGACGACGTCGCCTTCCTTCAGGTCGTCCCAGTCGGAAACTTCAACTGCATTGCCCGGAATCGTTACTTCATAAAGACCTTCGGATTCCAAATAGCCGCGAACGACGACCTCCAACTGGGTACCCTCTTCTGGCAATTCATCCAGGTTGATCGCAGGAATGACACCTTCATTGGGGCCTCCCAGCGAAACGAAAATGAACTCACCCTGCGATCTCAGAACTCTGCCTTGAATGCGCTGGCCTTCGGCAAGCAGCTTGCCAACCTGCACCATCGAATCGCCGACGAGCATTTTGTCCAAGTCGGTAGCGGACAACGCGGCTTGCAATTCATCTTCCAAATCCTGCGGAAGAGCATGTCTTCGCGAAGGTACGGCAACTTTGGGGGCAACCTCCACGGGTTTCTCTATTGGCTTGGCGTCTTTCCTGCTGCTCAGTCCACCCTTCCTCGGACGAACGCGTTCCTGCTCGGCAGATTCCGCTGGATTGTTTTGCTGGGAAACAGATTCCGCCGAGCTCGCATTTGCCTGTCTCCCAGTTCCGGACGAGCCTCGCGGACGAGCTGCACTCTTTTGCTGACTCATGCGCAACTCACGTATTTTCGCCAAGCTGATTGGGCCTCCACCGGAGGGAATCGGTTGCGGCGGCGCGGGTTGGGCGTCGGCGACAGCGCTGTCTGGAACAACGGTGAGAGCATCGTTGCTTGCCGCAGTTGGTGTTGTTTCCGTAACCGCCGTTTCACCAGGTGCCGGCTCAGGCATATTGGCAGCGACGTTGTCGGCGAGCGGTTGTTCGGATTCCGGAGTTTCAGACATGGTTGGCCCTGCAGTAGAAGGCATTATTCAGGTCGCGCCAGCTTTGATGCTAAGGTCAAGCAGGCATAGTTGCGTAAGCCTCATTCTTCACCGAGCAAAGAATAGCTTGCGAGCGCTCGTAAAGATTGGGTATTCTAAACCGGTTGGAGAATGCTTCCAACGGCCTGTTATCGGGAACGGGATCATTCCCAGGCCAAAACACGAACTTTTCAACCACCTGGGACGAAACTGCCGGTAATCAGTCCACGGATTTGTCCCACTCAGCGAAAAAGTCAACCTCCGAACCATACATTGGAACGAATACCATGCGTATGCCGATCGTGCTAAACTTCGCAGCCCTGCTATGGATCGGGTTTTCCTCTGTGGGGCTGGCCAACGGCCAGCTAGCCATTTCCAATGTTCGTCAAGTTTTCGATAACGGCGAGCACAATGCCTTTACCGATCTTATCCAGTTTCACGGTACGTACTACCTGACGTTTCGCAGCTGTCCGGATGGCCATATGGTCCATCCCACTTCGTCGATTGTAGTTTTGGCCAGCGACGATCTGAACGTATGGCGTCGCGTTCATCAATTCAGCGTAGCCCAACGTGACACGCGGGATCCTCACTTTCTCAATTTTCAAGGCAAATTGTTCGTCTACACCGGTACTTGGTACTGCGGGCAAAACAGTCCGGCAAGGGGCGAATATGATCTGAATCAACACTTGGGGTATGCAGTCTACAGCGAGAATGGCCGCGATTGGTCTCAGCCCAAGATGTTGGAAGGTACCTACGGGCACTACATTTGGCGCGCCAACGCGTTTGCTGATCGAGCTTACTTGTGTGGTCGACGCAAGTATCAGTTCGACGCCCTGCACCGCAATGAGGGAGCAACAGTTGAGTCGGCCATGCTCGAAAGCGACGACGGCTTGATATGGCGAACACGCAGTTTGTTTCAATCTCGCGACGGTGATGAGACGGCCTTTCAGTTCCAATCCGACGGCAGCGTTTTGGGCATCGCGCGGCGAGGGAGGGGGCCAGCAGAAATTGTGCGTTCTTTGCCACCGTATGCCGAGTGGAATCGTACGCCACTAGATGTCTACATCGGCGGGCCAATGCTCGCGCAATGGTCGGGCCGCTGGATCGTAGGTGGTCGCAGAATGGTTGACGGAGAGCCGCCCTGCACTGCCCTATATTGGCTCGACGGCAATAATTTGCAGTTGGCGACAACCTTGCCTAGTGGCGGAGACAATTCCTATCCGGGCCTGGTTGCCATCGACAACCGCCGCGCCGTCATCTCGTGGTATTCGACCCACGAGGCGTCTCCAAATGGCACCAATTCGACCTCCATCTACATGGCAGATCTTACGATTCAGGATGATTTGCCAAGCAATGCCGAGAAAAGGGTTAGCAAGCAAAAGTTCTTCTTCAAGAGTTCGTTTGATGGGACCCAGCAAGCAACTTACTTGACCGTTCCTCAGCAAGATTCTCCAACTAGTGCCGAAGTCCAAGAACAAGTGCGGTTGCCGATGGTCGTCAGTCTCCACAGTTGGAGCGCAGATCTCGAACAGGAGCATCCCGAGCTGGAACATTTGGTTGCGTCCAAGAATTGGTACTGTCTTCAGCCGAATTTTCGCGGCGTCAACGACGACCCTTTGGCATGTGGATCGGCAGCAGCACAGCAAGACATTATTGATGCAGTTGACTGGGCCATCCAGCATTATCCAGTGGATAGCGACCGCGTTTTTTTGACTGGCAATTCAGGTGGTGGACACATGACATTGATGATGGCCGCCAAGTATCCGCAGCGATGGGCTGCGGCAAGCGCTTGGGTGGGAATCAGTGACATGGCAGCTTGGTACAAAAAACATCAGTTGGGTCGATACGGCGAGATGATGCGTCTCTGCTGCGGGGGTGCACCGGGAGATTCCACTGCGGTGGACGAACAATATCGCCTGCGTTCTCCTTTGTATTTCTTGGCTAACGCCCGCGACGTGGCTCTCGACATCGCAGCTGGAATTCATGATGGTCATGCCGGATCCGTTCCGGTCAGCCACTCGATCAATGCGTTCAACAAGATTGCCCAAGCAAACGACGCAGAGCAAGTCTCCGCTGCAGAAATGGAGCAGCTGTCGGTAGACAATGGACGCCTGCGGCAGCCCCACTCTAGCGATCAAGGGACAGATCCAGCGTTCGCCAGAGAATTCTACCTGCGAAGGCAGGCGGGACGGACAAGGCTCACGATTTTTGAAGGCGGCCATGAAGGCATTGCTTCGGCTGCCATGGCTTGGTTTGAAGCTCACCCCAGACGCATTCCTTCAAGCTCAACCAAGGACAGAAAATGAAAGCAGACCAATATCGCACACTTTATGACCTACCCGCACTTGCTGGATTGTGTTCGATGCAGCGGGCTGTGGTCGCTGAGTGGAGTCTCGATGAAAGCGTCCGCCGATTGAAACGCCTGCATTACGTGCTTAAGGGCTTGGCACATGCGTTCAGCGTCAAGATTTGTGCGGAACCGATTTACGAATTGAAAACCGCCTTTAGCTATCACGCTTACCTGTGCGCTGAACAGGTTGAAACAATTCGGCGCCGCGTCAGCGAGATGCGCGAACCGCCTCTCGGGCTCGAGAAAATCCCACACGCTGGTTTGCAGTTGCTGTTGGATGAACTTAAGGCTGCGCCAAGTACTTTGGACTTTGTCACCGCTTGCTATCGGCATCTGGTGCCTGCGCTAATGGCTGCCGTCGCGAGATTGAAAGCGGATGCCCATCCGCTGGCAGACGCGCCGACCGTGCGCGTGGCAAAACTGATCGAATTCGAATTACAAGAGCTGGCAGAGTTCGGCGATGCAGCCGTGACCTGTTTGCAAGAAGCGGTCGAAAGTCCGGTGGATGAGGCTTGGCTGCAATGTATTGAGCAGTGCATCTCCAGTGCTGGCGGCATTGACGGCTTGGGCCAAGACAATCCCTCGCTACCTGGGCCGGTACGTTCACAGGACTTCAAATACGATTCGCAACCGAAACGTGATGAACGATTTCGCGATCCTTTCAACGCGGGGGTTAACCCCGAGGCGTTCTTGTATGACGATCAATTCTCGCCGCAAGACAAAACGCTGATGATGTATTACAAACGAATACGCGAACTGGATGTTCCGGAAATGATGTCCAGCATACTTGTCGACCTCTGGCACGAAGAGCCCTGGGGGTTCCATTACGAGATGTTGCGTCAAATGTGGGACGAAGCTCGTCACGCCATGATGGGCGAAGTAGGATTCGTCGGAATTGGCTTGGATTGGCATCAAATTCCCATCAATTTCACGTGGTCCCGCAACTTGAATGAGCAGATGGACGCACGGCAACGGCATGGCGTGTTGTTCTTTATCGAACAAGGCCTGA
>JAGQPR010000509.1 GCA_020426625.1 Planctomycetales bacterium
TATCGGAATTACGATTTGTGACACTAGCAACCTGTTTTGCCTTCTCAGTTCGCGTACATGAACTCCCAGGGGTCGATGAATTGTCTTCAACTACACAGCGCAACATAAATTCAAATACCATTCAGGCGTCCCGTTTTGCTGGCTCACTTGGCGCGGAAATCACGGGCGTTGACCTCTCAGCAGCATTGAGCGACGAGACGATCGCGGAAATTCGCCAAGCGCTCCTAGACCATTTAGTTATTTTTTTTCGAGATCAACGACTTTCGCCTGAGCAGCAGATCGCTTTTGCCAAGCGGTTCGGTTCCTTGGAGGAACATGACTTTGTGGAAGGCATGGAGGACTACCCCGAGATTATTCGGGTCGTGCGCGAGGCGGATGAGACCACGATGAATTTCGGTGGCGCTTGGCACTCGGATGTTACGCACCAACAAAGTCCGGCCATGGGCTCGGTTCTTTATGCCGTTGACGTGCCGCCCTTCGGCGGAGATACGCTGTTTTCGAACCAGTATTTAGCTTACGAAACGTTATCTCCCGGGATGCAGCGAATGCTGGAAGGCTTGACTGCCATACATTCGGCTAGGGGCCCCTTTGCTCCTGAGGGCAGGTCCAAAGATAACTGGAAGAACATGCGGGTTAAAACAAGCGAGAAAGCCTACGAAGAAACCGAGCATCCCGTTATCCGAACTCATCCCGAGACCGGTCGCAAGATGTTGTTCGTCAATCGTACTTTTACGATCCGCTTCAAGGATATGACCGAACAAGAAAGTGCACCATTGTTGGAGTACTTGTTTCGACATGCTAGCCACGAGCGATTCACCTGCCGCTTTCGTTGGACGAAAGGAGCGGTGGCATTCTGGGACAATCGGGCTGTCTTGCATTATGCCCTGAACGACTACACCGGTTATCGTCGGGAAATGTACCGTGTTGCTATCTCCGGTGATCGACCATTTTGACCTGCGGTGACGCCACTCGGTATGGGGGCTTGGCTAGCATTTGGCGGTCTTGCGTTTCTTTCCCACACGCTTCATTGACTCAATCTTCTTGATCGTGTCGGTAGCAACAGGCACGCGACAGTCCGTCTCACCCATGTCCACATGGACAGTTCCCAAAGCCTTGGCGGTTGCTTTGGCTTCGCCAAGCAAGGGCTTGACGTAGGAACCAACGCCAATAACAAAGCCGTTCATGCAATATCGCACACGGCCAGCGGCCTTATCAATTCCGTCTTCTACCAACGCCAGCAAGCTGCGGATTTCATCAAGGTCCAATTCGTCGTCAGGGCGAATGGATATCGCTGCGGTATAGGTCGACCATCCGGAGGAGGCTACGTTCGTTGCTTTCGCACGAATCCACTTGCGAGCCAGAATACAAGCATCGGGATGTTCGGCAGCTACGAACGGGACAGCGTATTCACTCAACATGTACCACCAAGCGGTTTTGGCCCAGTGGTCTAGTTGCTTGCGCGTGAATTCTTTTCCATTGGCAGCCAATGACGCCAAATACATGGCATCCGAGACATCCGTATCCCACAGCTGCAGTGCCAGGTCGTGGTTTCCCTTGACATACTTGACCAGCTTCTTCAGGTCACCGACCTTGACGCCATACAGTTTGCCGTTGGCACCGTGGCGTCGAAAGGTCTTGACGGTGCTTTCCGAACCAAGTCTTTCCAGCTCTTGCAATAATTCATCAACCGTCAACTTTCTCCCCTTTAACTACTGAGCTATCCGAGTATCAGCTGGGCTGCATGCTCAGTTGCCGCCAGCGTAAACACGATAGGTGTTGGGCAATGAGCGGCCTGCAGTTAGCTCGGGAATCAGGGCTACATGAAGATATAGCCTTCCTCGCCATGTTCGGTAATATCCAATCCCTGACGTTCCGAAGTCATCGGTACTCGCAATCCAACGATGGCATCGACTATTTTCAGCAGGATGAAACTGGCGACTCCCACGAAGACGAAAGTCACCGCGGTGGCAACTGCCTGACCAATGAGCGTGGAGACTTCTCCCTCGATCAATCCCAGGGGTTTGCCCTCGTTAATATTCCAGATTGCCCGGCTGGCAAATACACCGGTCAATAGAGCTCCCAAAGTGCCTCCAACACCATGAACGCCAAATGCATCTAAGGAGTCGTCGTACTTGAAATGATTCTTCATCTTCGAGCAGGCCAAATAGCAGCCAATGCCGCCAACCACTCCCATTACCAGAGCTGGCATCAGACTGACATGGCCGGCAGCTGGCGTAATACACACCAGCCCCGCCACGGCGCCAGAGCTGGCGCCTAGCACGGTAGGCTTGCCCGTTCGTAGCCATTCAATTCCGGCCCAGGCGACCGCTCCGGCCGCAGCAGAGAGGTGGGTTACGGCAAATGCGCTGGAGGTGACGCCGTCGACCATCAGCTCGCTTCCAGCATTGAAACCGAACCAACCGACCCACAACATGGAAGCTCCTAATGCTGTGTACGTCAAGTTGTGAGGGGGCATTGGTTCGCGAAGATGCCCGATACGCGGTCCGACCAGGATGGCAGCTACGAGAGCGGTAACACCGCTGCTGATATGCACCACTGTGCCACCTGCGAAATCCAGAGCGCCGCCGGCCAAGGAATACTTTCCATTGAATGCCAGAATGCCCCCGCCCCAGACCCAGTGTGCCAACGGGCAATACACCAAAGTTCCCCAGAGAATTGAAAACAGGACCATCGCCCCAAATTTCATTCGTTCTGCGAATGCTCCACAAATCAGGGCAGGAGTAATTACGAAGAACATACCCTGAAATAACATGTGCGTCAGTCTGGGCAAAGCATCGTTGTACATGGGCGTCATGGGTTGATTCAGATTGGAGTCCCAATATCGAGACACGTTGTTCATGAACAGATAGTCCGCGTTGCCGATGTACGCTCCATCGCCGCCGAACGCCAGCGAGTACCCATACAAGGCCCAAATAACCGTCATCAGCCCCATGAGAAAAACGCATTGCATCATGACGCTGAGGACATTTTTCTTCCGCACCAGTCCGCCGTAAAACAGAGCCAGACCGGGTGCGGTCATAAACAACACTAGCGCGCATGACACCAACATCCATGAATTGTGTGATGCGGAAGCGGCACCTGCCAAGTATTCGTCGTCTCTGGCATCAATCGTTGCTTCCGCTTCTTCTTCCGCAGCTGGCTGGCCCGCGTCAACGGTCGGTGCATCTGCGGATGATGTTGCCTGATCGGTCACCGCCGCTGGTTGAGCATCCTGGGCGACAAGCCGGGGACAGATAGCAACTTGGCAAACGATTAGGAAAATGGCGAGGGCTGTAAATGCAATACTTCGAGGCCAAGTAAAATCGCGCACGTGTATACAACTCCAAGGCGGGAGACATTGATAGTAGGTGACCAGATAAGATGCGCTCAGCCAACGCTACCGGCGCTCGTTGAACTGTCTGCACCTACCATCTCATTGGGCAGTAGGATCAGGGACTAGGAAGTTCAATTCTTAGAATTTACCCCAAAATCGAGCTTCCTACAGCCCTACTTTAATAAGAATGGTCGGCCAAAATTCGCCTAGCATCAAGAATGAATGCTGGATATGGAGTGCATTCGAACCGAATATCCGCAGTGGCGGCAATAGCCAAGCAAAGGTGCCTACGGATGAGGGGGGCGCAATGCGAGCAGTCCGTTCCTAGCGGTTTGAAGTGAAGTTGCTTTCGTTGTTTAGTTTTCCGCTAGCTCGCGGTTATCTTTGACAGTAGTCGGATTCGCGACGACCGAGGCAGTGCAGTGAAACGTAGATTTGGAATCGGAGTGAGACACGAATGAACAGTTGTGAAGTACGGCGGCCACCTTCGCCAGGGCTTGGTTGGTTTGGATTGCGCGGTCAACTCGCTTGTCGCGAATATTTTACTGCTGGCTTGATTCTGGTACCGTTGAAATATCTGACCGAGGCACTCGTGATTCGGAGCTTGACCGGTCGCAGCTTCTCTCCGCTCGACTTTATCAATCCCTGGCTTTCAAGTAGAGAACACTTCGCGGCTGACGCACCTGTTTGGCTGGGCATGGCGTGGATATTGTGGAGCCTGCCATTTCTGTGGCTCGCGATCACGTTAAGCATTCGTCGCGCGCTCGACGCAGGCTTATCCCCCTGGCTCGGTCTGCTCGTTGTGGTGCCGATCGTAAATCTTGCGTTGATCCTTGTACTGGCCCTTGTGCCCACGTCATCTGCAACGCAAACAAAAACGCGGGATCGCTATCTCGATCCGTTCGAGTCGCCGCGGACAATGGAGGCAACTGAGGAAGAATCGGTTGGCCAGTCCGCGATTGCGTCCGCAGTCGTGGGGCTGCTTGCGGGTGCGATATATTTGGTCACGTTCGTCGTTTTCAGTGTCTACGTCATTAATAGCTATGGGACGGCACTTTTTTTTGGAACACCGATCATTACTGGTTCCGTGGCGGCATATGTTCTTAATCGTCGGCGACCGCGAAGTTTGGCGAAGACGCTAGGTCATTCCGCGCTAACGCTGAGTGTCGCTTGTATTTCGTTTCTGCTTTTCGGTCTGGAGGGCATTTTGTGCATTGTGATGGCGATACCGTTGATGGTTCCTCTTGGCTTATTCGGGGCGCTCATCGGTCGCAGTATCGCGGTTTCTCTACAACGATCTGAGAATAGTGAACAGGGTGGATTGATCGGATGCCTTGCGTTGTTGCCGGTCATTGCATGGGGCGAGACGATATGGCAACGCGAGCCAACCTATGAAGTCGTTTCGCGCACAGAAATTGCTGCACCTATCGAGGATGTATGGGAACAAGTGGTGCATTTTTCCGAAATTACGGATCAACCCGCGTGGTATTTTCGCCTGGGTATTGCCTATCCAACGAGAGCGCGCATAGAGGGCGCGGGTGTCGGTGCACTTCGCTACTGTGAATTTTCGACAGGAACTTTCGTGGAACCAATCACTGCTTGGGAGCAACCCACGCGATTGGCTTTCGATGTCAGTGCACAACCCGAACCAATGTTTGAGCTGACGCCGTATCGCCATATCCACCCGCCGCATTTGACGGGTTCTTTCCGGAGCACTCGAGGTGAATTTCGATTGACGGAAATCTCGGCGAATCGCACTTTGATCGAGGGGTCCACTTGGTACCAATTAAAGATTCGGCCAGCGGAGTACTGGACGGTGTGGACGGATTGGATCTTGCACCGTATTCACTATAGAGTTTTGGACCATATCAAGCGTAGCTGCGAAACTGCTGTAGCGAACGGAAGATTCAAAGTCTGATCCTGATCCTGATCCTGATCCTGATCCTGATCCTGATCCTGATCCTGATCCTGATCCTGATCCTGATCCT
>JAGQPR010000050.1 GCA_020426625.1 Planctomycetales bacterium
GCCCCAAAACGTACATCGGCCTGCGAGTTACCAATCTTCGGCAACTGACGAATTTTCTTACTTCGCCCCGCTTCGGGGTAACGGACCGGGGATGAAGGGCTCTTCCTCAATCAGACGAAACCTACCGGCAAGCCGCAGAATCCGCTCATTTCCTCCAGTTTTCCAGGGGCGGTTTTTTGGGGTCAGCCGTTCGTCATCACGAGTTTGCAAGGGGTGCTAGTTAGCCCTAGCCTGGATGGCAAGATGACAAATCTGACCGCATTTATGTCAGTTTGTTCTGGTTCGAGACGTCAAGCCATGAATAATGGCCACGGCGAATTACTTGCAGCATCGGTGGGCACATTGCCCGCCTTCATTCCAGCTAGCGAAAAGTAGCAAACTGCTTTGTTGCCGCTTATCGAGTTCCTTTGGCTTTGGACTTATTCGGCCAGAAACTGAGCCAGGTACTGGGGGCGCCACCCCTGCTTGCAGATTCGCTTTCCCCCACATCTTCATCCTCGGAGGCCGTATCTCCGCTGAGTAGTCCGGCCAATTCTTTCATCGCGATCGAGATTGGCGCTTTCGGAGCCTGTTCTAGCAGGGGGACGCCGTTGTTCCGCACTTCGATCATCGTGCGATAATCATTTGGAATCTGGAAGAACACGTCGCGCCCAATCGTCTCTTTGGCTTTCTTGAGCTTGATTTGCCCACTTTCGAGCCCCACGCGGTTGACGACGATTTTCAGCTTGTCCCTAATTCCTTCGTACTCGTCAAAAGAAGTCTGCAGTCTCACCAGGTTTCTCAAACACGGCAGATCCAGCTGCACCACCATCAACACGTCGTTTGCGAATTCGAACGCAGCCAGATCAGTGGCGGTAAACCCTTTCGATACGTCAAGTACAATGTGCGTGAAAGTCGCTTTTAGCAATCCGAATACTCGCCTCAAGGATTCAGGCGTAATAGGCTCGATGTCTTGCAACTGGACAGGCCGGGGCAGTAAGTAGAGTCCGGAGCTATGTTTAGTAAGTGAACGCTTAAGCAGCTGGAAGTCGAGACGGGAGATGTTTTGCGTGACGTCTATCAAGCTGTATTCAGGTATCGTATCCAAGAAGACGTCCGCGTCTCCAATCGCTAGGTCCAAATCGACCAAAGCCACTGAATTCTCAGAATCCGCAGCCAACACACAACCCAAATTCACCGCCAAGCTCGTACACCCAACTCCACCAGAGGCACCTGCCACGGCGATCACACGGGTGCTGCGACTCTTACCTGAGGCACCGCTGAATTTGCCGTCCGCAATCCGACCAAGGGCTGAATTGAGGTCATCGATACTGAGCGGCAACGTCAAGAATTCTTTCGCGCCTGCCCGCATGGCGGCCAAAATCAATTGACCATCGCTGCTGGAGCTGACCGCCAACATAGAACAATTTGGTGCATCACCGCGAAGGCGAGTCAGAAGGGCAATCGCCTTATCGGGATCGGCATCCAGATTCACTACGCCAGCATCGGGAGTCGACTGAGCAACGACATCTGGAAAGAACTCGTAGCGTGAACATTCAGCTTCGAGCCAGATAATATCCATGCCGAGCAACAGGCTCTTCAACTTGGCCCGCGTGTCATCGCTTGGGTCTACAATTGCTAGTCGGAGTACATTGCTCATGAACGTTCGCCTCGAAGCGGCAGTGTTATACAGGTCGCGTCCAGTTGTGATGCTCTGGTCAAGCGGGCCATTATTGCGCAAGCCTCATTCTGTACCGGGCAACAAATATGTGAGTGGAATTCACCAGACTGTTAACGAACTACCGTCCCCGGCGCGTAGTATCCGGGCTGAGCGTTCTGTCCTGTGCTGGAATTTTGAGTGTTTGCATGAGTAGAAGTGGGATTGAAATTTGGTGGAGGCAACATGGACTGACTAGCTAGTCTTGGGGCGTTGGGGCCGACGCTCATTGCCGCAGGGTTGGGTGTTGGAGTGGAGACGTTCATCGGTCCTTGCCCAACAGGTGTAACTTGCACCGCCGTGGCTCCAGGTGGCAAGCCGTAGTTCGGCAGTCCCATGGAACCTTGCATGCCGAATCCCGGCATACCCGGCCCACAATCTTGCGTGACTGGCGTTTCCAGATACCCCCTCCAGTACAATTCGGCATCGGTCGGGGTCTGTGAATTCAGGCCAGGAGCAATTGGTGGAACTTCATGAGGGTCCATCGGTCCTGCAAAGTTTGGCGTGACCGTTATCAACAACTCAACTTCATTCTGTTCTTCTTTGGTCGATCGGAACAATGCGCCCAGGTACGGCATGTCAGCCAGCAGTGGCAGTCCCAGGTTGATCGTCTCGCTGCGCACCTGCAACAAACCTCCGAGAGCGAGAGTTTGTCCAGCTCCCAGCTCAACGCCCGTTTCCAAGAAGCGACTGCGCAACCCTGGTACGGTGACGCCGGAAATGGTCACACTGCGACTGGGATCAATCTCGCTGACGTAGGGGCGGACCTCCAACCAGATACGTCCGTTGCCGCGCACTTTGGCCACATAGTCCAGTCGCGTGCCGAATTCGCGGAACTCAATGGCTACCTGCCCTAGTCCAGCGGGGACGACAATAGGTATCTCTCCACCGCTATTGAAGCTAGCGGGCCGTCCATCCACTGCGGTCAGTGTCGGGCTGGCAAGAACTTTAACCAAGTTGTTTTGACGCAGCGCGCGTATCGCGCTGAAGAATGAAGTGCTGTTCTCGATAACGCCCAGCTTGAACGTCTCCGAACCCGTGCCCGCAAAAGCCGTCCCGGTGGCGCTAACGATTCCGTTGACCGTTTGCGAGATTGCATCGTTGCCGTTGCCGAAGGCCCAATCAACTCCCAACTCGCGCAGTTTGGTTCGCGAGATCTCCATGATCTGCGTTTCCAACTGAATGGTGTAAACGCCGGTTACATTGACTTTGTTGATCACGGTAGGGAAATACAGCTCGCAAATCTGAATGACCTCGTGAACGTGCTCGTCACTGTTGACGAAGCCGCTGACGATGCAGCCCTGTTGGACTGGAGTAACTCTCAGATTGGCGTCAGGAAACTCGTCACGAAGAATCGTTTCCAGCTCTCGTACATCTCCCAATACCATCACTTCGATGGTGTGTACCGAATCGTCGGCTCCAAGCAGGTCAACTTGAGTAATGCCCGTTGCGACCGCTGAAATCTGCAGACGATTGCCGCCTTCAAGTGGTATGGCATTGAGCACGTTGGGGTTCTGAATGCGAACTCTTTTGAAAGTTTTGTCCGCCGTGATCTCACGCGTGGTGTTGATCACCATCCGCATCGCCTGGCGGGCCTGCGTCGGATCGACGCTCACATTCGTGTTGGTCATTCGCCATTGACTGACCGTGTCCTGGGCGTTCGCTGGCGTGGAGTGGAATCCGCCTAAGACCAATGCTGCGCACGCAATCGCTTTGGAAAACAGCTTACGCCGTGCGAGTTTTTCTTGAGTCGCTTTTTTCTTCAAGACTGCCATGCGAAAACATCCTTGTCATTAGCAATCCCACTGCCATCAGTCGTCCGTGACTGATTACGGCCAGTCGATTGTCTGTCGTATGGTGTCCTGGCTCGCCTCAACAGCGATTTGGGACGGTTCCGTTCTTGTATCCGACGGTAGTCGGATCAATGTGAACTGCTACTGCAGCGCACGCTCTTCGTTCTCCGATCCCTGCCCCTGTGGTGCCTGCGCGCCATTGGCCGAAGACGGAGACGTACTAGTAGGATATGTCGGCTTATAATTGCCATAATCTGAATAAACATTCCCAGAAGGAGTCCCCCAGGCATTGGCGGCTGCTGGCTCTGGCGTCGCTGGTGTGTTGCTAGCGAAGGGATCGACCTTGCGAGGCAGTTCGTTGGGATTGCTCCAAACAAAGTGCGTCACGCCTTCTGGTGTTATGATGGCTAGGGTTTGCTGCTTCTCATCCTTGGTTTCGATGACTGGAAGAGGATCCTGAATCTTGATCTCCACCGGTACTACGTCATCTTCCTCGGTGTTGATCCACGACAAGAAAGATTCGCCGTTGTCAGTGTCAACCACACTGTTGTCCTCTCCGAACGGCCGCAAGTTCATTCTCAATTCACCGAGCCGATTTGCCAGCGTTAGCGCCTCCAGCTGACTCTCTTTGACGAGCAGCTGAAACATGGTTTTGCGACCGTTGTTGTTGATCTCTTCAGAATCCCGAGTGGCAATTCCATTGATCCCATGCACTTTGACATTGCGCATAACTGTGCGACTTTCGGGAACCGCGTTGCGCCCACCCAATGCAAAGGTGCCAACGATGTCAACATGATCACCGGGCTTGATGTAGCCACCGCTACCTTCGATATCAAAAATTCGATACCCAGGAGGAATACCCGTCGAGAAGCTATCCCGCGAGTTGGAGACCTTCTTCTCGAGAATCGGTTCGCTGGCGAAGATTATCTGATTGGTGAACTTGCCTTCTAGCTCATCGAGCTTGACGATCGCGCCCTCGGGAAGCCGGTTCTTGGGCCACTTCTCAAGCTTGACGCCATCAGCGGTGATCTTTTGGCCTTGCCCAAGATCCTTAACCGCCACAAAGATCTCTACGGTCGCTTCGGCAACTGGTCCGCCTTCCGGCTTGAGAACGACCTTGCTCGCCGCCACCATTGCGATCATGCCGCAGCCTAGGGCAACAATCAAAAGAAGTAGGGATTTTGCTCGCATCGCCGGATTGCCTCAATCGCTTACGTTGGTATGCGGCGGTACGCATCTTACGTTACCATAATGCCACAAAGTATGAAAACGCCGTTGAATCCGGTTCGCTGGCTGCATAGTAGTCACTCTGCGCGACTTTCTTCGTAATGCTATCATTGGCTTTTTGGTCTGAACCAAATTAGCTTTTCGAATGCCACCTGCCCAGTTTCGCCAACCGTTCCTACCGACGCCTGCCGAGCACCGGCACGCGCGAGTTGTTTAGTACGGGCGATATATGAATGTTATGCTGAGCATCGGCAAGTTGCCGCATGCAAAACCAGTATTACTGACAAAAACCGCATGGAGCGAGTGTTGCCAGCAAATCATAGGTCTCGTCCAGCTTTGATGCTTAGGTCAAGTAGGCATAGTTGTGTAAGCCCCATACTTCACCGAGCAAGGATTAAAGTAATCCAGCGAAGGCAAAGTAGCCGATGGCTGCCACGGTCATGGGGATGCCGTAGGGCAGCAGCCGCATTCTAGGCTTACGTTCTTGAGCAAGATCATACAATTTGTCAGCGTTGCGCACGGTGATGATCTCTTGGAGGATTGCGTGTGATTGCATCCAGTGTTTTGTCCAGTCACCGCTAATCGCAATTTGTATCAGCGCCATAATGGCTCCGACGATGGTGGTCGCGATGAATATGTACCATGTGTGTTCGATGTGAACGAAGGCAGCGATCCCTGCCAACAATTTGACGTCACCCGCTCCCATGCCACCGATCAAGTGCAGACCGAATAGTAAAGCCAAGCCGAAGAATGTAGCTGCCAAGCTCCATCCCAGCCCGGCCCAGCCGCCAACAGCCGTACTGTAGATCCAACCAGCTACGATCAGTGGATAAGTAATTTTGTTCGGGACTTTGAGGTACATGCCATCGATTACGGCAGCCACGACCAACGTAACGGATACAGCCCACATGGCCCAATTTTCAGTCAGATGTATTGCGTATGCTTCCATTGTTCTCGCCCGTGTGTGTCTTCCCGTATTCCCGTGATTCTTTGCGCTCGAGTTCGTCGTTCCTGACTACTTGAGCGAGCACATCCAAACGAACAATGTCGTGAGGATGGTTCCTGCAAAACAGGCTAACTCAAACAGTCCAGAAATCGACTCAGCTGGCATTAGGAAAGGTGTCATGCTCTGCAGCCCGATTTCTCTATTCTTGGGGTAATAAGCGTCCACGCACAAGTTTTCTGATACTAAAACAACCGTGGCTAACGCCAAAGCGGTTGATTATGCGAAAAAACTTTTGCGTGGATGCTCACTGATGTGTCCGAATGCGAAGCGGGGCGGCCCCGAAACCGAGGCCGCCACTTGCTGCAAGAGCATTGCCCGCATGTCGCTGTTTGCCGGTTAGGCAAACTGATTAAGCATCAACCTAAAGTTGATTGGCGACGTCTTGGAATGTCGCAGAAGCGTTGCTTCCGATTGAGGTGATTGCACCAAGGCAAACAACCACAATCAAGGCGAGCATCACAGCGTATTCAACCGCTGTTGGCCCGTCTTCAGATTCCAGAAAACGTCGAACTTTCGAGGCGAAATTCTTCATGGCATCTCTCCAGGAATGCGAGATCACCCGGTACCGGGTAAGGGAAATCGAAAGGTGCCGCCCGGATCACAGCTTCGCCACCGCCGTAAATCTCAGACCAACACCACAATACAACCTTAAGGCCTGCCTTTGTGCGACATACAGCCATTTCGGTATGCAAAAGAAACCTAGGTCAGAATTTGGCCCTGTCAAACTTTAGTGATTGGTAAAGCTGTAGGAACCGCGGAATTTTGCTGACAGACGCCGTCCATTCGTTATCCTACCCATGTGCGTCAATCGGACGTGGGCGGCATTTACGCCGGGAATGCCCGCACAAGTCGACCAACCGGCTGCATCGGATTCACAATATGCCACTTCGCTCTGTACGGAATTTACCGAGATCGTTCCAGCAAGGACTAGGTGTCATTTTTCTACTGGCATCCTACCTGCCCCTGTGGTCAGCTGGCGTGGAGCGACCGAACACGATGTTCTTACCGCTTGTTACTACAGCAGTCGTGTTGACTTCCCAAGCCGCTCGGTCGCATCACCTTGTTCTGTTGACGGCAGTACTTAGTCTGCTGACCATCCTGCCATCCGGCGCATTTCAATCGACTGATACAACCGTCAATGTACTGACGTTTTGGTTCTGTCAAGCGGTAATCGTTGGCACTCATTATGTGATGCTGCTCAGTCCTCGCGCTCCCGTCAATGTGCAATCGCGGTTGGCAGGGCGACTGCGTCGACAGTCGGAACAGTTGCAGCACGCATTGGAAAGTCAAGAAAACGCCGAACGTTCTGGGCAACTGCGTTCGGTACACGATCGCCGAACGTTGCTGGAACATCTACCAGTACACGTCGTACAAAAGGACTGCGACGGTCGCTTCACTTTCGTCTCTCAGTCGTTTTGCGATTTGGTTGGTAGAGAATACGCGGAAGTGATTGGAAAAACCGATTTTGATTTGTTTCCCGAGGAAACCGCTGCCAAGTTTGTTCGCGATGACAAGACTGTGGTTAGTACTGGTGGGGTCTTCAATGACGTGGAGGAAACGCAATTGCCCGACGGTACGCGAACGTACATGCAAGTTCGCAAGGCCGCCTTGCACGATCCAGCTGGCCAGGTCGTCGGTGTACAAGGCGTCTTTTGGGATGTGACGGAAGAACAAACACGGCTAAGGCAATTGCAACGCATTGAGTCGATGGCTCACGCCCTGATTACCGCTGCTCTGGACGCTGTGCTGATTGTTGACGGTGACGGACGCGTGTTGGATGCCAATCCAGCCTCGGCAAAGATCTTGGGCTATCAGCTTGATGAGGTTGCCTCGCATCCACCGATTGGCGAATTCATGCATACCAGTGTCGTAGAATCTGGTCAAAGGAAAACCGATAAGCTTACCCAAGATCAAAGCTACGTTCGCAATACTCCGGTCACTACCATCCTCAAATCTGCTACCGGTCGACGGATTGAAGCGCGTTTGCGTCATCGCGAAGGCAGCTGGTTTGATGCCGAAATCTCCGCTCATCCATTGACCATTGAAGATTCACAAGGTTGGGCAATCTTCATTAGGAATATCACCAAGCGCAAGCAAGCTGAACAAGAGCTGCGATCAGCCAAGGAAGCGGCCGAACAGGCCAATGCAACTATTGGTGATTTTGTTGCCAATGTCAGCCACGAGCTGAGAACTCCACTGACGGGCATCATCGGACTTCATGAACTGTTGGCCCGCAGCTCGTTGGGTGAAAGGCAGCGGAATTACTTGCGATTGGCCAAGATCTCGGCTGGAAACCTGCTGACACTCATCGACGATCTGTTGGATTTTTCGAAGATTGAGTCTGGGCAGATTGAACTAGAGGTTGCTCCATTTGATTTGATCGCTTGCGTTGAAGAAGCAACGATTTCCCTGTCGGCGCGGGCCCAGATCAAAGGACTGGAAATACTTCTAGACCTGCCGAAAATCGCACACGCAGGGTTTCTAGGTGACCCACATCGCATCAAACAGATTTTGTTGAATCTGATTGGCAATGCAATCAAGTTTACTGAGCGGGGCGAGATTCGCATCGCCGTAACGCTCAATGAGACCACGGACCAAGACGGTCTCCACCGTGTTCGCGCCCGCTTTGAAATCCATGATAGTGGAATAGGAGTTTCACCGGACCAAAGACAAGTTATTTTCGACGCGTTTCGTCAGGCCGACAGCAGCACCACGCGACGCTATGGAGGCACAGGCCTGGGACTGACCATCTGCCGTGACTTGGTCAATCAGTTGGGAGGAGTAATCGGTATCGGTAACGCGTTGGCATTGGACGGATCCATTCGGCAAGGCAGTTGCTTCTTCTTTGAGCTTCCGTTGCAAGTCGTCGAATCCTCTGCGGCTGCACAAGTCGAATCGCCAACCATCGGCCTACCGACACCAGAGTCGTCCGCAGAGGGAAGAGCAGCGAAACGCCGGCGGGAAACGGTGGTCTTGTCCGCGCCGCCGGGCGCCTGGAAAGTGCTGCTAGAACGCGAAATCATGCGATTGGGATTCGAAGTCATCGCCATGACGCCTGATGAATTGGCCAACAAGTACGATTCCCCCTTGTTCTTGGCTGGCAATCATACGTTGGTCATGGCTGAATTTCGCGACTTGGTGAACCTTAAACCGGAGCACGCTCCCGTGGTTCTCAAGTGGATTTTGCTTCACCCCTTGGCCAGTGACCCACCCCAAACCCTGCCCGTTTGGCTCAAGCATGCCGATCTTTGCTGGTTGCCGCGCCCAGTGCTGCGGCAACAGCTGGCCGCCGCCTTAGAGACCATTGAACGAAGTGAAGAGGTTTCTCCGCCAGAGGCAGCGGAAACTCCAACCAGACCCGCTCAAGTTCTCTTGGTTGAGGACAGCAATATCAACCAAACCATCTTGGAAGATATGGTTTCCGGCTTGGGACACCATGTCACAGCGGTCAGCAACGGTCGCGAGGCTGTCGAGGCTTGTCAAAGCTTCGTTTACGACTTGGTTCTGATGGATATTCAAATGCCAGACATTGACGGTCTGGAAGCCACCAAGGTCATTCGAGCGACGGAACGATCCTCAGGTCAACGCCAAACGATCTGCGCCCTTACCGCTCACGCGACCGCCAAGGATCGGATGCGGTGCACTGAAGCAGGCATGGACTTCTTTCTTGTCAAACCAGTTTCGCTGGCTGACCTCAAAGAAGCCATCAACCTGGCGCTGGGAGACTCAAAAGTAGCAAGTGAGCTAATCTTGCAATCGAACTTGACCGCTACCAGTGACGCCGGAGAGGGTGAAATTCAAGGCAGCGTTATTGTGCCTCCCCAAACGGAATTGATCCTATCCGAAATGCCCAATTGGCAACAGCTGGTCACACTCATGCATGACAACGAACCGCTACTCAAGGATGTTTTGAAGCTGGTATCCCGAGAATTACCTCGGTTGGCCAGAGAATTCGACACGCAGGTCGTGCAGGGCAACGCCACCCGAGCTCATCGAGCAGTACATACATTTAAGAGCAATGTGCGCCAGATTGGATTGGAGCGGGTTGCCAACTATGCCGCTCAACTGGAGACGCATGCTCGCGACCAACGACTAGCCGATTTGGAACCGCATCGACAACACCTGCTCAACTTAGCAAACACGATCGCGGATTGGGCCGACGAGACAGTGCTCAACGAAGGCAGCACGTCTCCTTAACCGCTGATCCAAGGAAGTAATAACTCTGTGTTCAAAGGGTCAAAATAAGCGGAAGTGGATGGGAATCGAACCCACCAGGGAATCGTTAGAGCCCCTCACCAGTTTTGAAGACTGGGGCGGTCACCAGACCAACAAACACTTCCGGACTATAGGCATGTGATGATCAACCACGTTCTTTACTTGACTGCTGCGGGTGGCTGACAAAGAATGTTAGGTCAGCTCTCCAGAGTAATCGCCTCGGCGTTGCTGAGAGTACCATGAAGTTCGCAGCAGCTCAATGTGCATGCCGCCAACTGGGGCACTCAAGCCGCAATTGGGCCATTCAAGTTGGTCGCCAGGAAGCTCACGCAAAATTAGGAAGGAACAGGATGACTTATCTTTCTCGGGCTCCGGCAAGCGGGCAATTTGTTTGCCCGACGACCTCTACAGGCAGTCTGAGAATGGGGGTTTGGATCTGCGGCAGAATAACTTGGCTGCTCGGCCTGCTATGCTTCATACTCTGGAGCAGTGGCGGCAAGGCTCTAGCTGCCGATGCAGTTGTTGCCGTGGTAGTACGGCCAAGCGGTTGGGCAAAGGCTCTCGAGCATTGGAAGCAGTATCGGCAGGAGCAAGGTTACGAAATTGTCGAATTGGATTCAGAGCTTGGTCGCGATGCCGCACGACAAGAAATCGTAGCATTGGCTGCGCAGCACAAAGATAAACTGCAGTATGTCTTGCTCGCTGCAGACGCCAACGGCGATCCTGCGATAACCATCCCCGCTTACTATCACCCCAGCAAGGCGATGGTCCAGTTTGGCGGTGACAAAACGCTCGCCACGGATGTCGACTATGGCGACGTGGATTTCGACGGTTCTCCTGATTTGGCCATTGGCCGCATCCCCGCCGATTCACCAGAACAGCTTCACGACGCACTCGAGCGAGTCATCCAATACGAACAGCTGCAAAACTTCTCCAGCTGGCGCCGCGACGTGCATGTGGTCGCTGGCGTGGGAGGATTCGGCATGTTAGCCGATTCGATTATTGAAATGACGACTCGCCGCTTTCTGGCGGACCGAATTCCCGGATGGTCGAAGGTGTCGATGACTCAGGCTAGCGTCCAAAGCCATTACTGTCCGGACCCCTTTCAGTTCGACAAGACGTGCGTCGCGAGGCTCAATCAAGGTGGCATGTTTTGGGTATACATTGGCCACGGTCACGTGCAAACCTTGGATTCTATGAGGTTTGGTCAACAGTTCCTGCCCATTTTGAACAATGAGTATATCAGCCAGATCGATACGCGAGAGCAACCACCGGTGGCGATTTTCCTGGCCTGTTACACCGGTGCCTATGACGCCTCAAGCGACTCCCTAGCTGAGGAATTAGTCATGAGTGGTACAGGCCCTATCGCCGCCTTGGCTGCTTCACGAGTGTCTGGTCCCTACGGGCTGGCAATGCTCTCCGATGGGCTACTTTCCCACTGTTTCGAAGATCCAACCGAAACGCTGGGGCTGGTAATCCTGAAAGCCAAGAAACGATTGCTCAGGGAAAACTTGGAACCGGTGCTCTCCGCTGGCACGAATGAACAACTGTCCATGATCCAAGCTATTGCCCAGGCACTCAGTCCCACTGATTACGATCTGTACTCCGAGCACACCGAGCATGTGTGGGAGATGAATCTCTTGGGCGATCCCATGCTGCGGCTTAGCTATCCGGAACAGCTAGAAGTCGCAGTTGCGACCCAGGCCGCTCCCGGGTCAGTCGTGGAAGTCCGCGGCCAGACAGCTCACGGCGGAAACATAGTCGTTGAGCTCGCCTATCGACGAGGCCAAGTGCGACGAGAGTTGGACGCACTGGCGGCAGATCCCAATACCAAGCCAGGCCGCACAGTGCAACAACAACGCTACGAGAAGGTAAATGATGACGTGATCGCATCTGTTTTACATCAACATACATCTGGGGAATTTGTGATTCCCCTGCAGATTCCTGATGATGTCACGCGCGGCAAATACTGTATACGCGTTTTTCATGAACAACCGCATGGTTGGGGTGTGGGTTATGCCGAAATATCCATTCGCCCCCCTCGCAATTGATTTTCCATCAACAAGCTGTTGATCATTTCATCAGGACGATGTTTTGAAGAACGTAGAGGCTGTGGCGAGTAGCGCTGCTTCGCACCCGGCATTTACCAGCCGTAGTTTGCGATAGCGAGACAAGATGCTACTGCAACAGCATCGATTCAACTTGTGATCTGTCGCTCAGTCCAACCCTGCGGTCTATCTCTTGACCGTCTCGCAGCAGCACTAACGTAGGCAAACTCGACACACCGAATTGTTTTGCCAAATCGCGGCGTTTGTCAAAATCTACCTTGATGATCTGCGCATTCGCTTCATGCGCAACCCCTTCTACTTCGTGAAGAACTTTCGCCTGAATTTTGCAAGGGCCACACCAGGTCGCGGTGAAGTCTAACAACACGTTTCCAGGTGCTTGCGCCAACACACTTCGTAGATCTTCACGATCGCCCAGATTTCGCAGTGGAATAATTTCTGCAGAAACCGCTCGTGGTAGCACAAATTGAGCGGCGGCGTTGTCAATGGCAGTCGCGATTCGGGCTGCGTCCGTGGTAACCACTTGACTTTGTTCCATTGACTGGCCCCTGTCGGGCGCTGGCGAAGTCGTACTGGCAGGCCGGACAATCGGTGCGTAGTACTCAGCCGGGACATCATCTGCCGTACGGAAATCATCGATGCTTGGTTGACTTTGTGTGTCCCTTGAGCCGCCCTCCACGTATTCCAACTCGTGAATCTCTGGCTGTTCTGACTCATCAGAATGCGCGAAGAATGAGGGCATTTTTAGGCTGCCAAAACTGGGATACGATTTGCAACCCACTACGGCAACTAGTGAACATGCCAGCAACAGTGCGATGTGAGGTAAATACCTTGATTTCATCAATAGTCCTCTCCGGACCGGACGACGTCCGCAGGCTTGTGGGCGTCGCGCAGCTAAACAAGTTTCTATCCGCATGGTGCGGTAACGAGAATCTGATCGGTTGCAAACAATGCGGGATTACCGAAGTGTGCGATTGGTGTAACTAGCAAGAATCGCTCGTCGCATCCAGAGCAAACCGCCACAGCAAGCTGAAGATTTCGTTATGTGGGCGACTTGCGGCAATCTCGCTCGTGAAGGGCTCACCGATCTATCGCCAGGGAATCATCGATCGAGTAATTTGATGGATTGTCAACGGAAGGTTTTTCGTGAGCTTTGACCAATCTAGCGAGAGAGAACATGCCCAAACTGCTGTCCATGGGATCTACGGGTCCTGAAGTCAGTAAGCTACAGTCGCGTCTCAATAGCAATTTGCCGTTTGCCTTGCCGCCGTTGGACACGGACGGAATTTTCGGCCCCAAGACTCTGGCGCGTGTCAAAGAGTTTCAACTGGCAGCTGGTTTGTCCGTGGATGGAATCGTCGGTCCAAAAACATGGCAGGCTCTCGACGCTGGTGTTACGAACGAGATTCCCAACCGCAGCGGTTGCAACTGTGGACAATTTGATCCAGCCAATCGCGGGATTGGTGAACTAGTGAAAACGCTCTACCAGCAGCTGTTGAACATTGGCGCCTCGATCGGCTTGGGAGCCTTCGGCGCTTCTGGAACCGGCCAAGCGTCTGCTGGTAGCGGGCCAATCCGTATGTTGACTGAAACACAAAAGACGACTTTGCTGCCGTTTTTTGGCAATAGCATCGATTACTCGACTGTGTTTATCTCGGATAAGACCGGTGCCCAAGGGCGTCCCTTCACGGTCGCCTTTCCTGACAACAATCAAACGGTGCAAATCATCAACGCCGGATCCTTTACGCCCAAAGATCGAACCTTGATTCATGAGATGATGCACGTTTGGCAGTCCCAACATCATGCTGACAAATACGCTTTTATGTCAGCTGCTGTGAAATGCCAAGCCGCAGCGGCTGCAGCCAACGCCAAAGAGGCGCTGATCGACACCGATGTCTTGCTGCATCACGAGTGGCCAGTTCAATATCCGTTTTCCGCCTATGCCTACTCAACTGGCAGCGATCTGGACGCTTATGGAGCTGAACAAGCAGCGAACGCGGTCGAACATGGAAACAGCACAGTTTGCATGACAGTCAAGGCAGCGGCCATGAACAGTGTCAGCACAAAGAACACAACCAGCTTGGGTTTGACTCAGTATGGCGATCGCCGCACGCCGAAAATCACTTTTTGATCACCGCTAACGGCTCAAAAGAACGCGCATTAAGCACCAACGCACAAGTATTATGATACTTGAACAACCGTGGCTAACGCCAAAGCGGCTAACCATACGGGAAAACTTATGCGTGGGTGCTTTTCGTGGCTCAACTACAAATCGTCGCTGGAAATCTGCAGCCCTGGTCGATTCAGTCTAAGAAACTGGATAGGCATTTCGGAGCACTGGTCGATCGCCAAGTCAGACAGGATTTCGCCTAGCACGGAAGCGAATTTGAATCCGTGCCCCGATAGTCCTGCGGCGAAGCAAACCTGTGGACAAAGTGGGTGCATATCAACGACAAAATGCTCGTCCGGAGTCATTGTGTACATGCACACGGCGTGTTTTTGTGCAATGCCATCGACCAGTGGCAAGTAGGATTCAGCAAAACCCGCGACTCGCTTCAGTTCGGCAACATCGATCGTTCGCTCCACGCACAATGGATCTTGGATTTGTTCTCCTCCGGTATGTTCAGCGAATTTGATGTTGGCCTCGTTCAGTTGCGGGAAACCGTAGTAGCAACCCGCTGCGGTCTGGTAAAAGAAGACTGGTGAACCTTGGGCTGCGGAGTAGGCTTCCGGTGACTTGAGACCGTACCAGTGCAAGTGCTTGCGCAATATCTTGAGGGGAACGTGTAGATCGCGTAGCAACTCGTTGGCCCAAGCGCCAGCAGTGATCACCAATCGCTGGGCCGTATAATGGCCATCTTCGCATTCCACGTGAACCAATCCATCGCGACACGTCCACCCAATCGCAGCTGCGCCAATTCTAAGTTCGGCGCCATACTGTTCGGCCATCCGAATGAAGGTGATAACGCACTGTTCCACCAGCAAATAGCCTCCCTCGGATTCAACCAGCGCGACATAATCTTCAGGCACCACAAACCCTGGATATCGCCGCTGGACTTCTGCTCGTGATACGGATTCGATGGGCAGCTGATACTTGTCAGCAGCTGTACGCACACCGACGATCAACTCGCTGTCTTCGGCTCCGACCTCCAGCAGTCCAACAGTAAACAACAGACGGCTGTTGCTCTCCTGTTCAAGCGACCGCCAGTTGTCATAGGCCCTCTGCAGCAAGGGCACGTAGTCTGGATGTTCAAAATATGCCTTGCGAATGGCGCGCGTCTCGCCATGGGAACTGCCGCGGCTGTGCCCCGGTGGAAATCGATCCAGCCCGACCACGCGCAAACCACGTCGGGCTAGATGGTACAGAGCCGCACTGCCTACACCGCCGACTCCTAGCACGATTGCATCGTAGTGATTCGTAATCGCCTGCTCCTCCGCCAATAGCCTGCAGGCTGTTGTCCAGCCTGAGCAAGCAACGTTCGATCAATTAGTGTCCGATAGTAGAGACGATCGAAGCAAAGAGGCACCATTTGCATAGGCTGCTAGCATAGTCTCAAGGTCAATCCATCGCGCTCATTGTTTATGTAATCTTGCAGGAAGTAAGATTGTGACATTGAAAAATGGTGTGCGATTAGTCTATTTTGGGGGGAGGCTACCATTTAAACATCTTCGAAACATGTCTGCCACACCGGAGCGTCGACATTAGGATAAAATAGTCTGCAACATTGAGGTAAACGCATAAAATGGTCACGCGAATTGCAGTGCAACCCGAAATCCTCCGCTGGGCGGTAGAACGGTCGGGGCTTTCGTATCGTGACTTCCGAGAGCCCGTTCGGGAGTGGATCCAGGGTGAATCGCAACCTACTGTCCGAAAGCTCGAAGACTTCGCTCGAAAGGCGATGGTTCCGTTCGGATACCTATTCTTAAAAACACCCCCTGTTGAACCAATCGTTATTCCCGACTTTCGAACATTCCGCGATGAGAAACTGAGAACATTAAGCCCCAATCTTCGTGACTCAATCACCGACATAGAACGGCGCCAAGCGTGGATGCGCGACTACTTGATCGACATGGGAAGTGAACCTCTGGCTTTTGTGGGAAGCCTGAAGGCTACCGTCTCACAGCAACGCGCTGCAGCATTGATTCGTAAACGGCTAGGCCTAGCTGATAATTGGCAAAGTCAACATAGTTCCTGGGAAAATGCGCTCTTAGGCTTGCGGCGATCCATTGAAGAAGTTGGTGTATTCGTTTGCATGACAAACCAAGTTGGTTTGAACACGCGTCGAGCATTGGATCAAAACGAGTTTCGCGGATTCGTGCTGATCGATGATTATGCACCTTGGATCTTTGTAAATACGAATGATACCAAATCGGCACAGATGTTCACGCTTGCTCATGAGATGGTCCACATCTGGGTCGGCAAGCCTGGTTTATTCAACTTGGAAAAGCTGGAAGCGTCGGAAGACAACGTTGAGCAATTTTGCAATCGTGTCGCCGCTGAATTCTTGTTGCCTGAAGAACGCTTCCGAGCATCCTGGACGAAGCGTGGTTCGCTTCTCAGTCGCTGCGAACAGTTAGCAAGTGAATTCAAAGTTAGCCCTTTGGTTGTGGGACGACGTGCGCTGGAGTTAAAGCTGATTACTCGGCCCGCTTTTTTCAAGTTCTATGAAGAGCAAATGGAGCATTGGCGAGATCTGAAGGAATTCAGACGGGCCGCGAAAAAGTCAATTCCCGTTTTCTGGCAACAACAAGATCAACGTTTGGGCGACCGATTCGGTTACGCGGTAGCACAAGCCTACGCCGAACGCAAACTACTGCCTTCCGAAGCACGCGATCTGACGGGTTTTAGTCGTGATGCATTTTCCAAGTATGCCGAAGGAAAGCTTCGTCAACAGCTTGGAGCGACTGAGTGACGAAATTCTTGATTGATACCAACAGCCTAATTGATGCCAAAGACTTCTTTTATGCGTTTGACATCTGTCCTGGATTCTGGAACGCAATATCGCGACATCACACGAGTGGTGAAGTCTTTTCAATCGATCACGTACGTTATGAACTACTGGACGGTAATGACATTCTCGTTCGCTGGACGAGAAAACTACCGTCATCATTCTTCATCCCAAGTAACACCGCTGAGACCGTTAGCAAATACTCAGAGATCATTCAGTGGGTACAAGCCAACTACAGTCGGCAAGATGCGGTAAGCTCTTTCGCTGCCAAGGCTGACGGCTGGCTCATCGCAACGGCCAGCGTGACGGACAGTACCCTCGTCTGCGAGGAACAGTTCAACGCATCTCAGCAGAAGAGAGTTCCCAATCCAAACGTTTGTCGCCAGTTTGGTGTTCCGTATTGCAACATGTTCGAAATGTTGCGAACTCTTAGAGTTAAGTTTGGTCTAAGGAAGCTGCCCTAAGTTCTTCCTGGCCACTTCGTGCAGGTCTTTCCAATCGGCGGATAGAAATTGAAAGTTGCTCATCGCATGCACTCAACACCATCACAGTTCGCCTCGGAAGGCGCGTTGTTGGAGTGATGAAAACAAGTCGTCAGTCGCCACTGCAGAGCGTTCATGCCCTGACATCAACCTTTCAACTTCCATCACTTTCGCCGCAAATGCGTCCTGCTCGCGTCTTGCGGATATCACAAACTCAACTTCTCCGAGTCTTCCTATACTGATGATTCCTTTCATTCCGTTGGACGATGCCTGTTGTATTGGTCGTTTTCCAACGACCGCCTGCGCGGAAAGGAAATAAGGCTCGCATCTGGCTCAACAATCGCATTGATCTGTTGGTTGAAAGCAACGTGCCGATCAATCATTGCCGCATTGCCAATGCAATTTGGGCTGCCGGCGATGCGGATGATTAGTATCGAATCTTTAGGCGCAAACCGTCCCACTTTTGCACCTGCTTCTGAAAGATACTCCGAAGCCTCGGTCGCGTAGTAGTTAGGGCAATTCAGATTAGGATAAAATGAATAAGCACGAAAAAGGGCAACGCCACCATTTCAACTTACTCTCCATCAGCCAACTTCTTTCTTGACTACACCTTGACTACGTTCAGTACAACACGATACGCCTATGCTCTGCTGCTTGCGGCTGGGCTGCTAGTAGGACTGAGCAGCAAGAATCTCTATGGGCAGACGCCCAAGAGTCCGTCTCGCCTAGGAGTGGATCGAGTACGATTGGCGGATGATCGCTGGTTATACGGATTCGTGCTCAAGGCCGACGACAGCGGTTTGCTGGTGGCAGTTGAACGCGCGTGGATGCAGGTAACTTATCCAGATCTCTACACACAACAGTTGCTGAATGAGCAAGCAGCACAGGAAGCTGCGACAAAACAGTTGGTCGGTCGTGTAAAGGCATGGATGCAGAATCGTGCGGCAGATCAATTACTAGTACGCTTCTTAGAAATAGAATTGGAGCGGATCGAAGTAATCGATCCACAGCTCCAGCAAGAACAACCACTCTTCCTGTCGGTTGTCTTGCAGCCAAGTGAATACAAGAGTTACCATATCGCCGAGGCCAACGCTCGTAAGGCGGCAGGATTGGCGTTTGCTCACGGCATTGATGCCGTGACGATAACTCCTGCGACCGCACTTGTCAAAATGTTGGAACAGCTGCACGTGGACGCTGCCTCAGAACAAGTCGACTTGACTGCAGAGTTACCCGCCCGCGTTGTTCAGTCAGACCGCGTTTGGGCTGCAAAGCAGGCGCTGGTTGAATTCCACTATCGCAAACCGCTCGAGTTTCAGGGAACGAGCGAAAAACTGTTTGCCCTGGGAGAACAAATTGCTGTAGCGAATCTGGTACAGGGTTTGATGCAATCCTCAGATTTGAATGTGATTCAGTCTGTCGGCAGAGAGCTAGGATTGCCCGAGTTCGCTTCGCGAAAAGCAGATAGCCCGTGGTGGCAGCAAGCCACACTGGCCGCTGAAAAAGAAGGGATTCGCGGCGTACTGATAGCCAAGCTGGAACAGGATTTACGCACCGATCGCGTGGAGGTGCAACGTGTGTTCCTTGCCCAATTCGATCAGCAGTGGTTTCCGGTGGCCCAATTCTCGGCCGTTTGCGTACCTTCGCAACAGAGTCCCGAGTCGCTGGAAAGACTCTTGCAAGATCCTCAAGTGGCAACTGTACAATCGTTGGCTGTCCAGTTGGGAGTTACCGATCAGATCGCCTCCGCGCTACGCCACGGGGCCGCTACCCAACGGGCACTAGAAGAAACCAGCAGCCAATTTTCCAAGTTCCTGAACACACACATTCGTCACCTGGATGGCCCGCTGCTCGAATTCTAGACAGGCGTGGCAGTTGGATGGTCTGCTAGGACGTTGCCATTCCATGGAAACAAAACCTGCAATGAAAATGAAACTAGCAAGTCATGCCAAGTATTCGACTGTGCGAAACTCGCTTTCATCGCCTGGACATGCACACGCGATTCCCGTTCCGCTATGGAATCGCTTCGATGACGGAAGTACCTCATATTTTCGTTGTGGCCACTGTTGAAATTGACGGTCGCTCGTCAGTTGGAATGAGTGCCGACGGATTGCCACCAAAATGGTTCACGAAAAACCCCGATACAACTTTTGATCAAGACGATCTACCCATGATGCTCGCCGTCATCAAGCAGGCTGCGAGTTTGGGTTTGGAAATCGGCAGCCAAAATAATTTCTTTCAATGGTGGTACCAGCTTTACGAAAGGCAGCAGGCTTGGGCCCGCAGACATGAAATTGCCCCGTTGCTGGCCGGGCTTGGCGTGAGCCTTATGGAGCGAGCGGTGTTGGACGCGACCTTGCGCAACATTCGAGTGCCCCTTGCAAAGGCGATTAGAAACGACCTACTGGGCATTCAACTGTCGGCTCTGCGCCCAGAGTTGGGCCAAGCAAAACTGCGGGATCTTCTTCCTGAATCACCTTCGCCACGCGTGTACCTGAGACACACGGTCGGCTTGGGTGATCCACTTGCCGATGCGGATGCAATTGACGCACCTCAAGATGGACTGCCCTTCACGCTGGAACAGAATATCCAAGCCTACGGTTTACGCTACTTCAAGATCAAACTGTCGGGCAACATGGTTTCTGACTACGAACGGTTGCAAAGGATTGCAACAATCGTGGCTCGCACAGTTGGTGCTGACGCCAGGTTTACGCTCGATGGTAATGAGAACTACAAGAATATCGAGCAATTCCAACAGGCTTGGCACAGGTTTCAAGAATGTGCAGTGCTGCGTGAATTCTTTCAAAAATCTCTCATGTTTGTGGAACAACCGATCCACCGCGACCAGGCCCTGGACCATTCGGTCGGAGAGCAGCTCAGTTGCTGGCGGGGTGCTCCAGCCATTATCATCGATGAATCTGATGCCGAGTTAGGTAGCCTGCCGCAGGCACTGCAGTTGGGTTACCGCGGGACCAGCCATAAGAATTGCAAGGGAATCATCAAGGGTTGTCTGGCTGCTGCCACGATTGCGCGTGAAAGTCTGCAACGGAATCAGCAACTGATTCTCTCTGCAGAAGACTTGGGGAATGTGCCTCCCATCGCTCTCTTACAGGACTTAGCCGCTGTAGCATGTTTGGGAATTCCACACGTCGAACGCAACGGGCACCACTATTTTGCCGGTCTCAGCATGTTCCCGCAGTCGATACAACAGCAGCTTGTCGAATGCCACGGCGATTTGTTTCAGTGGGACGGATTATCGCACTTTGCCAAACTTGCACCACGCGCCGGTACGCTTTCGTTAGAAACAGTCAACCAGGCTGATTTCGGGCTAGTACCACTCATCGACCTAGCAGACTTTCGTAATTGGGAATTCTGATTCCTCTAGAGATCGCATAGGATGTCCAGTCATGCTTTCGACCGATCAAGAAGTGACTTTTCGTCAAACAGGTCATGTGACAGTAGTCAACTTGTTTTCGCCGCCAAAGATTGCCGAAGCGCTGGCAGACATCGAGCAGTGGAGCAGCGAATTCCTTCGACAACTGCCCGCCCAACGCCGCGACTGGTATTTGGAACGCGCTGATACATCTGGAATGGTGCTGCGCAAGCTGGATGAACCTGTGTACCAACGACCTGTATTTCAGGCCATGGCAAAATCAGACTGCATCGTGGCTATTGTTGAACAATTGATCGGACCTGGCGTTTCCGTGTTTTTCAGCCAAGTGTTCTGCAAAGCTCCCAATATCGGCGGCCCTAAACCAGTTCACCAAGATAATTTCTACTTCGGTCCAAACGACTTAGATGCAACTCTGACCGTATGGATTGCACTTGACGACGCCACGATTGAAAACGGCTGCCTTTACTACGCAGATGGCAGTCAACTAGGTCCCGTTTACGATCACGTCGCACCTGCGGATGCACCATTCAATTTGCAGATTCCAGCTGACAAACTGGCTGACTTTTCCATGACACCAGCTCCTGTGCCCGCCGGTGGAGTTTCCTTTCATCATGGAAATACTTGGCACCAGTCCTCAAACAACAGCAGCGTGAAACCGCGCCGTGCAGTGGCGATGCACTTTCTGCGCAACGACGCCAAATTGATTCGGCCAGCACTTGACTACGACCCCGGCGTGGTCGTTCGAATTAGCTGACTGCTGCTGCACTTAACCCAACCGCTACAATCGATTCAACTGCTCCTAACCTGCACCGCTGGAATTGAAATCTCCGTCTAGGCCCTCCTTGATTCTTGGGTACCTACAGCCATGACTTAGGCTTGTCTGTGCCAATGTGCACAGTTTGCCGATCTTCTGTACCGTTAGAGCGTGTGACGATGTACCAAAGTTTTACACATGACGCGCTACGAGTCTTGATCATCGAAGACGATCACGAGGATGCCAAACTGGTCAGTCGGTTCCTGCAGCAGAATCCAACTCACGCCGTTAAGCTCGAAATCGCAGAAAGCATCGAACAAGCAGTTCAGCTGTTACCTAACCGTGATTTCGACGTAGCGGTCCTGGACATGGACCTTCCCGACGGTCACGGCATCGATTCGCTTCACAAGATCCAAGCGGTCGATGCCCGGTTGCCTGTCGTCGTCCTGACTGGCCATGACGACGAGTGCCTTAGTTTTCAGGCGATTCAATCCGGCGCCCAAGACTTTCTCTGTAAGAACCATTTGTCCGGGGGCTTGTTGCTTCGCGCGCTGGTCTTCGCAGTGGCTCGACAGCAAAAGTATCTTGGCTTGGAAGCTGTGGCCGACATGGACCCATTGACCGGATTGAACAATCGCCGCTTTCTTTACAAGGAGTTTCCTGCGCTCCAACGGCAAACAGAGCTAGGTCAAAGTCTTTCTATGGCGCTGTTGGATATCGACTACTTCAAATCGATCAACGATTTGCACGGGCACTTGGCTGGCGACGCTGTGCTTAGGCAGGTTGCCAGCGAACTATCGCGAGCCATGGCCGATTTGGGACACGTGGTTCGCTTTGGCGGCGAAGAATTTGCGATAGTCCTCACCTCTTGCCCATTGCCTGAAGCAAAAGAAGTATGCTCGGCGCTTCTTTCCCACTTGGCCAGCATTTCCTTTTCCATCGGCCGGAAGCAGTCAATCCACATTACCGCCAGTATTGGTGCAACATGCGTATGGCCCACTGATTCCTTTGAGTCGGCGCTCAGCCGCGCCGATGCTGCCCTCTATGCTGCAAAACGCGCTGGACGGGACCGCGTGTCTACACAAGGGCCCTGCATGGAGCAGCTCGCCCATCGCCAGTAGAATGTCAGTAGTCAGCAGGAAGCTGCAACTTGGGTATTTTGTCAACTCTGTGACTTTGGGGTAAGGCAGAGTGCCGAGGATCAGTTGATTCAACCTCATTCAATGCTAAGCACGCGATGTCGAAACGAATCAATCGCCGGAGGCCCAAGCCGTCGCTGGCGTCCCAGTCAGGTCGAGGTGCATCCTCCGCACGGCCATCCCACAGGAAATTGTGGCTTGCGGTCTGCGTAGCTTCGCTCTTGAGCCTTCCCGCAATTGCATGGTTAGCGAGCCAGCCATCAACTGGCCGGCGAGTTCGGCCTTCCGAGCCAAGGGCCGCGTCCGACGGCAATCCAACTGCGAACGCGCCTCGCGTCAGCCGCTACTACACACAAGACAATTTGACCATGGTTTGGGATACGATCCCCGGCGACGTCAAGGAATCGCTACACGCTAGTTCGACTCAAAGCAACATTAGCCCGCAGGACTATGCTGGCTCGGATGCTTGCGTGGATTGTCACCAGCAGAATCATGCTGATTGGTCTGTGCATCCACATCGTTGGATGAACGCTGTTGCTGACGAGCAGACGGTTCTGGGCGATTTTGACCGCGGTGCGGAGATTTCCTATCTCGGTGGCGTAGCCAAGTTCTATCGCGACCAAGGCAAATACAAAATGCGGTTCGACCGCCATGACCTACATCGAGACTACGAGATTACCCAAACGATCGGCTCACGCTTCCACCAGTATTATGTTGGCAAAGGGGTCGAGGGACCTGAACCGAGGGAGCACAATTACTACAAGGTTGAATTCGTATTGCCATTCGGCTACTGGCTGGATCGGCAAGCCTGGGTGCCTATCGTACATGTCCATGAAGAGTTAGCTGACAACGAGCGTTGGGAATCCGTTGAAGAGCTTAAACCGTCCGCTTCTTCGCGCACATCGGTCAGTGGCGAGGTGGGGGCCGCTCGAGGAGTCATTGATGAATCCGTCGACATCGCACTCCATTACGCGCGAGCTTGTAACTACTGCCATACGTCCTTTCCGCTGGCAGATATGTTCGTGCGTTTTCCAAAGAACCTGGGAAACTCTATCCCCGTCAAATCCTATTTCGAACTGAGCGACTACGTTGCGCAGTCGCATCCACAAATCTGGGATGGTACACAGCCTCCAGAACAATTTGCAGATGCTGAGATTCAAGCGTTGACGGGTGAGTTCATCGCCTTTGACGCCCGCGATCAGGCGATTTCGCTCGGTGTTGGCTGCGAAGCTTGCCACTTAGGATGCAAAGCGCACGCCCAAAACGCGACTTCGCATCCTGCTTTTATTCCACAGAATCCGCATCTGCTCTCGTATACCGACCCAGACGCTATAGACTCGGGCCGCACAAGCGAGAATGTTAATGCCATCTGCAGCCGCTGTCATGCCGGAAATCGACCGCGGTACGCTGCTGGCATGGCCACTTGGAATTCGACTGAATACACAGACGCAACGAGAGGTTCATGCTACTCTGAACTGAGATGTACCGACTGCCATTCTCCGCACAAAGCGACCGGGAAGAAGTGGCCTCATTCTCCCCAGCATGATGACGATCGTTGTTTGCGCTGCCATGAATCATTGCGAGAGCCCCAACGCCGCCAGCGGCATACACATCATCCTGCCGGAAGCACTGGAGACCATTGCATGAACTGCCACATGCCCAAGATCAACGAGGGTATGCAAGATGTAGTTCGGACGCACGCGATTTTTTCGCCGACAAATCCCGCCATGATCGAAGCCAATCAGCCAAATGCTTGCAATCTTTGCCATCTCGACAAGCCCATTGATTGGACTATCAGCTATTTGCAATCCTGGTATGGCCGCGTCTACGCACAGCAAATGATTATGCAGAACTATCCCGTTCGTGCTCAGCCGGTAGGTTTGGGATGGCTAAAGCAGAACCATGCCCCAACTCGCTTGGTCACGGCACAGGCGGTTGCGGACCAGCAGGCAACTTGGGCCCTGCCCGCGCTGCTGCAGATGTTGGACGACCCCTATCTTCTGAATCGGCAGTTTGCCCAGGTAAGCGTCGAACGGCTGATCGGCGCCCAGCTCGACAAGCGTTTTGGCTATTGGTACTACATGACCGAGCAGCAGCGACAGCCCATCGTACAATCCATGCAGAAAACGCTCGGCCAATAGCTGACGAACTGTTCTAATAGAGTACGAGCTGGCAATTCGTTGCAATTCCGCAAAATGACAAACACCAAGTCTACGGTTTACCGCCGGGGGTTACTTTTCCCCACCGCTGCGTATTCGGTTTACCATTGCCGGATTGCCATGTCGGGGATTCAGTTCGCTATGTACGAAACGGGGGTCATGGATTATTATTTGCATTCTCGTCAGCCGCGAATTCGTGGCTGGCGTTCCGTGATGCGTGTCGCTTAGTGCTATACAACTCGCGCGGGCACCAAAGATGCTGAAAAATAGCGTAATGTTATTAAGTCATTGGAATCCGACGCGACTTGGATAGACATGTTTTTTGGAGGGTAAGCGAATGGCTAGCGGCTTCATTGGAAATGAAGTGCCCCGTAAGGGGTTGCGGGTTCGAGTCCCGTGCCCTCCGCTCTAAGGGCCGACAGTGCCCTTGACACACAACGCCGTAAGCCTTGGAAATTCTAAGGTTTGCGGCGTTTTTTATTTTTTATGACTCACCACAGGGGTTAGACCATTGCCCGTCATTCCCGCGCAGGCGAATCCAGTCTCGTGCGATGATTCGCTTGTTCGCCGTATGCGTCGGAACAACTCCGCTGGTTCCCCGCCTGCGCGGGGATGACATTGTTTCGTGTATGGTTGCCTGCTGCAATTATCCCACCTACTGCTTGGCTGAACCAAGCGATTCCGACGTCGGCCCCTGTCATGTAGCTAAGACGCGGAAACGGAGAAAAGCTTACACCCTATCCCTACTTTTTCCTAAAGCTCTACGCGCCAGACTGCTGTGTCCGCGTTTCCTGTGTCCGCTGTGTCCGCGTTTCCCTGGATGCCGATTGAACAAAAAGCTACATTCTGTTCGCGCGCACGCGCCGGCGAGAGAAACTCAGCTGTCGAGCGACGAGGTTTTCCCACGTCCCCCGAAAATCATTCAAATGGCTCAGAGTGCCAGAGCAGGGGCCTCTCCATTGCCAGTAGAATGAACAGAAATCGCCTGAGTTCGGTTGATCAAGCTGATGAGTCCTTGCTCAAGTGTCTCCAGCGTTTCCAAACGCTTGCCCAAGCCAACACCAGCAAAAGTAATGAAAACGGCAGCAAGGTTACCAAACTTGTCACGGGTCGCCAGAAAATGTATGTACTCCAGAGCGTTCGCGACGGAGGTAATTTTTGGAGGACCAGACAGATGAGCACCAATTCCAAAATCGAGTGGACGGACACGACCTGGAACCCAGTTCGCGGTTGCACGAAGATTAGTGCCGGCTGCAAGCACTGTTATGCAGAAACGTTTGCAGAGCGGTTTCGCGGCGTCCCAGGCAATCCGTTTGAGTACGGATTCGACCTTCGTCTAGTGCCACACAAACTGCCAGAGCCGTTTCAATGGACGAAACCGCAAATGGTCTTCGTCAACTCGATGAGCGATCTGTTCCACGAAGATGTCCCTGACGACTACATTGTTCAAGTTACCCAAGTGATGACAACGGCGAACTGGCACATTTACCAAGTGTTGACCAAGCGGGCCGATCGTTTGCGAGATCTTCTGCAAACCAAGTTGAGATTTGCAGCAAACTTGGAACATATCTGGTGGGGAACAAGCGTCGAAAATAAGAAGTCAGGTGTACCGAGAATTAAGCAATTGCGTGATGCAAAAGCAAAGATGAATTTCCTTTCGATTGAGCCGCTCCTTGAAGACTTGGGCAAACTCAATCTGAAAGGCATGCAGTGGGTAATCGTTGGCGGTGAGAGTGGGAATGGGGCTAGACCGATGCAAGGCGAATGGGTCACATCGATCCGAGAACAGTGCATCTATCAGAATGTCCCATTCTTCTTCAAGCAGTGGGGAGGCGTGCGGAAAGCTAGATATGGTCGCGAATTGGATGGCAGAACCTACGATGAGTATCCAACTGTGAATCGTCAGCCAATCCCACCCCTTGCGGTCCGTCGTGACTTAGAGGCACGCCTAATGCTGCCACGAGACAGTCGCTCGACAGTCGCAGCAATAGCTTAGGGTCGAAGAATGTCTTGAGCCATTCGCACAGCAGTCGGCGCGCCCCTCTCATTACCGACGGCAAAACAGAGCAGGTAGATCGGCATGCCTCGAGAATTGCATAGCAGCAAAGGGTTCTTGGCTACACTCTCAAAAACCGAGCCCAAGCGTTCAAGGAAGTAAGCTTGGATATCTGCGAAGTCCGCGACCTTCGTCTCAAGCTCTTCTTCGCCAAACAGTGACTGCTGAACGGACTTCTTGTAGAATCGTTGACGCCACGCATCTTCACCAAATGTTCGTGTCAGTGCATTTGCCCAACCTTCTGGCGGAAGCTTTCGATTAATGAGCAATCGGTTCACAGCCTGGCCGATCGGAAACAGCATCCACAAATCGATTGCTTTAGTTGCCGCGATTGCCTCAATCGTTGACCAATTGACTTGCATTCCGTAGGGATCGAGGAATACAACGGCGCGATGTCTCTGCCAGTCGGTTTGTGCGCACCAGTTTGTTAAAACGGTATTAGCATCCCCATGTTCGATCAGCACGCTGGTTGCGCGACCAGGATAAAGAGCCTTCAGTTTATCTAATTCGGCAACACGTTTTTTGCTGTGCTCGATGAAGAGATAGCGGTCGAATCCAAAATGCAAAATGCGGACACAGCACTTGGTGGTGGGGATAGTTGATTGCCAATCGTGGCAGTTTTCGAGCGTTGCTACTGGCGAGG
>JAGQPR010000510.1 GCA_020426625.1 Planctomycetales bacterium
CCGTAGCTGGACCAACTCTGGCAGCGAAACAGCTACCGAATAGCTCAGGAAGAGCGATTCCGCTTGATACGTTCGACAAACCCCAATGCTGTTCCCAGATGCAACTATCCAAGTTATTTTTCCTCAGGTCCTTAACCTAAGCGCTACGCAGCTCGCTCCGCCATCGCGCGGGCGGCAGCAATCCAGTTCTCAACGTCCTGCAGGGTCGGAATTGGGCTGCTGCGAAGAATTCTCCGTCCGTCGATACCTTGGCAGACACCGACGATTTCACGATAGAGCACAGACGGAACGCAGTGTTCCAGATGGTGTGCCGAGCGACAACCGGCGGCGACCAACAACTGAGCTTTATAGCCGCATAGTATGGGCAGTGCGCATACTAGACGCGCCTGGTCCTGCCACTCAGAAAGTAACTCTATCGTAATCCACCTGGTATCCAACTGCTGACGCACAGACTCAAGATCTGCCGATAGGAACTGACCAATGCTGTGTATGCCGATTCGCGCAAACCTGGCAGCCGTCTTCGGCCCGATCGACGGTGCTTGCACTAGATCTGACGACAGGCCCACTCGACTACCTGATGGTTGAGTTTCTTGATCAGAATCCGGCGGAGGTAAACTTGCCGGGGTACTTGGCGAGACGATGTTTGCGTCGGCCAAAGATTTATTTCTGGTCGTGGTAGCGAACTCTTGCTGTACTACGGAAACTGTTGTGGCCGTTCGCGCCACTCGGGGAAATGCTTGGGTATCGTTTATCGCTCGCTTGGGACGCTGCCCAGATGCAGCGCCTTGACGAATTCGAGCTTCAGCCATTGGCTGCTTGGCTCGTTCTGCCTGAACGGCTCGAACTTCGGCAGGTACGTTTTTGACTAGGCTGCCAGTCGTTTCGTATTCCTGGAGAATTGCCGCAACGGCCCTACGTTCGTTGAAGCTGGAGATTTTTCGCACAATCCAAGCTAATGGCATGTCAATCGTTGCCAGCAGCGAAGTCAAGTTTAAGGAAAACTCCGGAATCTCCGCCGAAGTTTCGTCGGTCAGCCTAGTGAGCACTGCCCCCCAGCCGGTCAGCGCGAGCTGAAACAATTTAGCGAAAACCTCCTGCGATTCCTCGGATAGCCCCGCAGGTGGATCCTGGCAGCCTTGGATCAAATCGTAGTCGCGAACCAGAAAGGAATAGTATTGATGTGCGAACTGAGCCCCCTGCAGCACAGCCTGGCCCAACCAGTCTTCCGACAAACCTAGTGGAAAAGCCAATTGCGGTAACGCCTGGCACCGGCTGTAAATGTTTTCATAGCTTTGGCAAACGCTCCACTCCATCGGCCGATGCACCACGGATTCACGATCGCTTTGGGCAGTGTGTAACGGCATTAGCGGGTCTGTAAAATAGTGGCTTAGCACTCCCGCCGCGTAGGCAGCCTTCTTCCAACGTCGTGCATCCAAGTGTTCGACAACTCTATTCTTCCACTCTTGGCAAGCCTGAACAGCACCGCCCCAACCGCCTTCGCTGACATGAATCACATGATTTTTGAAGTCGCGAAACTTCCTATCAGGTGCCTTGGCGCCGTCCAGATATTCATCGTGATACTTTAGCAACATCTTGGCGATACGTTTGCCGCTTACCGATGTAACATACTGCAAGGCATCTACTGCAAAGTAGTGATGCGTGCTGCGGCAGTGGGCAGCGCGAAGAATTGAGACGATGTGCGACATTTCGAACCTCAAGCTAGGAAGTAGACATGCCGTACAATAGATGACCGGTCCCTTGACTGCCACACAAGTTTCTCATGCTAGCAATTGTTGGAACGGCCAATCGATGGCATTACTGGCCAGAAGTTTATGCGGAGCGGAATGCCAATTGTGCTTGCGCAATCCAATCTGGCTTGCATCCCTTCTTGTCTGGATCGGTCAGCCAGTAAGCTTTTTGCGAGTCCACGACACGCAATCTTCCACCATGCAGCTTAGCCAGGTGGTCAATTCTCTGCCGATTGGCATAGGTCATCACTAGATAGTCGTCTTCCACTTGCAAGGCTTTGACAAACCAGATCGACGCATCGATTTTCAGCTCCGCAACTTCCAGCAGCGTTTTCACGGCTCGAGGGATCCGGCCAAATCGATCCTCGAGCTCGGCACGCATTTCGTCCAATTCGCGGACGTCGGCAATGCGGCTGATCCGCCGATAAATATCAATGCGGTGTCTCAGTTCAGGCACATATTCGACCGGCAGATGGGCCTCAACCGGCAGATCGACATCGACATCGACCGATAGCTTGGGCGGTTGGTGAGTCAGTTCACGGACGGCATTTCCCAGCAACTGACAATACAATTCGTAGCCTACTGCTGCGATATGACCGCTTTGCTGTGTGCCGAGCAGGTTTCCAGCGCCGCGAATCTCCAGATCGCGCATGGCGATTCCGAAGCCCGCGCCGATCTGACTGTACTCTTCGATTGCATGCAAGCGACGCGACGCATCTGGCGACAAGTGTTTATGGCGGTCGACCAACAGATAACAATATGCCTGATGTTTATAGCGACCAACTCGACCACGCAGCTGATGCAGTTCCGCCAGGCCATAGCGGTTGGCTTCGTCGATGAAAATCGTGTTGGCATTGGGAATGTCCAGCCCGCTTTCAATAATAGTCGTAGCCAACAGCAGATCGTATTTGTGTTCGATGAAATCGACCATCACCTGTTCCAATACGCCTTCACCCATCTGGCCGTGGCCGATGACCAGACTGGCCTCAGGCACGATTCTGCGCAATCTGGCGGCGACCTCCTCGATGTCCGAAACGCGGTTGTGAACAAAGTAGATTTGCCCACCACGATTCAGCTCGCGCAAGACAGCGTTTCGAATCAGCTGATCATCAAAGCGAATGGTGCGGGTCTCGACACTCAGTCGATCTTCTGGTGGAGTCTCCAAATTGGAGATATCCCGCACGCCGACCAGAGACATATGCAGGGTCCTTGGAATCGGCGTTGCGGACAAAGTCAGGACGTCCACATTGGCGCGCAAGTGTTTCAAACGCTCCTTGATCTCGACACCAAAACGCTGCTCTTCGTCGATGATCAATAGCCCCAAGTTGTAGAACTTGAGATCCTTGGAAGCGATGCGGTGCGTTCCAATAACCACATCAACGCGTCCACTGGCAATGCCCTTGACCGTTTCCCGCTGTTCCTTGGGAGACGCAAATCGGCTCAGCCGTTCGATATCGAATGGGAACTCGGCCATGCGCTCGCGAAAGGTTTTGAAGTGCTGTTCTGCCAAGACGGTCGTGGGCACGAGCACGGCAACTTGGTAACCGCAATCGACGGCTTTGAAGACAGCACGCATGGCGACCTCAGTTTTTCCGAAACCTACGTCACCACAGATCAAGCGATCCATGGGGCGCGAACGATGCAAATCCGCCTTGACAGCTTCGATGGCCCTCAGCTGGTCCGGAGTTTCTACATACGAAAATGAGGCATCGAACTGATTCTGCCAAACGCTATCTGCGGCAAACGCGATGCCTGGCTGGCTGTTCCGCCGCGCTTGCAATTCAAGCAATTCGACGGCCATGTCCTGGACAGCGCGTTCCGCGGCTTTTTTTTGTCGTGCCCAAGCCTGCCCACCGATTTTGGCCAGTTTGGGACGGCTCTTGGTTCCGCCAACGTAGCGCTGCACCAGCTCGATCTTTGAGCTCGGCACAAAGATTTTGGTTCCACCATCGAATTCGATGACCAAGTGCTCGAATTTCTGGCCGTGTTTCTCCAACAGCTCAGTGCCTCGATAAACGCCGATCCCATGAGACAGGTGTACCACCAGGTCGCCGGGACGCAAATCCAAGAAGCTATCGATAGGCTTGCTTTGCGTGCGTTTGGCAATTCGGCGAACGTGGCTTCTTCGCAGCAGCTGGCCGGCGGTCAAAACCCACATGCCATCCGGCAGAATCTCAAAGCCATTTTGAAGCTGGCTAATAACGATATGCAACCTGCCGCTCTTTACTGCATGCGATTCTGCAAGCAGCTCAGTCAACCGCTGCTGTTCGCCTTCATTCATAGCGACTACGACGACCGGCCTGGTTCCGACGTGTTCGTCTATGTCCTGTCCCAGCCGCTCGAGGTCACCGCCGACGCGTTCGACGCTACCCAGTGGCAAACGGATTAACTCGCCCAAGTATCCATCTTCTGCCAATTGCGAGGCATAGAGATTGTTGAACTGCGATAGTGCTTGCCAAACTGTTTGCGGAGCGCTGAAGCGTTCTGGAAAAGGCACTCGCGCCAGGAAAGCATCCGCCGCGCTGGAGCTGGCACGCTGCTCGTACAGCACGACGAGCGTCTGCTGCGGTAGATAATCCAGCAGCGTCCCGTCCTGTGCGACCGAACCTTCGACTGCCAACAACTCCAGTACATCTCGGCGTTCGATGCTGCGCTGCGATACCACATCAAAGGCGCGGAGCGATTCAACTTCGTCGTCGAACAACTCGATGCGTACGGGCAAAGGCTCGTCCGGCGGGAATATGTCAAGTATTCCACCGCGAGTCGCAAATTCACCTGGCAACTGCACAGAACTAGTTGAGTGATACCCGGACCTAAGCAACCATTTCCTTAGTCCGAGCACGTCGATGCGCGAGCCCGCTCGTAGCACATGCTTGTCGCCCTCTAGCGATTGGGGACTAGGCACTGTCTGCATCAGCGCAGGCAGAGTGGCGACTAGTACCGGCGGCGCGCCCGAGGCAGCCGATTCGTTGCTGAATTTGTACAACCAGCTCAATACGTGTAGTCGTTGGGCAGTCTCTTGATGCGCCAGCGAAGCGAGTTCCGTCTCTTCGCTACCTGGCGGGAATACCATCGCTTGGCAGGTAGTCAACTCGGAGAGCTCCGCAGCCAGCGACTCCGCATCGGACAACTGGGGAACAATCACCAGGATCGGCCGCCGATCAGCTTGCAGCCACGCGGCCACAATTGGCGATATGGCCCCGGGCCAGATTCCTTCGATCGAGGCGCGGCGCTGCTCCGCGAGCGACGCAATGCAGGCTTGGAGCGCAGGCAATTCCGCAACTCTAGCGACCGCATCGGCCAGAGTGAGTGATTCGCTTTGAGGCGAACGCTTTACGTTAAGAACAGCTCGCCGATTTGCCATTCCGTTATCGGCCTTACAGAAAAAACGAGAATACCCAGAAATTCGAACACTTCTCGCTGATCGCCATCAACCTTACTCTCCCTCGGGAGAGTCGCGAGCGGGCACAGGCGAGGCGGGTCGGCGAGCGGAGAGGGGAATCTCCTTCCCCGTCGCCGGGGCTCCGACCCTCCCACCGAAAGTTTCGTCGAATCGACGCAACTTTC
>JAGQPR010000511.1 GCA_020426625.1 Planctomycetales bacterium
CAGTTATTTCTTCACAAGCTTGCCAAGACTGCAAATTCGCCATTCACGTGAGGGTGCTCCCCAGCCCCCGATCAGAGCGTACGAGCCGCGAAGTTGCCTGGGTGAGTTCTAAGCTCGCTTAAAAGCCATAAGCACCACGTAGAAGTTTTTTCGCATAATTAGCCGCTTTGGCGTTAGCCACGACTGTTCCAGTATCTGAAAACTGGTGCGTTGGTGCTTCTCACCCCTCCGTTTGTTGATGTGTTTGGCCCAATACCATGCTCGCTAGCCGGCGGGGACTGGCCACCAGAATATCATGAGGCACTTGCTGACCAACGGTCACGTAGCTAACCGGTAGACGGTTGGCTTGAAGCAACGTTAGCCAGCTGCCAAAGAGAAAAGATTCATCCAGTTTGGTAATAATCAGATTGGTCGGCTTGAGTGGGGCAAATCGCTTGATCGATTCACGCGCTTGCTCTTGAGAACTAGTCGCGCTGAGCACTAAGAACGTGGCATCAGGTTGTGCCGCTTCCATGAATGCAGACATCTTGGCCAGCTGCGCAGTATCCCGGAGTGATCGCCCTGCAGTGTCAATCAAGACAAGATCGCATTCTCGCAACCGCTGAAGCGCTGCGTTGATTTCTTCCGGAGCGCTGACCACCTCCAGCTGAGCTGAGATCAATTCCGCATACTGCAAGAGTTGATCGACGGCACCCAACCGAAATGTGTCAAGTGTGATCAAGCCCACCTCCAAGCCGAGGTCAAAGCGGAACCCCGCCGCAATCTTGGCAAGTGTGGTCGTTTTGCCGACTCCCGTGGGTCCCACCAGCGCAGCGACGCGCTGCTGAGAAACGCCCCCTTCGAATTCCAGTGCGCCAGCGGCTTGGATTTGCTTTGCTATGAGCCGGCTGATTTGCCCCTTTAACAACAGCGGATCGTGCTGATTACGAGGTTCAATTCCACTGCAAACATCACGAAGAAGCCGAGTGCTCAGTTCAGGCGGAATCCCACAATCCATCAATTCCACCAACGTATCTAGAGCGGCTGGCGTCAATGTGGGATCATGCTTGTTCGATTCAGTGCGATACTGCGGCGAAGTCGCATTGGCATCTTCACGAGTTGTCACAGCTCTAGCCAAACGCTGTTCCACAACCTGCCCGGTAGTCGTCAGAGGAAGCCGCTGCGCATCCGATTGCAGTCTGCTAGGTGGCAATGGCTCTGAAGACTTCCGTTCCATGCCAGGCAACGAATTGGCAAGCAGACCAGAGTCCCCCTTCAGCTGCAATGGTGGATCATCTGGGAATCGCTCGGCGGCGTAGGCATTTGCACTGGCCTCCACTTCGACAACGGGTCTTTTTCCAAGGAAATTAAGACGGCTCGGCTTCAATTCTCGAGTCGCATGCACCGAAGCGTCAGGGCCAAGCGTGGCCCGGACCTGTTGTAGCGCCTCCTGCAGCGATGTGGCCCGAAATGTCTTGATCGTCATAGCTGGTACTAGGCCTTCGTTACGGGATCAGCAACCATTCCCACCGACACCATTTGAGTTTGTAAGGTGATCTCCGCATGGCTCAGGATGCGCAGGTCGGGCAAATACGTGTAGCTGATTTGCCTTAAAGCACTTCGAATCTTTGGACTGACGACCAGAATCGGTCGATGGCCAGCGTCTTTTAGCTTTTTCAGTTGGATGGCTATCTGTTGGCAAGTGATCTCAATCGCCTGCGGCGACATGCGGATGTGGAGTCCGCGTTCGGTGACCTCAAAACCAGCAGCAATTCGGTCTTCCATGGCTGGGTCCATTGTGATCACGTGCAGTTGTCCCGCCGTGTCCGCAAATCGCTGGGAAATCGTTCGTGCCAACCGATTGCGAACGAATTCAGTTAGTATCGTTGGATCCTTGACCCGCGCGGCACATTCACCAAGTGTTTCAAAGATCGTCCCCAGCTGACGAATCGGTATGTCCTCGCGCAGTAACATCTGTAAGACCGTCTGCACTTCCGCCAGCTTCATGACTGTTGGAATGAGTTCGTCGACAACCGTTGGACTGGCTTCCTTCAGTTGGTCCACCAGCTGTTTGGTAGCCTCCCGTGTGAGCAATTCATCAGCGTACTTGCGTGCAGTGTCTTGAAGGTGAGTTGCGATGACCTGACTGGGAGGGACGATCTGATAACCGTACATCTCCGCTAAAACCTTTTGTTCCGGAGCAATCCACACGGCGGGACGGCCAGCCGCAGGTTCTCGCGTTTCGATTCCAGCCAAGGGAGCGGTGCTGCTGCCGACATCAATGGCCATGAGCCGGTCGGCATACGCGTCCCCGCGGGCAACGACATTCCCCGCGATTTGAATTTCATAAACATTTTCATCCAGGTGCAGGTTGTCCTTCAGCCTCACCTTCGGCAAAAGAATCCCCAACTCACTTGCCAGGATTGAACGAATGCCGGTGATCTTGTCCATCAGGTCCCCGCCGCGTTTCGGGTCCGCCAAGGGAATAAGTCGCCCGCCGATCTCGACCCTCATGGGATCGATGGACAAAAAGTCCTCCGGACGCTTCTCAACCGGCTTACTCTTTTCCAAGTCAGCCTGCGCCTTGACCTGCGCTTCTCGGGCGGCTTCAGCAAACTGTTGCTTGCGGAGCATCAGCGACAAACCAATGCAACTGCTGCCAAGTCCCAGCAGTGGAATTGTTGGCAATTGAGTAAAGACTAGCAAACCAAGAAAGCCTCCTGCCACCGCCAGCGCTTGCGGTCGACTTAGCAATTGCGAGAGAAACTCCGTCGGCAAATTGACCTTTTGCGTGCTGCGCGTGACCAGCAATGCTGCCGCCAAGGAGATCAAGAAGGCTGGCACTTGGCTGACCAATCCATCACCAATGGTCAGCTTTGTAAAGATCAAGAACGACTCGTTCAAGCTGAGTCGGGCGTACATCATACCGATGTACAAGCCGCCAGCAATGTTGATCAATGTAATCAAGATACCTGCGATGGCATCGCCGCGAACAAATTTGCTGGCACCGTCCATAGCCCCATAAAAGTCTGCCTGGCTAGTTAGCGCTTCGCGTCGCGCTTGAGCCGTGCTTTCATCGATCGCGCCTGAGTTGAGATCTGCATCAATGGCCATCTGGCGACCGGGCATGCCATCGAGTGCAAAGCGGGCGGCGACTTCGCTGACGCGCGTCGCACCCTTAGTGATTACCAAGAATTGAATCAAGACGATGATCACAAAGATGATGATGCCGACCTCGAGACGTTCCCCGGCAACGAATTCCCCAAACGCTTGGATAACGCCGCCCGCCACACTCTCGATCTGATCGGAATCGGCCTTCGTCAAAATCAGCCGCGTAGTTGCGACATTGAGCACCAGGCGGCACAACGTCGTCGCAACCAACAGCGAGGGGAAAATATTGAATTCCAGCGGGGTTCGGATGTAGATCGTTGTCAGCAAGACGATCACTGAGATCGTGATATTGCCTGCTAGTAGCACATCCATAATCGCTGTCGGCAGCGGAACCAAAATCACCCCGACGCACGCGATAATCGATACCGGGAGAATGAGCTCCCGATAGCTGTGCAATTTGGAAAAGATGCTCATGTCGCTGTGGAACCGATCGCCAAATCGCGAGAACTGGGTTAGCTAGATTCTAGAACTTGAGAAAAAGCTCTAATTTTCAAACAAATCCTAGTGAATTCCAGTTTCTGGTGTCCAGGGCGATTGTCTCGCGGTTTGGCGCGGACTGGCCAACAATTGGTCAGCGGTGACAAACGCAGTAAGCGCACTTTCTGACTTGCCGGAAAACGCCATAATGGCGGGTCATTTGGCGAATCTGCAAAGCTCCATCGATAGTCCATAGACAGCATTGCCAACATGATCGGAGTCGTCTCTTCGAGCGTCTCCGCAGACAGTTTTAGGCATCGGCTCTCTGGTACGTCAAGAAAACAAACACCCGCCCCCGCAGAAACAATCTCATCTCGCAAGGCATATGAAGTCGGACCGACAAGAAGCGCCACCCAACCATTTCCCTGCGTGGGCTCCGCGATTTTGGCACGGGATGCGTTCGCTGGATTGGTGGCGTCTGCTTGCTAAGAACCGCTTTCGTATTTCGCTCCGTCGTGTTCCGATGGCAATGGGCGTCACGGCGTTCACTCCCATCAACGATTTCATGGCCGCACTGCAGTGGGTGCTTTACGGAACTCGACTGAATCGCACCGAGATGGAACATGACCCTATTTTTATTTTGGGGCACTGGCGCAGCGGTACCACTTTTCTGCACGAACTGATGGTGACTAATCCTGAATTCGCGTCTCCAAACACGTTTCAGTGTTTCGCCCCGTCGCATCACCTGGTTAGCGAATACCTGATAGTGCGGTTCGGTGGCTTCCTGCTGCCGAAAAAGCGGCCCATGGATGACATGCCTGCCGGTTGGACGTTACCACAGGAAGATGAGTTTGGTCTGATGAACTTGGGAGCACCATCTCCCTACGAGCAAATCGTCTTTCCACGTTCTCCGCTGCGTTTGCACGAACTCCTAACGCTCGAGAAATTATCAGCAGACGACAAACAGCGTTGGCGCTCCGCCCTAATCTGGTTCCTGAAGACGCTAACGATTCGCTACGATGGTCGTCGCATAATCCTTAAGAGCCCAACCCATACAGCGCGTCTGGCGGAGCTGGCCAACCTCTTCCCCAAAGCCAAATTTATCCACCTGACACGAGATCCTCGCAAGCTGTTTGTGTCCACTATCCGTCTGTGGAAATCGCTTGGTGCATCGCAATCGCTCCAAGATCCGCCCGACGATCAGATTCTCCACGAGTACGTGAGTAAGTGCCTGAAGGTCATGTACGAAGAATTCCAGCATGCCCAAAAGGCTGTCGATCCAGCCAGAATGATCGATGTTCGCTACGAAGACCTGATCGCTGAACCGACAGCAGTCATGCGGAATATTTACCAGCATCTCGATCTGGGTGGTTTTGAGGCCGCGCTGCCATTCATGGAGGAAAGATTGCAAAACCATTCTCAGTACCAAACCAACCGCTACGAATTGGATACGGAACTGGAACAGCACATACTCACCGTTTGGAAAGATTATGCGCAACGGTACGGATACGTCTGAACGAGCCGCGTTTTGGGACTGGGGAAAAACTTGGCGGTTTATTTTCCTCAGAGGCACGAGAGAGAGTAAGTTACAAACAACCTCGACAAATAGCGAAAACCTCAAGGGAGAATAGGGCGCGGCATGATTTGAGACCTAAGATTGGATTTGTGTAAATATTCGCCGAAGGGGTGAATGGAGCAATTGATCTGGCGTGGACTGGGTGCATGTATAATTCGAATGGCCCC
>JAGQPR010000512.1 GCA_020426625.1 Planctomycetales bacterium
TCGAGAAATCCTTGCCGCTCATGAAATCGGGCGGAAAAGTAGTATCGCTGGTTGGACCACCAGATCCATCGTTCGCCAAAGCACGCGGCATGAATTTTCTTATGAATTTCGTGTTCGGTCTACTGAGTTGGCGGATTCGTCGAAAGGCAAACAAGCATGGCGTTGAGTATTCGTTTCTCTTCATGCGGCCTGATGGTGAACAACTTGCGGAAATTTGCAAGCTGCTCGAGACGGAACAAATTCGTCCGGTGGTCGATAAGGTGTTTCCCTTCGATCAAGCCAAAGAGGCACTGGCGTATCTCGAGAAAGGCCACGCCAAAGGCAAGGTCGTCGTGCAACTTCGTTAAGTCGAATCGATTTCATCTGTGACTTGCGTTAATGCGGCGTTGGAAACGATGGGTACATGTTTCGCAGCGACAGGATTGGGGACAGGATCATCGACGCCGCGAACAAGGCCCGTCTTGTGGGAGTGTCACCGGACTTTGATCAACGCAGTCGACTAGCAGGCTGTGCCGAACGGGCTGGAATGAAAATCGGCAAAGCGCTGACCGCGAAACAGGTCGTCGAAGCGTCGCTGCGGAGACTCGGGGACAGCACGACCGACTGCCGTCAAGTCAGATTGCGCTGCCCAGCGTCGGAGGCTGGGATTGCATCGGGTGCGAGGGAGGCATGGCCGAAATCGAGAATCTTGATGATGCCGTCCGCAGTGAGAGACTTTCCCTTTTTGTCAGGCGATAAGCATCACGTCCAGGATGTTCCCGGCCGAATACGTATGAGTGTGTGAGGCGTTCCCGCCATAATGTGTGTGACTAGCCGTTGGCACCGTGCAGATGGTTGCAGATAAATATACGAGAGCGGCAATTGCCAAGCCACACTTCAGTACTCTTCGTTTTCGCAACATAGATTTATCCACCACGCACATTAACCAACGCGAAAATTCTAATCACTGCCGGTCGTTAGCGAGGGTCGCTACTGAATTTTCACAATGCTTTAAAAAAGCGAAATCTGAATCCCGATGATCCAGGCTGATGTTATGTCGCTTGCAATCTATTCCATCTAGAAAGGACGAACAGGTGGATTTCGGTCGCAACCTATCTTCGGCCAGCCGTTGATTGCAATGCTGGCCCGATCGTGATGGGACGGCAGTCAAAAGGTCGCAGCAACCAATCGCCGCTTGTGATTTTTCCCAAACTCAGTAGCATACGTAACGTGGAGAGCGAGCTTTTATTTCCAAACTCACGACTTTGTTGAGTCGAAAATTGATTAGCTCGCAAACAGCTAGAAAACTCAAAAACGCGTGGCAACCTACAATTTCAACAATTGTGCTGCTTTGCGTTCTTCTTGCTGCGCTGCCAATTCCAGTTGGAATGAAGGTGGTAGCTAAACCCGGCACGGATCCTTTTCCATGCCAGAACTGCCACTGTGGATGCTCGACACCAGAGCAGTGCTGGACCAACTGTTGCTGCTTTTCGCCCGAAGAGCGATTGCAATGGGCCCGTGATCGCAACGTCAAACCACCTGAATACGCAGTTCTTTCGAATCATTCCGATAGCTCTGTGTCCAAGGTGACGGTGGCAACCAAGTCGTGTTGCAGTCAAAAGTCGGCCTGTTGCGACAATTCGGCAAGCCAAGTTGCCAAAGTTGAAAAGCTTTCTTGCTGCTCGAACAAGCCCGATTGCGACGAGCCCGGCAACTGCTTGGACGCCAACGAAGCATCGACAGTGGTCGTGCTCTCCATGGATGCGATTAAATGCCAGGGCGGGAGCTTTGACTATTGCCATTTGCCAATTGCGATTGTGGAGTCCAACACGATCGACTTCACTCTTCCGGAACCACCTTTTGCACCGTTCCTTGTGCACGACGAGTGGTTACCCTCAGCTGCACATCGTCCGCCCATGCCGCCTCCGAGGGCGAGCTTCCATGATGCCATAGCTTAGACCCAATCCGTCTTTAGCTTGGGTGTCTCTTTAGACAGTCCATTTAGACTCCTAGCGCTAGTGTCAAGACTTGGGAATTCAGTTCCACATAATCCTTACGCAATATTAGCCGCTGTGCCCTAGCACGCGGTTTTTGACGGAAGCGCACGCTAGCGCGCTAGAGGCTGATGTGGCATCGGAATTACGATTTGTGACACTAGCTCTGCGTTCGACTACGTCCGCTATTGCTTGGTCTCACTGCCACTTGCAGCTACGCCCATGGGAGCTGAGCCGCGCAGTGTGTTCAAGTCGCGCAACGATTCGCAGCGAAGCTGGCTTGTTGTGACGCACTTGCTGCAGGCTTGCGCGCTCGCTCTCCACAAAGCAAGCGTTGCCTGTTGGCAAGTGCGTTCCGATGAGCCACCTTCGTCAGTTCATAGGAGCGCCGTGTACTCAATCATTCACTTCAACTACTTCACTATCATGAATCAACTTAAAACACAAAACACAAATAATGCGGCCATGCAACGTGGTTTCACACTCGTCGAGCTGCTCGTCGTCATCGCAATCATTGGCATCCTCGTGGGCTTGCTGCTTCCTGCAGTTCAAGCAGCTCGTGAGGCTGCTCGTCGCATGCAGTGCAGCAATAACTTGAAGCAACTCGGTTTGGCATTTCACAACTACGAAAGCGCCTTTAAACGCTTCCCAATGGGAGGCACACTCGATTCCGACTTCTCAGTTCAAGCTCGATTGTTGCCGTTTGTGGAACAGGCGAACTTGCAAAGCCTTCTCGACTTCTCGCAAACCGCCTTCACCGGAGGTTGGTCGGGTAAGACTCCCAATCCACAGTTTGTCGAAGCATTTGCAACGCCACTCGCTGTCTTTCTCTGTCCAAGCGATCCTGCGCCGGCTGTCACAACGGTAGAAGTCGCCGGTGCGACTTTCAACTATGGTGGCAACAATTATATGGTGAGTTTTGGAAGTGGAACGAAAACCAACAACGACTTCAGATGGCCCACGGATGGGATCGTGTATGAACATTCAAGAGTTCGGTTCGGAGACATATCCGACGGAACATCCAATACCGTGGCCGTAAGTGAAACCGTCCGTAGCATTGGCAATGACATGGTGTTGCCTGCGGGGCAGACCCCAGGCTTTCCGTACAAGTTGACTTTGAACGGTTCCTCCGGCGTCAGCGCTGCACTCAATGCGAGTCAAGGCATGAAGGCAACGGGCGGAGATTGGTCGAGCTACGTCGATGGTAATGGAATGATATCCAATCCTGATCTCTCTCAGATGTGGCAGAGCTTCGTTAGCTGGCGAGGCGGAAACAATGCCGCCTTGCGGGGGAGGGGCATTTCATGGGCGTTCTCAGGTGCACTCAATGGTATGACAAATGGGTATTTAACTCCTAACAGTCGCGTTCCAGACATTGTCACGCACTGGACCGGTTACTTTGCCCCGCGCAGCTACCACTCTGGCGGAGCAAATGTGACTCTAGCTGATGGATCGGTTCAGTTCCTGAGCGATGGAGTTGATGCAATCGTTCATCATGGACTGCACAGCACTAACGGCGGGGAAGTTGTTGCCAATGCGTTCTAAGCAAGCACCACAAGGAATAGCGCAAGTGTGGCTACCAATGATGGTGGCCACACTTGTCGTGACCACTGGGTGTTCCCAGCAAGGCACTGCGGGCGGAACACGCGGTCGACTGACCTCCGACGGTGTACCGTTACCGCAAATGCAGGTAACCGTGTTTGACGCCCATAGCAATTCGATCGCCACTGGCTTCACGCAGAACAATGGGCAATTCGAACTAGTTTCCTTGGACGGCGCCGAACCCGTCCTTCTGTCGCCGGGTGAATACCGCTGGACCCTACAGACGGTAGGTGCAGAAGTAGACATCCCAAAGCGTCTGACCGATCCAGCCAGCTCGGATTTGGCTGTCGAATGGAACGAGGATAACGAAATTGTTCTCGAAGCTCCCGGACTCAAAACCCTGCGTGTATCCAGATAGACGAACCAAGACGTTATGCAACAACCACTGAGAGCACTGAAATGTTCAGAAAAATCTTAATCTTCATCGTCTTAGCATGCATTCCAGCATCTTTATCAATTGCTCAAACGCCGAGCGAGATCTACGAGCAGCGGATACTGCCTCTTCTACGCAGCGATTCAAATCGCTGCGCGGATTGCCATTTTGGTGGCATGAATTTGAGCGATTTGTTTAGCGAAGATGCTAGTGAGTCATATCAACACCTCACGCGACTCGGTTGGATCAATCGAGATGAGCCAGAAGATTCTCGACTGTTAATCTTCATTCAGCAGCACACAAAGGAAGAAACGAAGCTGCAAGCCCAGGTGCGTGAAAAAGAGTATGCTGCGATCAAGACTTGGCTGGTCGCTGCGACCAGCGACGCTGAGTTTCTATCGCATAGAATTACGAAGCACAATGACTTAGCATTGGACGAAAAGGTTATCCGGCACACACGTATCGATCAGGTCGAAATTCGTTTCGTTGCTGCCATTTGGTCACAATTCGAGCGCTGCGCTGGATGTCACTCGCCAGGCCGAAATGAGAAACAAGTTGCCAAGCACGGCGCACAGATGACTTGGATCGTCCCCAACAGTCCCATAGCAACTTTGGAGTTGCTCACAGAACGCGGTTTGATCGACCTCGATGATCCGTCTCAAAGTGAATTACGCACGAAACCAGCAGGCGTCACTGAGCACGGTGCTGGTGTGAAGTTCCCCGAGAAAGGTGAAACGGATAGTGCTTGGCTGGCGTTCTTGGAAGACTATGCAAAGTCGGTCAGGGGGCAATACAAAGTTGCCAAGGAGTTGCCTGACATCAAGTATGTTCACCGATGGCGTTCAGGACTTCGAATTAAAGTCAACGACATTCCCCAGGATTGGTTTGGATCAATCGTCAACATCCTCATCTATCCAGTTGCAGCAAACGGGGTAGCAGCGTCAGAGCCAATTGCGTTTGGAGAAGCTTTTGTGTCTGAGAAACGAAAGACTTGGTCCAATTCGCTCGAACTGTTCTCACGGTCAGGTGTGAATAAATCGGACGGGACTAACTCGCCTGAAATCACTCAGCCAATTTCGCTAACAGACGTAATGCCAGCCGGCAAGTACTTGTTATCAATCTCTCCAGCTGAAAGTGAAACTCGATATCAAACGATCATCGAAGGTCCTTGGGAAGAAGGGCACTCGAGTTGGAAAGACTTGTCCATCAATGATATGCAATTGGAGTGAAAATTGGACACTTCTCGCTAATCGCCACCAATTCAACTTACTCTCCCTTGGGCCCTTGGGAGAGTCGCGAGGGGCCCTTGGGAGAGTCGCGAGCGTGCACACGCGAAGCGGGTCGGCGAGCGGGTAGGGCC
>JAGQPR010000513.1 GCA_020426625.1 Planctomycetales bacterium
TGGGCCCCCGATTCCGCTGAGGTCCACGATTGCCACCTGGTGTCCGCGTTTTCATTAGCCCGGGAGGGACTCGAACCCCCGACCAAGGGATTATGAGTCCCCTGCTCTAACCAACTGAGCTACCGGCCCAATAGTAATTAATCTCAATTATCTACCGCAAAAGCTACACCGTAAAGCAACTCTAATCACATTGCGGATTTGCCAATGATATCGAATTCCCGTGTCGTTGGCCATCCGAGGTTGCAGCTAGCTGGGCCCCGCATCGGTAAAGATGGCGGGACCAAGACCTACAAATCAGTTTCACTGTCTTTCAGCTTAACCTGACTTTCCGTACCAGTTTGTCTTTCAGCATCGACATCAGTCTGAAGCCCCAAGTGCAATTCGCGAATGACCGGACGCAGGTGAACATGTGGATTCGCGTGAGGACGGCTAGCCAAGATGATTTCTTGTGCCCGCTGTGGAGTATGTCCACGGTATTTGACCAGCCACCAGAGCACGACAGTTGCACTACGGGCTCTACCAGCTTTGCAGTGAACATATACCTTACCCTTTTGGAGGGCATGGGATTGGATAAACTCGGCTCCGCTCTCGATCATTTCCTTTGTCGGATGAGTGAAATCGATCGTTGGCAGCCACAACTGTTCGATCGCGTGCAGCTGATAAAGATCAAGGTATCCGGCGTGTTCTTCGCACATGTTGACGACGCCGGTTACGCCGAGTGTCTTGAGCGTCGGAACGTCGCGAGCAAAGGGACGCGCACCGAGTATAAGGTGCTCGTCAACTGGATCCCACCAGTTGCGAGTCTTGAAAACACGCCCGAGCATCAGATTGTAGCCAAGCGTCGGGTAATAGATCGATCGAGCCAACAAGCGTCGCATCATCGACTGTCCACTAAGCGGACCCCGAAGGATTGAAATAGCTGGGTTCGGCACCGGCAATCCACTTGATATTGCAGCCCACGCTCGGTTTTTGAACCTCAGCGATCGCTTCGTCGTGGAGCATAGCCTCCAATGCTGCGCGCAAGTCTTCTCCATTCGGCTCAACGCCCTGGCGGGGGCGAGTGTCGTCCAATTGGCCTCGGTAAACAAGTTTCAATTCAGCGTCGAACAAGAAAAAGTCTGGCGTGCAGGCCGCATGGTACGCTTTGGCTACGCTTTGCGTTTCGTCCACGAGGTAGGGAAATCGGTACCCCTGTGACTCCGCCTCTTTTTTCATCAACTCTGGTGAATCGTCGGGATAATTCGCGATATCGTTGCTGCTAATACCAACGACGCCTACGCCTTTGGCTAGATATTCATCTGCCAATCGCGATACCTCTGGGGCAACATGTTTGACGTAGGGGCAGTGATTGCACATGAATATCACTAGTAGCCCAGCCGTTCCGCGGCAGTCGCTCAGCGAAACCGTATTGCCGTTATAGTCAGGCAACGAGAATTCGGGGGCTGCTGTGCCCAAGGGCAACATCGTGCTAGCTGTACGGACCATAGGACAATCCTTAAAGTCTTGAACATCGATCTTGGAGAAGCAGGGAATTGTAAGGTGTCGTCTGCATCGAGACCGTGCGCACCGATATTGACACCATTACACGGTTGTACGAAATCTTGAACAACTATTCCGTGCGGCTGGTGATTTCAAGCAAATGGTAACCGAACTGCGTTTTCACAGGACCATGGACAACATTCAGGTCGCCGCTAAAGACCACTGCGTCAAACTCCTTGACCATGCGTCCGGGACCGAATTCGCCAAGTGCTCCGCCGTTCTTACCGGAGGGGCAAGTCGAATGTTGTTTGGCGACATCGGCAAAATCCGCACCGCCTTCAATTTCGGCTTTCAGTTCGTTGCACTTATCTTCGGTACTTACCAAGATATGTCGAGCAGCTGCTTTGGCCATGATTGCCTTTTCATGATTGGGTAATGCGGACAGACTTCCAGCATGGTAAACCCGTCCGGCGGTCGATAAAAGGGGGGGCCTACAGTCTAGCCAGGGGCGGAGTCTGCTGCTGACTAAATGCCTCTCCGGCCTGGCATTTTTCCAGCAGCAAATTCAGCTCCCCCCGCAGCGCATGCATTTGATCGGCACTCAATTGCTGGCCGATGTGAGCAACGACATAGAGCAAGAGAATCACGGTGATGGCGGTCAATGCCAGCCACAAACCCCAGGGCGACGTATTGAGCATCCATTGGCTGAATGCGAGCGTAAGAGCGAAGAATGCTGTGAAAGCCATTGCCAGATAGACAATCCACAAACAAGACCAAACATTCAGCCGCGGCGCAAAACGACCATGAACAAAACAGGCACCACCGCGCTCGGCGAGATAAAAAGAGAGGTGAGGTGACCACAGTCGCAGTTCTGACTCCGGTAAATGCAACTCACCATACTCACCAAACATCAGGAAGTAGGGAGCAGCGCCATCAACGAGACTTGCCGCATTCAAACGCTGAACTGCCAGAGTTCGACTAATTGGGAGAACAATCTCAAATGTCGGTCGTAGGTTAAACCACTGCATGAATCGCCTCCGCCGAATGGTCGAATTCAAGTGCCTGAATCTGACCTTATTCTAGCGGATTGGAGCGATGCATGCTGATCGCGATTATGCAGCGTCTAGAAACGTAGGACCAGGGATACTCGAACCGTTGTCCAAGCGGAGTTTTTCGAGCTCCGGCGCGGCAATAGCTACTATGGTAATGGAATTGGCATTGGCGTATTCGAGCGTCGCCTTGCGATCAACGATGATCGTTCGGCCAGCTTCTATGGCAATTGCCGAACCGCCAGCACGGACCACTCGTTGAACCGTTTTCAATCCGATGGTTGGCACGTCAAAACGCATGTCCTGATTGGGCTTGGCCACTTTGACTAAGGTAAAACCACCGCGCGGGCATAGTTCTCCGGTGCGGTGGATCAAGGCATCGGTGCCCTCGACCGCTTCGACTCCCAAAACCACTTGATCTTTCACCGTCATGCTTTGACCGATATCCAAACCACCCATCTGGCGCGCGATTTTCCAACCAAACGCAATGTCTAGTTGTTGAGAGCGAGTGAGGCGGCGACTGGTCAGGCAGCCCTCTTCAGCCAACATTTGTGGAGCGATCGTAGTAATCGGCAACACTTCCATCCCTTTCTTTTGGTAGGCAGCCACGAGTGCGTTTAGCAATGTGTCGTCACAACCATCTTTGGTCTTGGTTACGAAGCTGGCTCCCACGATCCGAATGCAAGCCAGGTCGGGGAAGTGCGTGGTCCAGCCGCCTCCGTGGTACAGAATCCGATCCTTGAAAATCTTGCCAGCAAAGACGACGTGCTTCACTTTCTCCCGCATGAAAAACCGCATTTGCGCGCCGAGAGAAAGCACACCAGACCACTTGATTCGATCGGCCAACTCTTCGAGGCGCCGATCGGCATGCCCGATCAAGGCAGAAACGATGACTTCGTCCCCCAGCTCGCGCAAGCGCTGTGCAACTTCAACTGGGAAACCGCCCCAGCCAGCTAGAATTCCAATCCGTCGGCGAGCTCGAGTCGCGGCAGTGTCGGTTGTGTGCATGTTCAGGCCGCTTCGTATCGCGAATTGGAGTGGGCGGCAAGCCGTTGCTTCAGTTCCTCCAATTCACGCTGCAGTCCACGCAAATCCTGTCGCATGTCGGGTAAACGCGAAATCAAGGAAATCTCCTGCAGCGCTCGCTTGTTGGGGCGAGCCGGTGTTCCAAGTACGACCGCGTCGGCAGGCAGATCCTGCATTACACCTGACTGCCCTGCAACCTGGACTCTATCCTGAATTCGAATGTGATCTGCAACGCCAACTTGCCCAGCCAAGACGACGTAATCACCGGTAGAGGAGGAACCAGCAATGCCAACTTGAGCGCAGATTAGGTTATGTCTTCCAATGTGGCAGTTGTGGCCGATTTGCACCTGGTTATCAATTTTCGTACCCGTGCCGATTCGCGTCGGACCGTAGGTTCCACGATCGACAGTAGTCCCCACGCCGATTTCAACATCATCACCAATTTCGACCCATCCCAACTGCGACGTACGAACGTGCTGACCATCTTGCAGTCGATAGCCAAATCCAAACGCTCCTATCGTCACTGACGCATGCATCAGGACCCGCTGGCCAACGATTGTTCCCGGATAAAGTGTGGTGTTCGGGTAAAGAGTACAGCCATCGCCCAAGCTGCACCCTTCCATAACATGGACATTGGCATGGAGCACACAGTTGCTGCCGATCGTCACATTCTCAGCGACAGAGCAACCTTGCAAGATCGTCGTTCCACAGCCTACGCTGGCACTCGGGTGTACGCTGGCTGTCGAAGATACGCCCCTTCCCGTTGCGGTGCTCAACTGATATTGGATAGGACGTAAACGCTCGATGATTTTAGGGAAGGCATCATGAATACTTGGCACGATGAGTAAAGGCTTCGCGCAATCTTTTAGAACTTGAGTTGCTACGCCAGCCACGGCAGGTGATGCATTGAACCGATCCAAGTGTAGTGCTCGGTCCACAATTGTGATGCTGTCCGGTCCAGCATCTTGAAGTGGTAATGCGCTGCTGACCACAGTCTCAGCACTGCCAACCAACCGTGCTGCAACCAGTTCCGCAAGTTCGCCCAAGGTAGCCCAGGTCATCAACAAGTTCCTCGTTCTATGCAATTGCAGATGATGCTCATACTCACTGAATATCATTTCCGCCAATCTGCATCAACATTGAAACGCGACAACTGTCTCCTGTACGAAGCAAGTTCGCTTGAATTCGCAACCATGGTTGAGGGAGAGGCCCAGGAACCCTATCGAACAACGCTTATCCTGGCAGAGCCCATCCAGTCCGCGATAGAACTGCTGCCGGTTACGCTACCAGGTATTTGTGTATTTGTCCCAGGATGCCGAACATCCGTAGCAATTGCAACGTGATAAAACGGAACGGCTGGAGTGTAGCAGTACTGGCTACTGGTACTCGCCTGGGCCAATGCTAGCGAAAACAAACACTGGTAATTTGTTTTTTAGAAAGGTCTTACAAGTTGCAGTGAAACACGGCCGGTTGTTGTAAGCTTGGAAGGCAGAAAAACCTCAGTTTCCCACTAGTGGTCGAGTGGTTAGCGACAAGAGTTTCCTTGAAGAGAGCTTGGTGATTTCGGCTTTCTCGCCAATTGTCGCATGGAGTTCGGCGTAACTGACCACGCTAGTGTCAAGAATTGGAAATCCAGTTCCACGTAATCCTTCCGCAAAATTAGCCGCTGTGCGCTAGCACGCGGTTTTTGACGGAACCGCACGCTA
>JAGQPR010000514.1 GCA_020426625.1 Planctomycetales bacterium
TTGATGCTATGGTTTCCAAATTGAGATCAATTTGGAGGTGCACTTGTCTCTTTCAAATTCTTGATGGATCTTGTTGCGCGCTGCTATGCGCATTCGATCAATCTTGATCGGATTTCCCAAGGCCCATTGAATGGCTTTCGAAATAGAATCTGGATCAGCCGGTGGGCACAATAGACCTGTAACTTTATCCTCGACCAACTCGGGGACGCCCCGAACAGATGTAGCAATTACCGGCAAGCCAGATGCCATTGCCTCCATAATGGCGACGGGCATTCCTTCTGAAATACTTGGTAACACGAAAATATCAGCATCGTGCAGGTGGTGTCGCACTTCCTCGTTTGTCTGCGCGCCGGCAAATTTGATTTGATCTGAGATACCCAAAGACTTGCCAAGTGCCTCTAGCTCATCGCGTAGCGGCCCACTACCAACCAATAAAAGCGCAACACGGATACCATTCGCGTTTAATATCGGAACTGCATTGAGAAGATGGCGATGTCCTTTCTCAGGAACAAGTCGACCTACGCAAAGCAACTTTAGTGTAGTGTTGGATGGAATGGGTTTCGTGTTGTCGTAGTGGAAATCGTTCGTGTAAATTCCGCACCGTATTACCTTCAAGATTTGTTCATCGATGCCAAACTGGGATGCAATGTAGTTCTTGTTAAAAATGGAGACGCATATTATTGATTTTGCACCTTTTGCTAGTTCTGGAAAATTGTCTGGTGGACTAAAGAAAATATCATAGCCATGTGTAGTGAATGTGTACGGTATGGTTGTGAAGCGGCTTGTCCACATGGCAACTGCAGCCGCTTGGTCCGCATAGTGCGCATGCACATGGGTTACCTTGGTTTGAATTACCTGTTTGGCAATGCTTAAGGCCTTTCTGGCTATCCAGCGCTGCTGCTTGCAAAACAATGCACGACCAAGCGTAATCAACGTATGCCAGGGTCGAAATCTAATAAGTGTCGCGATGTTAATCAGATCATCGATGATGCTATTTTGTACGCAATAAGTGAGGCTGCAAATCTCTTGAACTAATTTGGCCCGAGCATTTACTAAGGTGCTTTTCGAGGCGCCCAATGAAAAGATGTCGCACTTAACCTTTTCTGAGGTGGATATCGAATAGATCTCGTCGGATATAAAGGTCTCAGAAGTGTTGGGGAAGCTGTCCAATATATAAGCGACTCGCATGCCTTGATTCAATTTTTGGTCGGGATAAGGATTTGTTCCGCTCCGGAGTTTGTTTGACGAAATGCAACAATCTTTTGTTTTGGTTTTTATCTTTTGCGCTGGTTAGTACCAATCCTCATGATGTATTTAAAAAGTTCCCATGTAGGTGGATTTTCTGATGCGTAGCTGCGGACTGCTTTCCAGTTAACCTTCTTTCGCCGTCGCAACCGATGAACTATGTCGCGAAGCATATTAACTTGCAGTTCGGCCAATCGGCGTTGCAGGCTCTCTCGAGTGACTGCTGCATCGGCATATTTGGTTAATACGGTCCTTCGGAACCTCGCCTCATCCACAATCCGCATTGCCAAACCATCTGTTCCCCACCCACTTCCGTACCACATATTGATGCCTTTTCCGCATCGAACTTCGGGCGTGGTCGAAAAGGCGAATCGTGCGCCGTGTTGGATCAACTCCATCCAATACAGGTAGTCGCCACCACCATGCCGGTGGGCAAGAGGAAAGCGCGCTTGGCCCAATGCAGTGGCATCGATGACCAAGGATGGCATGAAGATGATGTTTGCTGTGGCGATTTGGTGCACCATGTCCCCTTCATAGGCGCGCAAGGATGGGTCGTTCCCCAGCATCGGGTGGTCTAGTGGTTGAACGCGTTTTGCCTTGGAGAACTCGTCGATGTCGTCGCCCAGGTGGTATAGATTGGCAAAGTAGGCGGTATAGCCAAGTGCAAGCACCTTGACTGCGCGCTCCAGATGGTCGCCGACCCATTCGTCATCCGAATCAAGGTAAGCAACAAATGAAGTACCCGGCTCCAGATTCTGCAAGCCAGTATTACGGGCCTCGTTTGGTCCCGCGTTGTGCTGCCGAACTACTTTCACGCGAAGATCGGTTGATGGCGTGTTGGTCTTGATCTCGTTTTCTGCAGAAACCGGCGACCCATCGTCAACCACAATTACGTACAAGTCTGACTTGGGGTAATTTTGGTCCGCGATCGACTTCAGTGCCCGGCCAAGAATGCCGGCTTCGCGCTGAAAGAACGGGATGATGACAGCTATTTTGGGTGTGACCATGCTTTGCGCAGTTACAGAAGTTGTTCGAGTGGACAGGTCGAATGGAATGGCAGTATCGTGTGCTGGAGAATGGTCGCTCCTGTGCCTTGCCCTGTTCTGCCGTTGGTCTTGTCAGCAGGCTTCATGGTCGTACCTCGTCAAGAAGTGTAGCAAGCGCTGCAGCCCGGGAGTGACGAGACATTGACCTTACGAACTCGATGCTGGGTGTTGCGAGAGTTCCGTCACGTAAGTCAGCGACAAAATTAGCAAGGGTTGTGCTAATTAGACGCGATGATTCCAATGGCGCAAGATGCGCACAACCACCACTTCGAAGTAGATTCGCCGTATCACTGCTTTCGCTGCACAGTCCTAGTATCGGTTTGCCTGCGCTGAAGTATTCGTAGACTTTGGCTGGAATTTGGTCATTGCATTCGTCTGATTGCAGTACCAAGAGACCATCAGCGGCGGCCATTTCGTTTAAGGCATTGCCGTAGCTGACTGCGGGCAAAATTTGCACTACATCGTCAAGGCCGTGGCTTTTCGCGAGGGCACTCACAAAGTCGACATGTTCTGGCGCCCTGAAGCGCACGCAAAGAGAGTCGCGCGCAATAGCGCCGGTATCGAATAAGGACTGCAACGCCTTGAATAACTGCACTGGGTTTCGCCATTCGGGATACACGATTCCACTGTGCAACAGTGTGATCCTGTTTGGATTGAGGGCGCCCATGTTGTTCCCGTGGTCGCGCCCAACCAGATGTGTTTCATCGAAGCCATTCTCGATCACCCGAATGTCGTGTCTGCGTGCTGGGTATCGTTCCCGATAGAGTCTTGCGGCTCCGGGTGTGGTGAATACCAAGCGCGCGGCGCGCGAAGAAACTTTCTGTTCGACCTTGAGATAGCTGTTCCAGGTGCTTTGGTTTTGGGGATAGCCGGCATGTGCCATTGGATCCCTGAAGTCGGCAACCCACGGTATACCCGAAAGGCGGGATAGCCAGTATCCGATCAAATGCGCTGTGGGAATGGGATACGTGCTCCAGATCACGTCTGGTCTTTGCAGTCGAATCATTCGCAGTCCCGCAGGCAGGGCGCCGAGCAGCCAACTCGTCCACCGGTCTGGTTGGGCAAACCAAGCAGGATAGCGCCCAAACAGCGACAGATGCCGGCGCGCATCGAGCGCAAAGGGGCGCCGTACGACCACATCTGCCGGTATGCAGCCAAGGAGGTCGTTGCTGACGCGTTCGAAAGCACGCGGATGCGCACCAAGCACCGCCGGTTGCCAGCCATGCGCTTGCAGGTCCTTGCTGAAACACAAAGTGCGCTGAATACCGCTACTACCTGCAAGTGGGGGGTAGTGATAGGCAATCATCAACAAGTGCTTCAATGGCATCCCTCAGAAATAACGCGCAACATGGCTATCGCGGAAAGATGAAGCGCGGAGCGCCTGCGGTATGCAGTGGCGTGTCGAACCAGCGTCGGACATGTTCAGTCAAGGTTCAACATCGATTGGTAACCGCACCGTGTCAGCGTCGCTTACCCATAGGGCTAATTCTGTTGCTTGGAGGGGGCCGGCGGTGCATCTTGCCATTTGCCGGCAGCGATCAACAAGTCGCGCAGTTCCGTCCGGCCAAATCCAAGCTCGATCGCCCGATGGGCGCGCGCGAGAGACTTGTCGTACATTTTGAGATCGTGGAAAATCAGACCCAGGTTGTAATGGGTGAACGGGTTGTCAGCGGCTAGTGTGGTTGCAAGGTCCAAATGCTGTGCCGCTTCGTTCATTCGATTGGCTTTGCCCAAATACGTCGCGTAAATCATTCGGGCAATCGGGTCGTCTGGTGCAAATCGCACGGCACGTTCAAGGTAACAGTCGTAGTCATATCGCAAGCCAACGGGACGCTGTGGACTGGTTTTCTCCCCTAGCCGCATGACTGCCATTAGCGCGCGATGGTGGTTGGGAAAGGCGCGCAGGGTGTAGTCGATGTCGCCACCCGGTTGCGATGTAGTCTGGCCTTTGATCAAGGCCTCTACAGGCGGGGTGAAATGGGTACTTTCGACCAGCCATAGCTTGTGCTCGTAAGTGCCGCTCCCGTCGGTTTTACCGCGGTCGGCCCGGTAATCATATGGGCCGAAACCATTCGCCAAGGATCCACAGCGACCCCCTTGGCCTTGTGCGAAAGCCGAATACGAGGCGAATGTCAGGATCAGAATTGAAACCACCCGCACAACGATCATTTTCGCCTCTCCAAAACAAAATTCGCGGTCACGTTCCATGCGCGAATACCTCGACCCGAGACCTCGCGGCCTTCGCCAAAAGGTGCGGTCAGCGTGTGAGCATTCTGGCGCATTCCATTGCGCTACCGCAAGGCACTTTTGCGCTCATCACGTGACCCGACGTCTTCAGCTGACTAGGACGAAGTGTAGTCGCCGCCTGCCGGATGGCGAAAGACTGATCGGTTCAATAGACTGAGTACGCGTCTGGTTTCGACGCGTTCTCGCCTTGCGAAATTGAATCGATGGGCTGTGTGATCCCGCGGCAAACGTTTCGCGTGATCACTGCGCGGAACTCCGTGCGGAAAGCGATTCAACCAATCGCTTGACCACGCCATTGCGAAACGTAGTCAAATGATAAAGCGTGCGCCGGTTTTCGGTCCAGCGCGTGTGCCATTCCATCAGGCTGCCATAATATTCCAGTCGCTTGATCTGCTGCTTCGCAAATAAGTCCTGCATCATGTCCTGATTGAGCAGGAACGCCGGCGAATAGACCTTGATGGACTCGTCGTAGGTAGTCTTGAGTATCGTCAGCGTGCTACCTCGTTGAACGCAGAGATTGACGGCCACGGTCTGATCCCCGAACAGGTATTCATATACCGACGCTTCGCCTTGGGCGGCTAGGTCTTGCAGCAGTTCAGTGTAAAAGCGTCCTTGAGCGTTTTCCGGGTGGATCGCAGTGCCTTCCTGAGCTTTCCAGCCCTGCGCCTCCAACGTGCCATATCTCGCAATGGCATTGGGCATGTCGGCTGCGTCGCGGAAAA
>JAGQPR010000515.1 GCA_020426625.1 Planctomycetales bacterium
GCGCTGTTAACTAAACTGGGGTTGGAGAGGCAGATTAAAAGTGCCCAAGTTATTTTTCCTCAGGTCCTTAACCGTCTTTCTCGACGCCGTCCCTCTCGCTGCTTTCAAGGTATCGCTTCACCTTCACCTTCACCTTCACCGTCTTCGTCTTCGTCTTCGTCTTCGTCACCGTCTTCGTCTTCGTCTTCGTCTTCGTCTTCGTCATCATCGTCGGATTCGAAGCCAGCGAACACAAAACCTGCTCGCACTGGCGGCGGCATCGGCTGATCGGCTCCTCGAACACTGCGCCAAATCACTTCATTTAACAACAGATCATCGGCCGCGTCTTCGCGGGAAAAGTCAAACGTGGCCGACAATTGAGCACCGTAAGTCGATCGACTGTTGCGTTCTTCCAAGTCGACGCCAGCGGGCAGATGCTGGAAGGGTGTCGCGTCAACTTGCGATGTGAAGGAAGCGAACATCGGCTGGGCGGCAGCGTCAAACTGGGTCATGGGTTCCAGGCCGAGTATCAATTCCATGGTTCGCAGCATACTGGATGTGGAATACATGTGGCTATCGACAGACCTTCGTTTGGTATAAGGGCTTATCGCGTAGGCGATGGTTCGATGCGCGTCCACGTGATCCGATCCGTTTTGAGCGTCGTCCTCGACAACGAAGATAGCCATTTGAGACCAGAATTTTGAATGGGAAAGGCCTTCGACAATCCGTCCCAGTGCCAAGTCATTGTCCGCCACCATGGCTGTAGGAGTTAGCTTGCCAACGGCAGTTCCGTGGGTGTGATCATTGGGCAAGCGGAGAATCTGCAGTCGCGGCATCTCGCCCTCGCGTTCGAAGCGTTCTATCTCCTGAAGAAAATGTGTGGCCCGATCTACGTCCCGGTAGTCCAGGTCGTAGCCATGGAATTTGGGATCAAAATGCCCTTCTAGACTGCTGACCTTGGCAGTTGCATCTCCACCTGGCGTGGTAGGATTGGCGATGAATTCACCATAGCTGCGAAAGCTGACGCCAGCTTGCTTGGCTTTGTCCCAAATGTACCCGCTGCTCGGTTGCGCGATCTCATAGGCTCCTTCAGCTGGATATTGCAGTTTGCCCTCGCGCGATCCGCGATACTTCAATGGCCAAGTCTTTTCGACGAAGTCGGTGGCATAGGCTGCCATTGACCATTCGTGGCCATCGGCGCTGACCTCACTCTCGACGTAAAAGTTATCAAGCAAGACAAACTGTTCCGCCAAAGCATGATGATTGGGCGTAACTCTCCGCGGAAAAATGCACAAGCCGGAATCTCCATTGCCCTGCGGTAGGTCGCCCAAGACTTGGTCGTAGGTGCGATTCTCCTTGATGATGTAAATGCAGTACTTGATAGGACTGGCATCGCCAACTTTGGCTGGAATTGGGTTGTCAGCGTCAGCGGGCGCAGTGACAGGTGCTTTGTCCTCGCGTAGCGGGCTGCACGCGAAAGCCGTCTTGGTCAGCTGGCTCATCTCGGTTGGGCTGGGTGGTTCGATTTTCGATACAGTTCCCTGAAACAGCCCGCCTATATATTCTTGAATCGACTTTGCCGCAGCATTCAACGGATTCGGGCCCTGGCGATTGGCTTTGGGCAGAAGCCCTTTACCATTTGCCACATAGATCTTGCCATCGTGCGGATCAAAGCGAGCGCAGGTCGGATACCATCCGACCGGCAAGAAGCCGAGCGAACGGCTACGCCCACGTTCATGTACGTCGATAACAGCTACATTGTTGTTCGTGGCATTGGCGACCAGCAATACCTTTTCGTCTGGCGAAAGCGACACGCTATTGGGTGTGCTACCGTTATCGGCCGTTGGATAGAGTGCTGACGAGATAACCTCCAACGGTTTGCCCAACACAGTATCAATCACGGAAACGCAGTTGCTGTTCGCACAAGCGACGTACAGCGTACGCTGATCCTTGGTCAACAAGCACTCCGTTGGATGGGATTGTGTTGGCCAGGTGGTTTCGATTTGCAGAGTCTCCAGGTTTACAACAGCGACCGATGACTTACCCCAGAGACTTACGTACAATCGCTTGTCACTGCCGTCGGCAAGTGCGAAATAAGGGAAGGAGTCGGGCTCGAAGTGGATGAACCGCTTCTCTTCAGGTGCCCCTAGAGGGAAAACGCATACGCTATCTCCCCACGGGCAAGCTACGTAAAGAATGCTATCGTCGCCGCTGACAGTGATGCCAGCGGGAACTTGACGCTGCTCAGGAGGAACGATTTGCAATCGCCTGTGATCTGACAAGTAACCTTCTCTGAAGGAGAATTGATGGACGACCTCCTGTTCGGCACCACTGGCGTACAGTCGATCTCCGCTGGAATTGAAGCGAAGTCCAACAAAGGTTTCTGGCAAAGAAACTCGCGAGACGATTCGAAAGTCCTCTAGATCGATCACAACGACCTCGTGCTCGCCATAGCCCGCATGCAGGACAGCGGCAAACTGTTCACGTGGGTGCATTTCAATCGTTACTGGGAAATCACCGACCGGCAATTGGACGCCTGCGGGTTTGAGCGACCATTGTGTTGGCAACAGAACGCGTCCATCCAGCTGCATGCCAGGTAGGCGACTATGGGCCCTGCTGGTCGGTTCTTCGCGAAGCTGACTGTCGTCTTGAGCGATCAAGACGCAACTCAAATTGACGATGAACGCGAGCGAGAGAATCTTGGACCGGAATGACGGAATCATGAAAAAACCTCAGTATCGATCGAAGTCGAGATTGAAAACAATCCAAAGGTACGTGATCAGCGCCCGATAACAAGTCCCGTTCGAGCTCCATCACCGTCACTGTAAATCGTGTTTTGCTGATGTTGACAGACAAAGAACGGCGTTTTACCGCTCGGCCGGACGAGAAACTTTCAGCTGATGGGCCTGGTCGGACTTATCTAAAGTAAACCAATCGCGAATCGTTCCGTCTGTTGCGTGCATGCGCATGCTCAGTTCGTCGCCACTCACTTCAAATGTTACGAAATGGTGGCCGCGATAAGTTTGAGCGCTAAAGAAGGCCGGTGTTGGTGCAAAGTCCTCGAGATTCCCACCGCCTCCGCCAGCCAGGAGATGAACAGTGCCGGAGCCATGGTCGACCTTACCCTCGCGGATAGGATGTGAGCGCTCATACAGGTGAAGATGTCCGAACATGGCGATATCGACGTTATACTTCTCGTAGAGTGGCACGATAGCCCTTACCAATGGGTCTCCAAACTGCGAGTTTGAATTCCATGCATCGCCGTAGTCGTTTTCCTCACCGGTGTATGTAGCGTGGTGGTGGCACACGAACTTCCACTTGCTATGGCAGCTCTTCAGTTGTTCTTCCAACCATTCGTATTGCTCCCCACCGGGCTTGAATTGCTCGCGGCGGCGATTGGAGTCCAGCATAAAGAACGTGGCATCACCAAACGTAAAGCGATAGTAGTTTTCCTGCCCTGGATAGTTATGGTAGTGCCTGAACCAATGAAGATCGCTTTCCCCATTACCAGGCACTGCAAGCACCGGGACGCGACTGGCCAGCTGGGTCATCCCTACAAAGTACTCATGAGTCCACTCATACCGATGCGGGGTTTCGCCCGCGTCAGTCAAATCCCCAAGGTTAATGATGAAATTGGGCCGCTCCTGCCAAATCTGCTTCGCCAGTCGATCGTTGATATGCGGACGAGCTTCCGTGTCGCCGACAACTGCAAAACGGAACGAAGTGGCTTCCGGAACGGCAGTCTTAAAAGTCAGAACACCGCTATCGATCGTTTTGCCATCGGTCGAAGTGGATTCAATTTGATAGAAATAGGGAGTTTCTGGCTGGAGATTCGCAATCTCGTACTCGTGTCGCCGAGCCATACTATCAATCGTAGCGGATTCAGCTAATTCACTTGAAGTTCCCCACCGAATCTTCGCTGTCGCGTCCCGGTCAGTTTCCCAACAGAGACTCATACTGGTTTGCGTAACATGGTTCAGGTAGGGACCAGCTGTAAAGTGAAACAGATTTGGATAGAGCAGACCGTTCTCGACCAAGTTGCACAGGTCCTCATAGCGGATTCGCACCTCGCTCGGAGGTAGCGCTTCGTCGTAGATTCGGGCCGAATGAACCAAATTGCCGATTTGCATGAAAGGCTCATTGTGCATGTATGCAGCAAGCTCAAGTTCCGCGTTCTCGGGCCAGGCAATCGAATCATGGTGCAGGTGTCCCTGAGCCACATCCTCGCCATTAACATACAGTTTTGGTGTATGTCCGTCGTAGGCAGCTACAACATGTACCCAGCGCTGCTTGTAACCTCCATACTTTTTTAACTTGCTGCGAAGTTGAACCTCCTCTCCCTCTCGGCCTCGCAGCACCAAGAACGACTCCCAATCCTCGAAGCCGATGGTCAAGGGTATTGAGGAGCCGGGCTCACGTCCACGCACCGAAAACAGAACTGCTACCGGCTGATTGACATGTTGATTGATCCAAAGTTCATACGTGAATTCGTCCACTGGGATCTGCGAGGGTGGAAGCAGATTGATCAATCGTTCACTGGGCTTGTGACCTCGGAACAGTATCGATGCTGCCTCCATTTCCAACATTGAATGCTGACTTGTCGGATGCGGCAGACGTGGCCCCGGGTGATTGGCTGCTTGTCCACCAAGTCGGTAATCTGGTACCAGGGTCCAATCGCCAATCGGCTCAGCACTCAAACTTGGGGAAACCAAGACAGAACACAACGAACACAACACCACCGATGCCGCTAAACCGCTCCAAACTTGACTCACGCGATTGCTCCAGTACCGCTTGGGGTTTGTTGAAATCTTTGTACTTGTGACGCATACTCTCGCGACATCTGCGAGATAGCACTGCAGATGCTTGCGGACCACGAACGATTGAGCATCTGTTAACCAAAGTGTTCCTGATCGTTGATCACCACCGCCGACAAAACGTAACTGATCCTAGAACCCAAGTTGCATCGTTTTTCACGCAGCTTGCCCAAAGGGAGGGGCGACGCTTGGGCGACGGGGAAGCAATTCCCAGCTCTACGCTCGCGTTACTCGCAACTCTCCCCGATGCGAGAATAAGCTTTGGTGGCGTTCGCCGATTAGTCTCCTTTATTCTGCCTTGACCAGAGTATCGCCGCGAGGGATCCTTTGATGGTCGAGCGATCCCAAGAGGCTCGTATGATAGGCAAATTCTGCTGTTAGTGGCTGCCTTCATGCAGAATTAATCAGATTTGCAGAACTCCTCGCTAATCGCCATCACGTTGGTCGGCCGCTCCGAA
>JAGQPR010000516.1 GCA_020426625.1 Planctomycetales bacterium
ACAAACACGCTATCTAAACTCTCTCATCCTAACATTTTCACCGTATTCGATTTTTGTCACACCGAATCTGTACAATCCTATTTTGTTATTGAATACGTGAATGTCATCAACCTAAGAGATGCAATAGAGAACTGCAGTATTGAACAAGACGATGCATTAGACATTGTTGCTACGATGTGCCGCGCCTTGGAGTACGCTCACGCAAAGGGCGTCGTCCACCGTGACATTAAGCCTGAGAATATTCTTCTGGGCGACGATGGCACGCTAAAAATTGCAGATTTTGGCATTGCAAAAATCGTGGACGAGTCGGTGCGCACCCCCACGCTCACAGCAACCAGGCAAGTGTTGGGCTCGCTACACTACTTGGCCCCGGAACACCTGGAAGCTCCAGACCAGGTCAACCAGCGGGTGGATCTGTATGCATTGGGCGTTGTATTCTACGAAATGCTAACCGGACAATTGCCTTTGGGACGCTACGAACCGCCAAGTGCCGTTTCCCCAAAAGTTGGCTCCAACCTGGATGCGATCGTCATGAAAGCTCTCAGTCGTCGACCAAACGAAAGGTACCAATCTGCGGCTGAATTAGGACAGGACGTTGCTGCTTTGCAATCAGTCGCCCAAAACGGTTCATCAACTCAGGCAACCGTACGGCAATCGACTCAGCGAGTTTCGGTACCCTTTACCTGCGAAACGATGGGTGGGTTGGCCGAAGCGGTGGGAGTCTTATACGCCGAGCCTGATTGCTTGACAGCCGAGTTTCGAATTCGCGATGCGGTGTGGGGCAAGGTCAAGACGGATACGACGGTCGTGAACATCCCAGTAACCAGCTTGACCAGGATGCAGCTGGTTGCTGGCGTCTTCGGTTCGAAAATCGTCTTCAGCGCCGACAAAATATCTACGTTAGGCAAACTTCCCAACGCCGAATCCGGCCGCGTCGAACTCAAGATTAAGAAATCAGAAACAGACCTTGCCGGGCAGCTAGTCGAAGTGCTTGGTTTCGGCCAATCGCAAATAAAACGAGGGTTACAGCCTAGCATTGATACGAGCAAAGATGCCAATCGCTTCGCGTTTGGATTGTTGTTGCTGGTGTGCTCATTCTTCAACATGGGAATGTTGGCTGTCGTAGAAACGATCAATGCCTTCGAGAATATCCAGAGGTTTGAAACGATTGCGTTAGCCATCGGTGCCGCAGTCGTCTTGTTGCCGGTGATAATCCTCCAGCTGTTAGGGGGCATCTCGAATATGGTCGCTCGACCACGTGGCTTAAGTTTGGCTGCGGCCATAGTTTCCATGCTACCGGTAACTCCGGTGTTTATTGCCAGTTGCCCGCTGGCGATTTGGGCCTTGCATTGGGCCAGGGTTGCCGATTCAGCACCAAACATTCCCCAAGCTCCTAAACGCCGAGCTGGCTGGGGAGCGACGACCATGTTGTACATTCGGGAATCGCGCTGGGCACGCGTCGTATTGGGAATCAACGTGCTGGCCGCCATCCTATGCATCGCTGGTTTCGCCATTTTCAATTCGAAAACTGCGCAAGAAACAAGAATGACTCAAGTCGATTTTCGCGTCGTGACTGATGATTTCAATTGGGAAACGTTTTCGACGCTCAGCCAAGCAGTGCATGAACGGTTGTACATGCTGGACGCCACGATGTCCCAGCCGTCGCGAACGAAGAATATCATCTCTGTCAGAGTCAGATCCGATCGTCGAAATCAAGTAATAGAACAGCTTCGTTTGAAGGGTGATATCCAATTGGTTTGGCTCCAAGCCAAAGCCGCGCTTGCTAGTGCCAAGGACGACACGGCAAGCCCAGTTGCAGCCATGGCGGGGCTTGATCTGAGTGATTTCCTACAAACCAACGAAGGACTGGGCAGTGCGCTCTATTCGATGGGCGAGCCAGTGTCTCTAAGTGGCAGCATGGTCGTAGAAGTTGATGGACGCAAGGAAGCTGTTATGCACGAGTCTATGCCAGCAAGCGAAAGCACGCCGGAGAATGGGCGACGGGCACAGACTCGCCAAGTGAGACAGCTGATCGAAATTGAATTGTCCAGTGCCGGTCGCAAGGCATTGACCGAATCCATCCCTGCCGAAGCTGGCCGCGGTGGCTTGGGCCTAGTGATCGATGGACTTGTGCAGGGAATCGCCCGCCTCGACGCGATCTCTCCTGACCGAATCACATTCAAAATCTCCGGTCAGTCCGATTTGAGTGAGAATAGCATTGTCAGTGCGATCCGCGGACCCGATCTCGGATACGAACTGGAAGTCCTCAGTCGATAGTGGTTTCCAAGCGGGCCCGACCATCGGATTGTCTCGCTCAAGACCGTCATCGTGCTCACCCACGACGTCAAAGTCGCAGTCGAGGAATCAGAGCCGCATGTCTTGCAGTGCAGGAAACTTGGACCTCCACCGCCGCACTTCGTCTATATCGATGTCCGCGACAACCACTTGCGGCTTAGCATCGCATTCAAACAGCTGGACGCCCATATGATCAAACGCTGTACTGCGACCGTCAAAGCTCAAATTGGGCTCTTCACCGCAACGATTGACGCCCACTACTGCCGCAAGATTTTCAATGGCACGCGCCTGCAACAGCCGCACCCAGTGTTCGGAGCGCACCTGTGGCCAGCAGGCAATAACCACGATCAACTCGGCACCCGCGGCCGCCGCCGGACGAAATCGCTCGGGAAATCTCAGGTCGTAGCAAATGAATGGCGAGATTTGCACTCCTTGCCACTGGAAGATCTGATGGCCGTTTCCAGCACGATACTTGCCACCTTCGCCGGACAACGAAAATGGCTGCTGCTTAACATATCGCACCAGTTGGGATCCGTCGGGGGCAAAAGCAATGGCTTCATTCGTGGCAGCACCATCCACAACTGGTCCCACGATTCCGCCGAGAGTCACGCACTGGTATTCAGCAGCCAACTCCTGGAGCAACTGGCTGCTCCGACCCTCGTCGCGCGTGGCATCCAAGTTCATTGAAAACCCGGTCGCAAACATCTCCGGAAAAATAACCAATGAACCTGCCGAAGGAGGATTGTCAGCCAGCAGCTGGCGAGCTTGAGCGTGATTCTTGGCAATGTCCTGCCAAGCCATATCCATCTGAACGGCGACGACGTGCATCGAGCTCGTCCCTCTCAAAACAAATCAGCGATAGTGCGGAGAATTACAACAGGCGACGAAGGCCACAGGTCAGTCGCTCGACTGCCTGCAGAACTAGGTTTGACTGCAGGCCACCGTAGGAAAGCCTGAGAACACAGGATTCGGTGATTCCAAACGTGGACCCGGGAAGCGTTGCCACGGCATAGTCACGAACCAAAGATTTTACGAGTTGTAGATCGTCTTGGGCAGTGGACAACGTCAGCAGGGCGTAGAAAGCACCAGCTGGCTCATTTACCTGGCACCGATCATCAATCTGCCGCAGCTGCGCAAAAAACGGCTCTCGCACAGATCGAATGGCCTTGATCTGTGCATCGCACCAACTTCGCCCGACATCCAGGGCAATGCAGGCCGCTCGCTGGCATGCGATGGGAGGACAAATCAAGTTCGTATCCTGTACTTTGTGGACTGCGCTCTCGAGCTGGGCTGGGTAGACCATGTAGCCAATCCGCCAACCGGCCATCGCGTAGGCCTTGGACAGAGAAAACAGAGAAATGGTATGAGCAGCTGAATCTGCGAAAGAACTGGGGGAAACATGTGCTTCATCGCCGAAGACGAAGTACTCGTACGCCTCGTCGTGAATGTGAAAGATTCCTTCTCGCAAACAAATCTGGTTAACTTCATGCAGTGCGTTAGCAGGGTACACGGCGCCGGACGGGTTGTTCGGCGAGACGGTAACCACGGCGCGAGTTCGATCTGTGATCGCATCCGCAACTCGCTGGACGTCGATTTGATAATTGGCATCCGTCGGAATACACACTGGCTGGCATCCTAGAATTTCGATGGCCATGTGATGATTAAAGTAATAGGGCGTCAATAAGACGATCTCATCGCCCACATTAGCGACGCAGGATATCGCATTTAAAAAGCCCATGTTAGAGCCAGCCGTACAGCAGATTTTCCGCCCAGTCAAATCCGTAGCGTTTTCCCTCTGGACCTTAGCTTCGATGCGATCCAGCAATTCTGGTATCCCGCGAGCGGCAGCGTACCGATGCAACGCGATGTCATCCTGGCGGTCAGCCAACACCGTCATTATCTCTGAAGGTGGACTGTAGTGTGCGATTCCCTGAGCCAGCGACAAGACGCCCGGTTGCTCTGCAATCCATTGACCAATCAAGGGTATCACTGGCTGCTGGACGCGAGTCATGCGATCGGAGGGGCTGTGCGGCAAAGTTACTTCCTCAAGAATCTTCCATCACCGAAACCGTGATCGCCCACACCAGGGCGACAGCCAATGGCAAAAAATGAGACCACCATCCAAAGCGATTTTTCTCTTGGGCGGAAATTCTAACTTGGTTGGCGCTCTCCTGTCGATCGATTTGCTGGTGGTTCCCACTGATAGACTCACGCGCCAGTCCAGTTCGCCGTACAGCCCGTAGCCCTAGGCTGGCTGGTGCCAAGACCACTATCGCATAACACGCTACGGGCAGCGAGCTGAACGAATTTATGTATCCGCAGAACAATAATCCAGTAATTACAGCGATGAATGCTGGTGCGGCGACGGCCAAGCTATCAGATGTTAGCCGCGATCTGCCAGCGAGAAGCCACCAGGCCGCACCCGCGGCGGTCGGAAGTCCTGCTAATTGAGCGAATTTCAATGAACCGGACAGGAATAGCAAAATACCGACCGCCAGGCCAGTGCTGAATAACAGCAGTGCAGGCAGTGCGGGCTCGCTGCGTTGGACGCCGTACGAAGATAAACAGCTCACAATAAAGATCACGCTTGCCAGACCAACAACATACCAAACACGGACATTGTCTAGCCGTTGCCAATCGGGAACAAGCAGATAGGCAGTTAAGCCAGCGATCACAAGGATCGAAACCAATCGAACAAGTCCGAGTGGCTTGAACACGGATTCGCCAGGTTTTACCCTAAACTGTGGGAACTGCTGGGACAGTGCCGGTACTAGACCGGTTGTACCAGCGAAAAGTACAAGGATAGGCAACCATTGCCAGTGCAATTCTGGCCACCAGGGCAGCCAGTTGAACAGCAGAGGTCCGAGGGCTGTTGACGCCATCAGCGCAAGCGTGGCCGAAGCGATCGACCAGGTTTGCACCCGTTGTGTCAACACTCCCGTGGCGAACGCCGCC
>JAGQPR010000517.1 GCA_020426625.1 Planctomycetales bacterium
CCGACATTTACTTCCTACCCGGAGGCTGAAAATGATTCTAGACACTAGCCGAGAAATGTGCGGACACTGCGGAAATCCCCTCGGCGACGAAACGTGGCACTGGGACCGCGTGCATGTCTGCCATTCATGCTGGGAACGTGCATCGTCTGAAGCGTGGCACCAAGCCTGCTTCGAGCTCGCTGAGTTTCACAGGGGAACGCGGCGGCTCATGTGGCGACTGCTAGCGCTGGCAACGGTCTTTTCTTGCGTGGTTGTGTACGTGGTTTACAAGGGGTGGATGTGATGAGCAGACAATGGTGCAAACATTACCGAGGCATGCACGAAAAGGAATGGTGCGAAGCTGGCGTGGCGTTCAAGGAGCTTCCGGGATTCGGCTTCCAAGGGTTTTTCGATACCTGCCCTTGCTTTGGGCCTAATGGGTCAAAGTGCGATAAGGCCGAGTATCCGACCCAGGAGGAAATGGCCGAGCGCGAAGCTGAGAGGAACTCGCGGTTCGAGAAAATCCGCAAAGCGCGAGAAGCGATTGTCTCGCACTTAGGCGGACCATGGAGGCGAGGAGCTCCAGGTGCGAACGGTCGAATCGACTGCCCAGCATGCGGAGGAAAGGCGTCCCTGGCGTTTAGTAGGGCTGGATACAACGGTCACATCCATGCGTCCTGCACAACAGAGAATTGCGTGTCTTGGATGGAATAACTAAGCCGAAACGCCTTCGGGCGTCGTCGCATCGTACCGAAAGAGGATGACCGAAGCTGCCAGACGCTCTCCTGGCAGCCTAGGAACGAATTCTGAGGGCAAAGGATAGGCAAGATGCTGATATTAACCAGAAACAGCGGCGAATCGTTCAGGGTACGTGTTGGAGTTGAGGCCCCGAAAACGGTTCCTGTCCATCGCAGTGAGGTGTACGACGCGATTCAGGCGGCCAAGGAAGCCAAGGAGAAACGCGATGCCGAATAAATGGACTCTGGTCAACGAGGATTGCATAGAGCACATGTCAACGTTGCCTGATGCGATGTTTGATTTGGCAGTATTCTCTCCACCGTTCCCGGCGATGTACGCATACACTGACCAGTGTTGCGACATCGGAAATAGCGAATCGTTCGCTGGAGATGCCAAGCTGCATTTGGCGTTTTTTTACAACCAAATCGCTCGACTGATAAAGCCCGGTCGAGTTATGGTTGTTCACTGCATGCAGATTCCACGGATGAAGCGTTGCGGAGAAGTGGGATTGCATGATTTCAGGGGGCTGAATATTCGCCTCGGGGAACGCGCCGGGTTGGTCTATGAGTACGACTGGGCTGTGAGGAAGAATCCGCAAGCTCAGGCTATTCGTACTCGATCTAGGGAGCTTCAGTTCGTTGGGCTCGAAAGCGATCGCGCAAAGACTCGTGGATGTCTGCATGATTATCTAATCAAGTTCCGTGCCCCCGGCGAGAATGCTGTCCCTATCAACGCCAAAAACGAGATCAGTCGCAATGATTGGATCAAGTGGGCTGAGGGAACGTGGATGGATATCCGCGAGACAGACACGCTGAACGTCAAGGACGGACGCGGAGACGACGACACGAAGCACATTTGCCCGTTACAGCTGGGCGTCATTCGGCGCATCGTCAAGCTGTTTTCCAATCCGGGCGAGCTAGTGTTTTCTCCGTTCGCTGGCATTGGAAGTGAGGGCTATGTTTCTCTGAAAGAGGGCAGGCAGTTCTACGGGTGCGAGATCAAGCCTGAGTACGTGAGGGCTGCTGAGATGAATTTGCAAAAGGCTGCGGCTCGAGACGAAGAACAGTTAGGCCTGTTTGCTGGGATGGAAGCGTGATTCAACAAAAGATTCGAGGCTGCATCGATGCCAACGGTGCAGCCTCGTTGATGACACTGGAATTCTTCGTAGGAATGCTAGAGTCCGGCGAAGCGACATTGGAGGATTTCGTCGAGTGTGGCGTCAATCTTGAACAGCTCGCTCGTGCGTACGGCTCAGCGAACTGCTGGACAGGCACATCAGGAACACTTGCAGCAAAACTAATTAGGTTCACGAAATGCAAATAACATTTGATACTCGATCGCTAGAAAGCTACCGGCAGTTCTTGGCTGTCAAGAAGCTGCCTGCGTACAAGATGCGGGGCCGGGTGGCGATTGTCCCGGATGAGTACGCTGGCCGACTCGGATTGAAGTCTAACAGTTATGGGGCATCGTATCAGCCGGAGTCGTTTCTGTTCGACTACCAGGCGGATATTACTCGCATGGCTGTTGAGAAAAGAAAGTTTGCCGTATTTGCAGATTGCGGTTTGGGGAAGTCGCTGATTCTGCTTAGTTACGCGCGACATGCTCAACAGGAGCTAGGCAATGGGAAGCGGGTATTGATTTTCACGCCACCGATGGTTGTTCGTCAGCTGGCCGCTGAGGCGGAACGGTTCTGGGGCGATCAACTAAAGACTGAGATAGTCAAAGCGTCTAATCTGGATGAATGGATGGATAGTACAGGTGACGCAATCGGGATCACCAATTACGAAGCACTCAAGAAGACGACAAAGCAGGGCAACCTTGGCGCAATGATCCTGGACGAATCAAGCATTCTCAAGAGTCATTACGGGAATTATGCTGGAATCTGCATCGAGTTGGGCAGGGGCTTGGAATGGAAGCTATGCCTCACAGGAACACCTGCACCGAACGATCGCATTGAGTTCGCCAACCATGGAGTATTCCTAGATCGTTTCCCTACAATCAATGCTTTTTTAGCCACCTATTTTATAAATCGAGGGCAGACACAGGAGCGATGGGCACTGAAGCCGCATGCCCTGCGACCGTTCTACCGTTCTCTTTCCGATTGGTGCATATTCCTGACGAATCCAGCGGTCTACGGCTGGAAAGACAACTGCGGAACTATCCCACCTATCAACGTGCATATCGAACACGTGCCGCTCACCAGTGACCAGAGACGATGGGTGAACGAGCACCTAGGATCTCTCGTTGCCACGCGGGCTGGCGGAATTCAGACTCGTGGGGCGTATGGTCAAGTAGCCAAGGGAAGCTGGAAGGGCAAGGAGTTCGAGACACTGAAGCCGCAAGCCATCAAGGACATGCTTTCACGCTGGCCGGATGAATCTACTCTGATATGGTGCCTTTACGATCACGAGCAAGATCATTTGCATTCTGTCGTTGGCGGCGAGAGCCTTAGCGGGAAAACGCCAACCAGCGTTAGGGTTGGAGCGGTCGAGCGATTCAAGGTGGGTGAGTCTAAGGTGCTGATCAGTAAACCGCGCATACTAGGGTTTGGACTGAATCTTCAAATAGCCACTAGGCAGATTTTCAGCGGATTGCAGGACAGCTACGAAAGCTATTATCAGTGTGTCAAAAGGTCGAACAGAATCGGTTCTACTAGGCCGCTGAACGTTCACATACCAGTAACGGAACTGGAAGAACCCATGATAGAAACGGTACTGGCAAAGGCTCACCGAGTGGAGCATGATGCCAGGGAACAAGAATTACTATTTAAGGAGATGCGAGATGGCTAGACCCGGCTCAATGTCATTACCCGGCTGGCAGTCGACAGCCGGGGCGAATTCCAGAACGTCCAAGCTAACCCTGGAGCAGGCGCGAGCTATCCTCGATGCGAAGGACGGCGGAGAATCCGGGGTCGTCGTGGCGAAGCGGTATGGGGTTTCCCCGTATACCGTTTACCAAATTTGGGTTGGAAAGCGTTGGAAGTGCTTGCGAAAAGCTTGATGCGCTGAGTTGAAAATAGAAAGCGTGGTGATTTATGGAACATTCAATAATGTTTCCTGTGTCCTTCAATCGGGATTCAATGCTGTTTGCGGGCTATTGGGTACCACCTAACCCATCGCCGACTCTGACGGTGTTGAATTATTCGTGCGGTCGACAGTCACACCGATTAGCTAGAGGGTTGCTTCGTGGGGAACTTCCCATGCCCGAGAAGCTGCTGGTTGTTTCTGCTGACCCAGGCAATGAGCACAGGGACACAATACGAATTCGGGATAGGACGCACGCGGAATTTTTAGAGCGTGGGATACATGCAGTGATTGCTCCAGGTCCAAAAATGTTGGAAGACCTGAAAGAGCGCAAGGCGAGCGGAAGGACGCGCATAGACAACTCAGCGCTATGGACTGCATCTGGAGGGCAAAGCGCGCAGAAATGCACGAAGTATTACAAGATTAGCCCGATGGATAGGGTGGTTCGAGCGTATCTGCTGTACCACATGGGGATTAAGCAGCCGAAGGAAAATAGCGTAGAGCGGTGGATAGGCTTTTCGTGGGATGAGCAGTCTAGGTGTAAGCCTCTTTCACAGAAGTATCAGCAGGTTCGCTGGCCGCTGATTGAAATGGGGGAAACGAAGGAAGACGTTGAGCTTTGGTACAAAATGACAGGCGAAGAAATGCCGCCACCATCGGTATGCAATCATTGCTGGGCGAACGGTACGCAAACATTCAAGAGAATCAGCGAGACTGACCCAGAGGGGTTTGAGCGAGCCATAGAGTTTGATGAAGCATCACGAGACATGTCACAGTTTGGTATGCGAGAAAAGTGCTTCGTCAGTAAGACGCTAATGCCTCTGGTTGAACTGCGAGCTAACGGGTTCGAGGCGACAAGCTCTGATAGCCAGGCATTGAGTTGTGATAGTGGCATGTGCTTCATTTAACTTAACCGCGAGCAAGTTCAAGGGCTCGTTGAACGATTGCATCTGTGGCTAGAAACTATGATGGCAGCGTTGCCGACATCAACGCTAACCCCTCTCTGGGCTCTCTAGCGACCGGGTAATTCGCTAGGGAGCCGGTTCCGCTATGTGCTTTGTGCTTGCATGGAGTAGGCTACTATCGTGACACGTTTGGAGGTGCAATGGTTCCATCGGATGATTTGATCATCCATCTATTGATGATGCGAAACGATGAGCATTTGTACTGGCGCCAAAGTAATCAGCACGTTATAGGGTCTGAGTTGTCTGGGACTTAAGTCGGGGCTGAAACAGAAGCCGCTAAGCAGGTTGCAGATTGGATAAAGCGAACCGTTGACAGGCTTAAAGAAAAGGGGCTTACCGATGTAGTGTGTTGCTTGGATTCTCGAAGCAGTTTTCGAAAGGAGCTTACTAAGAGCTGGGAAGATAACTACAAGCCACGCGCCACAAAAGACCCTGAACTTGGGCAACAGATTCAACTGATTGAGGAAATGCTTACCGATTACTTGTGCGTTAAGCATGATGGGTTTGAAGCTGATGATTTACTTGCCAGTTACGCCAAGCA
>JAGQPR010000518.1 GCA_020426625.1 Planctomycetales bacterium
GCTAAGCATCGGCAGGTACTTTGATGCCTGCCCCCCAACTTAGATCGCTTTCATTACGCAGCGACGTTGAATTCATTCGCGGAATTCTCAACAGAGTCGACATTGTTTGATGAAGTATAGACGGATTGGATTTGTCGCCCAAGCAAAAGCTCCGATTCGGCAAACGGGAGCTACAGACTGGCTGTCGGCCCGCAGGCTAGACACAGGCTTGGGGAGAATTTCAGTGGTAAGCCGACGTAGCCTGCCACGCGGCGCTGGAGTCTGCATTGTGAAATCCGACAGCACGTGGGGACGGGCCATGAGCCTTCTTGTCGGGTGTGTCCACGATCTCCATAATGGTGGCAAGTTGTCCGAATTCGTTCTTATTCCGCAACGTTCTGCAGCACTGTATCACTATGGATTTTCAAGTCTTGCTGACAGCGGCTCGGGCTCACCTCTCAAGTTCTTCCTCGGAACGACTCGCCCCGCTGTTTGCTAAACATCGATTGCTCCTATTCCAACGTCGATTGGAAAGATTGTGTGCAAACGACATCCAAACCAGCCCTGCAATCGCGTCGATAGAGGGGGAGACGACGCCGGATGTCACGCAGATTGCGCAGGCTTTTGGGAAATCGCTTCAACTGGCGAAATCTGGCGGTACAGATAATATTGCCAAAGCAGAGACAATGGCCGCTCAGCTGCTGGAAGATATCCAAGTCGCAACTTTGCTGGCGCTGCTTGGTCAGCGTACGACCGCGTCGAGCGTTTCCGATGAGCGAGCTTTTCCGCCAGCGTTCGAGGATCTGATTGATGCGGCATCGCAACCTTGCAACGATTCTGAAGATTTGAGTGTGGCAGCTCGGGCACTCGCCAAACACACGTCCCGTGATGACAGGGGATTTTGGGGAGATCAATCAGGTCCCGTTGACCAACAGAACCAGCAGGCGATCAATGCCATCCACACCATCCACCGAAACACAACCTGGTGGAATGTATTTGAACATTTCCAGCAAGGATTGATCTACGAAGTGCGGGTAGAAAGCGGACATGGAGCTCGTTGGAGCCATGATGGTCGCAAGTTTATTGGTTTTGTCGAGCCATTTGATGCGAATACGCGACTCGAGCAGACAAGTCGTGATAACGCAGCCGAAAGCGAGCCGGCTGCTGATTTAGAATCGGAAGCTGCTTTCCCTCCGCTTCCCGAAATCGTCGATCGCAAGGTCATCAGCGAGCGTTACTCCAGCGGGCAGCGTCGATTTGAGAATCTGGATCTCTCTGGAATCGATCTTCAGAACTTGGAACTTTGTGGCATCGTTTTGAAGGGTTCTAATCTGGCAAGAGCCAAGCTGTTCAATACAAACTTAGAGGGAGCTGATTTATCCGATTGTGATCTGCGACATACCTTTCTTGCCAAAACCAGACTGTCAGGTGTTACAGCTCGGCGGACGAATTTTCAAGGTAGTCGCATGGATGGCGTGCAATGGAATTCGATCGACCTGCAAAACGCCAACTTGTGCGAGTGCAATCTGCGGGGCTCCATCCTCGAGTCCTGTCAAATGAAGGCCACCAAATTTCGGAACTCGGACTTGTCAAACTCCGAGTTCAGGCATTGTCGAATGTATGGAGTAGGCACGGAAGGCGCAAATTGGTCCAACGCCAGGATCATGTCCTGCGTTCTCAGCCGTAGCTACATTGATAAAACTGACTTTTCATGTACCAGATTCGAACACTGCAAGCTTGAGTCGGCGCAGCTGGCGGGATCGATCTTTGCAGACGCTGTTTTTGAGGCTTGCGATTTCACGGAAGCTGATCTAACGAATGCCAATCTCCAAGACTCAAAATTGGTATCAGCGAAGTTAGAGCGTGCCGTGCTGACCGGAGCCAATTTAGAAAATGCACAAATGGCTGAGGCGGGGTTAAGCCGGTCGAATCTGGCGCGGGCAAAGTTACTGAATACCGATCTGAGCAGAGCTGATCTCACTCAAGCCGACTTAAGCCGTGCCGATCTGCGGAATGCAAACCTATCGCAAGCGGTTCTTGACCGAGCAGATTTATCGTGGGCAGACGTAATAGACACAATCGTCGACGATTCGACTCGTTTTTCCGCTGCCAAGACTACCGGTGTTGATTTTGGAACGAACTGGCTGCTGCGCCAACGCGTTCTCGATTCTGCACATGAGTTAACAATCCTGCACTTCTGTCGAAAGCACCGCGTGGCGGGCTTTCTGTGGTGGGCCATGCTCGGTTGTGGCAAACGCAATTATCTGCTTCTGATTTGGGGAATCGCAATTGTATTTTTGTTTGCTGGATTGATGGCCTTGCACCCATCGTCTTTTGATTTTGGTCAACCTACGCCAAGTTTTGGCGACCATCTACGAAATAGTCTCGCTGTTTTCGTAACTTTAGACCTCGCCGTTGACAAAGGGACAGACACTTACGGACGATCCGTGATGTTAGTTGAAATGTTGATGAGCTACCTGATGCTAGGATTCATGGCCTCGCTGTTTTCCAGCATTTTCCCTCGGTCTCCGGACTAACCTTTGCTCCTAACATTGCAAGACCAGGTCTGAACCCATTACGGCCAAACCACTTACCCGCCGCGCTTTAGAGAGTTACATCGCGTCTAATTCCATAGACATCCACGCGATGACATTGGAACAGTTTCGGGAGTGGCTCAATGAACGCATTGCGGAAGCCTCTAACCAAGAGTTATTTCGTTTGCGTTGCTGGATTCGCGACACGCGCTCGGCAAGTAAACGACAATTGCGTGATCGGCAGAAGCGTCTTGAAGCCGCGCGTGCCGTTTTCGAACAATCGAAGCAGTTTATCGAGCTCCAACAAGCGAGTCGCGAAGTTGAGAGTTTGCAAAAAGGGGTGATTGGACTGTCAGCTGCAGTTGAGGAGGGGCGCGCGAAACGCGAAAAGCTGCACGAATTCCAACGACGCATGAAGGTAGCCGAACAACGATTGGTCGAGGCGGAACGCAATCAAGACAACCAAGCCAAAAGGCGCCTGGATCGTGCCGTGAAGTCTTGGAACAGGCTGCAAGAAGAACTTGGCTTGGCTGAGGCAGAAACGAAACTCGACCAACTAGGCGACCAACTTGGAACTGCTTCAAGTAGCGCCGGAGTTCGATTCGAAGCGATCTCATCGCAAGCGGCGCAGAAATACATTATTCCGGACTTGCAACTCGCCGATCACAATCCGTTTGTGTTACACGGCGTCACTCTGGGATGTCCGCGCGGTGAGCTGGATCAGATAGTCGTCACCATCGGCGAAAAGAATATTGCCAAAGTGCATGCGGTCGTGGAGGCAAAGTCCAACATCAATGACTTGGCGCATGGCTTCCGCGTGAGGCAAGAGAATTTGGCATGGTTTGCTGGAGACCCCCAGGGCTTTGATGTACAGATGTATAAGAATGATAAGTTCACAAGCGGCATGTTTGGAAATGAAATCGTTACGCATCAAGAACACGGAAGGACGTTTGCTTTTGACTCAACTTCCTTTGACATGTTCCGCAACATGGACCATCCACCCTACCGCTTGAACGGCTTGTATTTTGTAACCGAGAACCGTCCCTTACTCGGTCTGGAAAGTGGTGATTTAAACCGGCTCATGTATCGAGTCGCTACCGACTTTCAGCTGGATATCGGCAGCAAGCTTAAGCTCAGTCGACTGTACCATTGGCTGTTGGATTTTGTGAAACCAGTCCAGTCGGTGGATGTATTGCGGTTGTATGCGCAGGAGGATCAACTGGCCAAGCATATCCTCTTTGCACCTCCGCGATGACTCTTGATAAATGTGCCCCTGCAGACAATTAAGCTTCAACGCTGACGTATCTCTGCGTAATGGCGCTTTGGCGCTCGCAACGGTTGTTCAAGTATCATAATACTTGTGCGTTGATACTTATTAACAATGACAGGCGATTCAAACTGAAACCTGGAGCTCGGCGATCGCGGTGACGACATCTAGCCAACTTGCGATTGCATCAGCTGGGGAACTGCCGATCCAGCAGAGAAAGCGTCTTGCGTCCGAGTTGTTCAAAGGAAGCCAGGGCATCACCAAAGTCGACATTCAACGGCATCACCTGAGAGGCGGAGACAACCACCACAGTTCCAGTCCACGGGTCGGGCGACCCCGGCAAGAAGACGACAACTTCTCCACGTTCACTGCGTTCAATCTCCAGTGCAATGCGATGATAGTCGGCAAATTTGAGCGTTACCGGCTTCATCGAGTTCTGAAATTCGTGTCCGCCGATATTGCCGCTAAGCTGTTCTTTGAAGATCGCGTAGCGTGGAAAAAGCATCAGCAAGTATTTTTCCGTCCGTTCTGTGAACTTCTTGCCAACTGCCCGGCGAGCGGCCAGGCCGGCAACAAAACAAAGTCCGACGAGAATGGCGACACCACAGAGAAATAGAATTGCATAACCAACGGGTGTCTGCGCAGGCACATACTGCTGTACATAACCGGCCGCGGCCCAGACGACAGGAACCAGCTGGCCAATCAAAGCCCCCACGACGATCAATGGCAACAAGAAGAAAATGCCGCCGATGGCCGTTGTCCGCAAAAACCGAATCGTACGCGTTGCCTGCTGGTGAATCATTTTTTGTCCATCATGAAGTGAAGCTGGAATGAATTTGTGCCGCGTATTGCCAATTAATCGAGGCACTTCTCGCCAATCGCCGTTACCGCTAACTCTCCCGTTGGGGAGAACCGCGAACGGCACCGGGAAGCGGGTCGGCGAGCGGAGAGGGGGCATTCCCGGGCTTTCCCGGGCTTTCCCGGGCTTTCCCTCTCCGTCGCAGGCCGTCACAGGCCATCGCCGGGGCTCCGCCCCTGCTTTCCGAAAGTAACGTCGATACGACTTAACTTTCGGAAGGAGGTTGAGTAGCTCTCGGCACTAACGGCGTTCAGCGAGCAGTGTCGGAATTGAGTAGCATTCTTGACATATGAAACCGATGCAAATTTTACGAAGGGAGTATTGGTTATGTTGACCCAGCAGACGCGTTCGCCCCGAAGATTCGACATTGCGTATTTGATATCATCGGTCTCTTTGCCTCAATGCACCTTGATTTGCCGATCCTAGTTCAGTGGCGAAAGCTTGCAGTCTGGCATAGCTGGCTTGCAATATTCCAGCAGGGACATAGCCTGGGCATCTTGCGCATCATGCCCCGGGCTTAGCAGTTAGGCTCAGGGAGCTTTAAATATTCGCCGAAGGGGTGAATGGAGCAATTGATCTGGCGTGGACTGCGTGCATGTATAACT
>JAGQPR010000519.1 GCA_020426625.1 Planctomycetales bacterium
AGTCGACATAGCAGAAAGCCGCAGAGTTAAGAAGTGTGTGGCAATAAGTGGTGAGCGCTGAACGCGTGTTGCCCATCCAGTCATGCTGGAACTGCCGCAAGGCATCAATTCCCAGTTTTCGCTCCTGCGGCTGGGGCATTCGACTTAGAGCAATGTCATAAACAGCATCGACCAGCAAGCCAGGATCGCAGGGCTCATCATGCAAGGTCAGCACACGGTCAGCCAGCCCACCTGCTAGCGTATAGATGTGTTCGTTATTCATCATCAGCAATGCTTGCGGTGATACGATGGACACGTTTCGAGTGAGGCAATTTGGCCCCATCTCGGGATAGTCAAACGCGTCCATCATGGTCGGAATCTCCGTGCGCCGAAACTGCAAGTAAACGCTACGCCGCCAATTTCCGTTTGCCGTAGGTTGCACGCTGACCAACCCGTCGCGATCCACCACGACTCGGTCTGGCGCCCCCCCCGGCGTGTCTTCCAAGCGGCCCGAGACACTTAGCAGCGAATCGCGTAGCGCCTCGGCATCTAGACGTCTTAGCTGCATGCGCGACCAAAGCTGGTTTTGGGGATCGCGTTCCGCCTGCTCCTTGCCGCTATGGCTCGATTGGCGATACGTCTGTGAATTCATGATCAGCCGGTGCATGTGTTTGATACTCCAGCCGCTCTCCGTGAACTCAACGGCCAGCCAGTCGAGCAGCTCGGGATGCGATGGTCGCGCGCCCTGAACACCGAAGTTTTCCAGAGTGCCTACGAGCCCACGTCCAAAGTGGTGAAACCAGATTCGATTGACCATAACTCTGGCGGTCAAAGGATGGTCTGGCCGTGTGAGCCAGCGGGCCAAGGCCAGCCGACGTCCTGTTTTGCCGGGAAACGGAGCCGTGTATTGCCATGGGGTCTGGACATCGGTCAAGACTGATGGCACGCCGGGACCGACCAGCGAACCAGGTTTGTCATGCTCGCCGCGACGTAACACGTAGGTCGGCGACGGATCTCCACGGTCCCATAACGCTCGAATCTCCAGCGGTGGCTCCATCGCTCGCTCGACATCAAGCATTTCGCTTTCTAGTTGCGCTAGCTTCATTTGCGCAGCCAACACAGGTTGCGATTCTTGTACCCGCAAGTCCAATTCGGCTTGTTGCAGCTTTTCCACCAAGATACGTTGCGTTTGCGAACGATTGTTGTCCGCGATCTTTAACGCGGCCAACGTTGCTTGTCGGTTGGCTTCAGACTGTTCTGGATCGTATTGCCGCAGTATGGCTAATTGCAAATCGGCCACTGACTGCTTGTGTCGCGCCTCCAGTTGTTTCAACAGTTTTTGTTTGGGCGGATTGTGCGTCTCGACCTGGAGCCGACGCTGCTCGGTAGCCACTCGCAGGTATCGTTCCTTAAAAGTCAACCAATCGTGTTCATCCAAGGCGCCCTGGAAGATGGCTTTTAAACGGTAGTAGTCGCGCTGCGGGATTGCATCGTACTTGTGGGAATGGCATCGAGCGCATTCCAACGTTAAACCCAGGACGCCGGAGCCTAACACGCGGATTGCATCTTCGATAACACCCAATCGCTCCGGCACGTAATTCATCGTTCGGGAACCGGTCTGGTCGATTCCCATCCGCAAGAAGCCGGTGGCCACCAGATTCTGAACCATGTCCTCCGTGATTTCTGTTGCATTCTCATAGTCAACTAGTTCGTCGCCAGCGATTTGTTCGACGAGAAAGCGATCGTAGGGTTTGTCGCTGTTGAAAGCGGCAATCACATAGTCACGATACTTCCAAGCAACTTTACGAATCGGATCTGCGGAGATTCCACCTTCCGAATTGGCGTAGCCGGCAACGTCCAACCAGTAACGCCCCCAACGTTCACCATAGTGGGGCGAAGCAAGTAGGTGTTCGATCAGTTGTGGGTACCAGTCCGAATCTTCAGCGTCGTGCCAACGCTTGCGTTCTCTCGCATCAGGTGGCATGCCGATCAAGTCCAAATAGGCGCGACGAATCAGCGTATCGCGATCCGCCTCAGGCGAGAAGCTCAGACCTGCTTTGTTCAGTTTTCGCTCGATAAAATCGTCGATAGAATTGTCGCTGCCAGATCGCCGCGCTGGTTGAAATGCCCAATGTTGTCGGTCCGCATCGGAGACCAATGGATCCGGCTCTGTGGTTGCAATATCGGGTGCAACTTCGACCACCGGCGCACCAGCAATAATCCAGCGTCGCAGCATATCCAACTCAGCAGCCGACGGACGCCTGACAAAAGACTTCAATAGCTCCTCGCGGGGCGGGCATGCCTCCGTCTCAATCCTTTGTATCATCGGGCTGGCATCAGCATCGCCTGCAACCAAAGCTGGACCGCTCTTACCACCTCTCAGCATGGACTCCGGCGTACGCAAATCCAGGTCGCCGTCCTGCGTTCGCGCACCATGGCAGGTTGTGCAGCGGAGCAATACGATCGGCAGTACATCGTGTTGATTAACAGCTGATGCAGCAGTGGCCATCTCGTGGGCGACCGCTCCAGATACAAGCCAGACTCGGAGTCGTGCAATCTCATCGGCTGTCAACTGTGGCTTCTCCTCCGGTGGCATTTCGCCAGACTCGATCACTTGCCACAACCGGCTGTCTTCCAGCTGCGCAGCCAACAGTGGCTCACCGGATTCACCCCCACGTCGAATGCCGACCATGGAGGAAAGATCTAACGCCCCTTTTTGCACAGAAGAGGAATGGCATTCTCCACAGCGTGCTGCCAACAGAGGCAGAATTTGCGTTTCCAAATCCTGCAGCTCTTGTCCGCATGCTACTGAAACGACAATCGATATCAATCCGCATACTAGATAGCGAACTAACTTCTGCATCTGTGAAGCTGGGGTTATCATTGTGAACCGAGTTATCCACGTCATGGGCGGAGGCACTAATTATAGCCTCCAGCCGGTCGCGCCGCACGTGCGGTCTTACAGCAACTCTCGCGCTGAGATGCTTGCCTCCCTGCCTAACTCGAATTGGTCAATTCAGCCTCTTGCTGTCACCCCAAGCGAAATCCGCGACCTCCGCTGCGAATTTCGGCGAAGTTCACTCGACCGCTTGTGCCCGCACGAGATCTTCGAGTACCTTCGGATGCCTCACATGGCCGTCCTGGTGCGCGGGTCCGTATTTGGCTAGAGCTGCCGCCAAGTATTGCCGTGTTGTTTTGTGCGAAGGGGATTCAAAGTAGTTTACAAGTTCGTCGGGATCTAGCTGCATGTCGAATAGCCAAGGAGTATCTTGAGGAGAAAGGACGAGTTTGTAGCGATCGGTCACCGCAGCTACCCATCCAGCCTCAGTGCCCGCGCGGCGGAGGAATATAACATCTTGAAAATCATCGTCGGCCCTTCCTGTGGTAAATAACGCCGACAAATCCCGGCCTTCGACATCAGCCAGCGAATGCTCAACGTCAGGGTGCAGGATGTTCAAAATCGTCGGAGTGAAGTCGATCCCCGACATGGCTTGATTCAGTACTGTTCCAGGTTGAATCTTGCCTGGCGAAGCGATCATGAATGGCACGCGCGCCGACGCTTCGTAGGGATTGCCTTTGTTGTCGCGATGATGTTCACCACACAAATCCCCGTGATCACTGGTGAAAACAATCGTCGTGTTTTCCAACAAATTCAACTCCTTCAATTTGTCGAGAATACGCCCGACGTTGTCATCGATGCATTTGACCATGCCAAAGTAGCGGGCCATGCCGAGCGGGCTGAAGCTCTTGGAATTCGGACCGAGGTAAGCTGGAGTCTGATCTTTCGTCTGATCAAACGTTCTCGGCTGGTGGAATAGCCGGGGATCAAACATCGTATCGTACGGTTCTCTCACAGCATTCGGGCCATGCGGGTCTGGAATGCTGACCATGTAACAGAATGGCTGTTGCTGATTCTCTTCGATAAACTCGATGGTTCTATCCGTCAGCCAATCTGTGGTGAATGAAGTTTCGTCCGCCCCGTTCGCGTCGTAGCTTTCGCGCCCCTGACGGTCGCGGCCTTTGACTCGCGGACCGTTGGGCGTTAGCTCCAGCATTTTCCAATGACCGCGATTGAACATGAAGCGATTGTCGGCAAATCCAAACTGTCGCGCGGGCTGCCATTGTGGTTTACCGGGGCCGTCCAAATGCCACTTGCCAGCAAATCCAGTGGCATAGCCCATACGTTGCAACCGGGCAGCAAATGTTACGATCTCATCTCGCAGCGGCAGATCGTTTGTAACCGCCCCGGTGTTTTGAGGATAGCGACCTGAAAGCAAAGCTGCGCGCGAGGGCGTACAGACTGGAGAAGTAGCATAAAAGCTGGTACAAATCGCGCCTCGATGAGCAATGGAGTCAAGGTTGGGCGTATCGACAATTGCCCGCTCCCCCCAAATGAATGCTTGATCCGCAGGCAAGTGCTCGCGATAACACCCCAATGTGCGAAAGTTGTGTTCGTCCGTTTGAATGACCAACAAGTTCGCGGGGCCCGTCGCCGCCAAAAACTCACTGCCGACAACAAGCAACACGCCAGCCAAGATACAACTGCGAAACTGTATGGTGAGCATTGGGGATCCTGCGTTGGGCTCGGTCTGCGGAATCGACTGTTCTGGTCGATTGCATTGTAACATCTGAACAGCGCTCACAAGTAAGCAAAGTTTGCTTGTGGCAATGGTCTGCAGCGAGCTGCCAGTGTAATATGAAAAGTCGACTCTGCACTCCACTGGCGACGGTTCTTAGCAGCAGGTGCAGAAGTTCGATCGCATTTCCTTATCGATTTTCAGCCAGTTCGGCTAAGTTGGGATGTTGCAGCGGCGACCGTGGCGTTTCCGTTCAAATTGGCCCTTTTATTCCTTGGTAGCCGACCACATCAACAGATAGGTTTTGACCATCCTGTGGGATGACGTTCTAGCCTGTCAATTTCCTAGCCTGTCAATTTCAAGGGAAGATACTTACCACAGGCAAGATCTTTACGCCACATTTTCAATGTTGACCTTCGATTTGGAGTGTGCTGAGTGACAAAGGGGGCGAAATCGCAGCCACTTAAGGCTCACAAGGGGCAACCTCCCGAGATTCATCCGGGAGACCTGGCGGCAGCCAGTCCGTCTCTTGCGCCGCCGATCCCATCGCCCGCCCCGCCGATCCCGACGCCCGCCCCCCCCGTCCCGGCGCCCGCCCCACCGAACCCGACCCCCGCCCCGCCGAACACGGGGGAAGTGCGCCCCCACA